>NZ_CP061038.1:4652500-4952500 GCF_014490665.1 Sphingomonas alpina | reverse complement strand
CTTGGCATATTGCACCACTGTGTCGCCGGCGATCAGCGTCGGCACCAGATAGGTGCCGTTGGTCTTCATGATCTTGTAGCTGACATCATTGGCGAATGATCCATGCTCGATCGAATCGACGCCGATCTGCGATGCATGGTCGACCGCGACTGCGCCATGCGCATGCGCCGCGACCTTCATGTGCAGCGTGTGCGCCGTCTCGACCACCGCCTTGATCTCGGCATCGGTCATCAGCTGCGCATGCGGATCGTCGCCAACGCTGGCGACGCCGCCCGACGGCACGATCTTGATCAAATCGACCCCGGCACGGTGATGCGCGCGCACTGCCTTGATCGCCTCTTCCGGCCCGTCGATGATGCCGTCGGTCCATTCCGGCTTGGACAAGGCCTCGTCAAAGCCGGTGCTGAAATCGGCATGGCCGCCGGTCGGCCCCAATATGCTGCCCGCAACCCACATGCGCGGGCCGGTGACATTGCCCGCCGCAACCGCCTTTTTGAGCGCGACGATCGCCGGCGTATAACCGCCGACATCGCGGACCGAGGTGAAGCCGGCGAACAGGGTCTTGCGCGCATAGCCGATCCCGTCAAGCAACTCGTCATAGGCGGTGCGCGTCACCTGGTTGAGCATCGGCGAGCCCGAACCCAGCTGCAGCAGCAGATGGACATGGGCGTCGATCAGCCCGGGCAGGACGGTGCTTTTCGACAAGTCGATCACGTCGGCGCCGGCCTGCTCGGTAAAGCCGGGGGTGACCGATACGATACGATCGTCATGGATCAGGATCGAAACATTGCTGCGCGTGGTGCGCGACACGCCATCGATCAGCTGCCCGGCATGGATGATCACATCCTTGGCCAGCGCCGCCGGCGCCGCGAGCAGGCTGATCGCCAGCCCGGCCGACAGCGCGATCATCGCCGATCCGCGCTTGATGCTGTTGGTCATACTGGCGTTCCTCTTTCCCGTCATGGTCAGAAATGCTTCGTCAGGTCGATGCCGATGGTGCGCGGCGTGATACTGATCGCCCGCACCTTGTCGAGCCCGCCAAAGGCATTGGCGCTCAGCTTGGCGACGATCGCCGCGCTGTTGGTCAGATTGTTGGCGAACAGCGCCACGCTCCAGTCATCATCCGTACCGCTGATCCCGGCGCGCAGCCCGATCGTGGTATAAGCGGGCAGCTCGCGCTGGAACGCGCTGGTGTGGCGGAATTCGGTCCAGGACGATCCACTATAATAGACGTCCGATCGCAACAGGCCCTTTATATTGGGGTTCAGCGCCCAGCTATATTGCACGCTGCCCTGCACAGTGACCTTGGGCACATAGGGGACCGGATCGCCCTTCAGGCCCGGCGCGACCAATGTCTGATTGGCCTGGTTCTCCAACAGATGGGCATCGATATAGGAGCCCGATGCCTGGAGCTGGAGCCCGGTCAGCGGCACCAGTGTCGCCTCGACTTCCGCGCCCCGCACCCGCGCCTTGCCGGCATTGGCGATGAACGCGAAATTGGTCCCCGGCAGAGTGCCCGACGTCTGCATATTCTGCCAGTCGATCTGGAAGACATCCGCATTGAAGGTCAGCATCCGGTCGAAGAACATGCTCTTCAGCCCTAGCTCGTAATTCCACAAATGGTCGGAGGCATAGGTTTGCAGGCTGGCGGGCAGACCGACCGTCTGGTTGACGCCGCCCGGCCGCTGGCCGCTCGATGCGGTGGCATAGACCATCACCCGGTCGGCGAGCTTGTAACTGGCATTGGCCTTGTAGAGCCAGCCATTCTCGCTGCTCGACTGGTCGGTCGCCGGGCCGGCGACAAAGCCGACGATCGGGTCGGGCACGGTCACCGCGCCGGTGACACGACGGCTGTAATGGAAATAACGGATGCCGCCGGTTACCGACAGGCGATCGGTGATGTCATAGGTCGCCTCGCCGAACCCGGCGGTCTGTTTCAGCTGATCGGTGATCACGCGCTGGCCGAGCAGGGTGCTCGTCGTGATCGGCAAAATCTCGCCATTGCCCGGATTGACCCGCACGATGTTGCTCTGGAAATCGCCGTCGCGGTTCGAATAATAAAAGCCGGCCGTCCATTGCAGCGGGCCATGGCCGCTTGATGAAATGCGCGCTTCGGCGCTGTCTGTCTTGGTGATCTGCGGCGAGTTGGCGACGGACGGCGCCTGAGAATTGAATGCGATATAATTGGGCGACCCGACCGGGTAGAGCGCGCCAAACGTCCTGAAGAAGGACGAGAAATCATAGCTATAGTTGAAATTGCGATAGGCGTGCGATCCGATCGCGGTCAGCGTCACCGGGCCGAGATCCCAGTTGATCGTGCCGCTGTACAGCCGCGTCTTGTCTGATAGCGGCTCCAGCGCCTCATAGGTCGTCTTATAGGCGCCGGCCGCAAGGTAATAATCGTTGAGCGACCCGCGCTGATCCTGAATCACCGCGAGCGCGTCGATCGTCAGCCCCTCGATCGGCTCGGCGCGCAGCATCAGCCGCCCGCCCTTGCTGACCTGGCCATTGATATCCTTCTGGCCCAGCGTGATATTGTCGATATAGCCGGGCGAATCCTGATAGAAACCGACCGCGCGGATTGCCAGCTTGCCATCGATCAGCGGCACATTGAGCATCGCCTGATTCTGGAAACCGACGCCGCCATGCGCGACATCGGACATTTGGCCCGCCACGGTGGCGGAGATGGTTTCCAGGTCCGGCTTGTTGAAGATCATCCGCACCGTGCCGGCCATCGATGATGAACCATAAAGCGTACCCTGCGGGCCGCGCAGCACTTCAACCCGCTCGACATCGAACAGGCGGATCGTCGGGGTCGTGCCGCCGGCATCGGCATTGACACCAGCCGATCCGATCACCGGCGTTTCGTCATAATAAAGGCCGACCGTTGCTTCGCCCGCGGCGCGGATGTTGCGGATGGTCAGGCGTGATCCGGAAAAGCCGCTTTCGCGCACCACCAGCCCCGGGCTGACACGGGCGAGCGAGGTGGAATCGGTAATGCCCATCGTGCCGAGCGTCTGACCGGTGACCGCGGTGATCGCGAGCGGCGTATTCTGGATGCTGGTCGACCGCTTCAGCGCGGTGACGACAATATCGCCGCCCTGCTCCGTTTCGGCCGGGCGGGTGCTGGGGCTGACGGCCGTGTCGTCGGTCGTGGTTTGGGCGTGTGCGGTCCCGGCCAGGCCGGTGATTGCCGTAGCGAGCAACAGCAGCTTCGGGCCGGCGTGGAAACGGGGGTGGCGCGGTTCGGTAGGCATGGTCAATAACCCCAGCTGGCGTTGCGCCCGGCGCGGACCTTTCCGCGATCCGCCCCAGGCCATGTGCCTGTTTCAGGAGTTCCCCGCCGCGCGATTTCAGTGCCAGCATCTTCCGCTTCGATATGCGACAAAGCCATGGCAAGGTCGAAAATGACCCGCCAAATCATATTGGTGATTTGGCAATTTATAGTGGCTTTGCTCTACCGTCGGCGATGAAGCTGATTAATAGGCATCGATTCACCCGCGAATCGTAGCTGTTATTCGCCTTCCTCAGGCACGCAAGGCTCAGGGACATGAAGTGGGCGCAGATTGCCCGTCTCCAGCGGCGTGATCGCTTTCAGCGCGAAGCTCGATTGGATATGCGCGACGCCCGGTATGCGGGTCAGCTCGGCCAGCAGGTCGCGATAATGTTCAAGGTCGCGCACCGCAGCATGGATCAGATAGTCGGACACGCCGGTGACCAGAAAGGCGGAAACGATTTCGGCCTGCGCGCCGATCTTCGCTTCGAACGCGCGCAGCACATCGTCGATCTGGCGCTCCATCGTCACTGTGATGAACACCGTCATCGCCCCGACCAGCCGGTCACGATCGAGCCGCGCGCTATAGCCCCTGATGATGCCGCTCTCCTCCAGCCGGCGGACGCGGCGCAGCGTAGGAGTCAACGACAGGCCGATCCGATCCGAAAGATCGCGCCAGCTGATCCGGCCATCCTCGTTCAGCGCGTTGAGAATTCTGACATCATGATCATCGATATCCGCCGCCTTGGTCATAGCGCGCTCCATCCTCTCGTCCTGGGCGGTCGAGCTATCAGTGGCGCAACCGCTTAACGAGATTTCCGGTTTGCACGAGCGGTTTAACAGGGATGTGATTCAGCGGGGTGTTCTGAGAGGGCGATAATAGAGATCCGCCGAAATCCCGGAGGTCAAGAAAAAGGCGCCGATCCGAAGATCGGCGCGCGAGGCGCTGGGAGAGGCTTGTGACGGCTCCGGAGCGGGGGGAACGGCAATCCGTCGCTCAGGCGCGACCATCAGAATTTATACTGAAACTCCGCGCCCACGACGCGGCCCTTGTTAAGCGCCGAAAAGGTACCGCCCGGGATGAACGGCAGCGGGCCAGAAATACCGTAAGTCACTTTGTTCAGCAGGTTGGTACCGAATACCGAGAATTTATATCGCCCCTTGCTGTACGACAGGTTGCCGTCGACCATTGTCGCGGCAGGCAGGATGCCGTTGTTCAGTTCGTTATAATAAGCGAGACTGCGATAATTGGCACCGGCGCGCGCATCTACCGTCCCTGTACCGACGGGGAGGGAATAAGCGATCGAGCCCCCATAGGTCCACTTCGACAACCGCGGCAGCACGAGCGCGTAGTCCTTCGCGTTGATCACCTGATCGTTGTTCAGATCGGCGAAGATCTTGTCGTAATTGCCGTCCGTATAGCCAAGCTGTCCGGTGATCGTCAGCCCCCGGACCGGCATGAAGACGACTTCCGCATCCACGCCCTTGATTGTCACGTTGGCGGCGTTTGCGACCACCTGCAATGCACCGACGCCGGCGACAGGCGTAACGATCTCGCGCTGCACATTGTCGATCTTGTTGTAGAAGCCGGCGAGGTTGATGCGTGCGATGCGGCCGAATTCCTGCTTCAGCCCGATTTCAAACGAATTCTGCGTTTCCTGGTCGAACGGCCCCGGCGGAACCGCGGTGTTGATGCTGCGCAGATTATAGCCGCCGCTGCGGAATCCCTTGGCCCAGAAGGCGTAAAGCTGCGTGTTGCCTGTCGGCTTATACTGCACGCCGAGACGCGGCGTGAAGCCGTTCCAGTCCTTCTTGCTGAAGAAGGTATAGTTGCACGTCCGCGCATCGAAGTCGCAACCGCCGGCGACAATGTTCGCGATGCGGACTTTCTTGTCCTCCATCGAATATCGTCCGCCGATGTTCAGCGTGATCTGGCCGTTCACATGCACATCGAACGAGGCGAAGGCGCCATAGCTATGCTGGTTCTGCACGCCGCCGCCGGCGATGGTCAGCGTGCCGCCGGCCAGCAGGCGCTTCTCGAGATAATTGATCTCCTGCCCGAAATAATACAGTCCGGTGGTCACGTCGATCGCCCCGAACGTGCCGGCATAGCGGAGTTCGTTGCTGAACTGGTTTTGCTCGGTTCGTGTATAGAAATGATAATTGGTCACCGGCTGGGAATCGATATCGGTGATCAAATCACCCTGAAAATTGCGGTAACCCGCGATGTTGGTGATTTTGCCATCGCCGAAGCCGACGTCGAAGTTCGTCTCCAGGCTCGCCATGTTCCAGTTGTTGCGTGACAATCCTTCTTCGTTGACTGAAATCTTGAAGGTGTCGCGGCCGAACAGGCCGAAATTGGTCGGTCGCGCGCCGTCACCGAACTGATGGCCATGTTCGAAGCGAGCGATGACCTCCACCGTCTCGGTCGGCGTGAAGCGCAACGCCGGACGGATGATGATCGTCTCTCCCTTACCGAAATTATGGTTATTGTTGTACAGGTTGGTGAACCAGCCATTGTCCTTGTCGTAATAGACGGCGAGCTTCGCCTGGAGCCTGTCCTTGACGAGCGGCCCACTTATCACACCGCTGATGTTCTTCTCGAGACCGGTCGACAATGCCGCCTTGAAATCGACGTGCAGCTCATTGCTGGGCACGGTCGAGCGGATCACCACGGCACCCCCTGTCACGTTGCGGCCGAACAACAGGCCCTGCGGGCCGCGCAGCACTTCCACGCCGGCGAGATCGAACGTGTCGAGTACGACGCCGCCGCCGATGCCGAGATAGATGCCGTCGATGAACGTGCCGACGGTGGGGTCGATCGACGGGATCGAGCTGTTGATGCCGAGGCCACGAATCGAGAAATTGGCATAGCCGGGGCTGGTGCCCAGTTCGGTCAACTGCACGTTGGGAATGTCGTAGCTTAGACCGGCGATGCTGCGGACATGCTGGTCATCCAGTTGGTCACTGCCGAATGCGGTGACGGCGAACGGCACATCCTGCACGTTCTGCGCCTGGCCGCGTTTGGTGGCCGTGACGACGATATCAGCGAGGCCGCCTGGTTCGTTCGCAGGAATTTCCGAAGATTGCTGCTCCGGTGTGTCCGCAGCCGCGGGCGGGCTGGCGGGTGTGGTCGTTCCGGGCACGGTCTGCGCTGCCACGGCCTGCGGCAAACAGATCAGCGCAGCGCTGCCAAGCAATAATATGGTCTTCAGGCCACTGACGTGCATCAAAATCCCTCCCCTATGTATCTGTCGCACGACGTTGCATGCTTGCTGTTCTTGGCTATCGGGCGCTGCCTGCCGAGACGTCCGTGGGACGTGGCGCAGTGCTGTTCGGCCCCGCTTTGTCGTCGCCGATGCAATCTTTACTCAATCGGGAGACCGGTCGGGGATTGGAAAATCACAACCGAGATTAGGCACAAACATCAATGCTGCGCAGCAAATCGCGTATGGGATTCTCCGCTCTGGCTCGATCCTCCCCGCTGGTCCGACGCCCGTTTCGTTAGAAAGCACGCACAAGGAATCAAACAGGAGAGTAGCGCCGTGAGCTTGATCAAGCTGGAAGTCGCTGATTACGTTGCCGTCGTCACCTTGAATAATCCGCCCGTCAACGCGCAGCCGATGGAGCTCATCCAAGAACTGATCGCGATCTTCGACACGTTCAACGATCGCGACGACGTGCGCTGCGTCGTGCTGACCGGCGCAGGCAAATGCTTTTCGGCCGGTGCGGAACTGAAGAACCGCATGGACCTGTCGGCACCGGGCGCGCGCTGGGCGCGCAACCGATGGGTACGCGAAGTAGGCTATTGCATTGCCGACAATTCGAAGCCGACGATCGCCGCGGTGAACGGCCCGGCACTGGGTGCGGGCCTCGGCCTGGTATCGGCGTGCGACATCATCGTCGCATCGGAGCGCGCCGTGTTCGGCCTGCCCGAAGTCGATGTCGGGCTGATGGGCGGCGGCAAGCATGCGGCCCGGATCCTCCCGCATTCGCTGGCCAGGCGCATGATGCTGACCGGCTACCGCGCACCGGCGGCGGAGTTGTACCGCCGCGGGGTGATTGAGGCGTGCTTGCCGCATGATGAACTGATGCCGTTCGTCATGGAGATGGCGGCCAACATCGCCTCCAAGAGCCCGCTCGCCACGCGCCTGGCCAAGGATAGCATGCGCACGATCGAGAACATGACGCTGCGCGACGGCTACATCTATGAGCAGGGTAACACGGCAAAGCTGGCGCAATCGGAGGATGCCAAGGAAGCGGTGGCGGCGTTCGTCGAAAAGCGCAAACCTGTCTTCCAGGGACGCTGAGGCAGTGACCGGAGGCGACGCGGCGCCGTGCCGGACGGCAATGGACTGGAACTTCGGCGACCTGCTGGATGCGACCGCCGCCAACGTCCCGGGGGACCGGCCAGCGCTGATCCACGGCGCGCGCGTAATAAGCTGGGCCGAGTTCGACGCGCGCACCAACCGCGTCGCGCGCGCGATG
Source organism: Sphingomonas alpina (assembly GCF_014490665.1). Lineage (NCBI taxonomy): Bacteria > Pseudomonadati > Pseudomonadota > Alphaproteobacteria > Sphingomonadales > Sphingomonadaceae > Sphingomonas > Sphingomonas alpina. Next base: position 4,944,738 of record NZ_CP061038.1, on the reverse strand, counting down.
CTCGCAGCCGGACTGCCGACCGGAGCCCGCATCGCGATCATGGCACGGAACATCCCCGAATTCATCGAGATCGCATGCGCGGCGTTCAAAGCACGGCTGTGTCACGTCAACATCAACTATCGCTACACTACCGCCGAGATCGAGTATGTGCTGGCCGACTGCCAAGCGCAGGCGCTGTTCTACCAAAGTGAGTTCGCGGCGCTGGTCGCGCCATTGTTCGAAGGCTTGCACGATCTGAGACTCGGCGTGCCGATCGACCAGGATGGCGCGTATGAAGCGATGGCGCGCGAGGGCGACGGCAGGCCGCTAAACATCGTACGATCGCCCGAAGATGGCTACCTGCTCTATACCGGTGGCACGACGGGGAAACCCAAGGGTGTGATGTGGCGATCAGGCGATGCGCGCACTTCGCAGCTGGAAGCACCGACGATCAAGACGGTGGTGCGCGATATGGCGGATCACGTCGCGATGGTCGCCGGCGCCGCCGCGCCGGGCCGCGTCATTCCCGCTTGCCCGCTGATGCATGGTGCGGGCCTCAACAGCTCGATGGCGGAACTGGTCGGCGGCGGCACGGCGATCCTGCTGCCCAACATACGCTTCGACGCAGAGGAATTGTGGGACGAGGCGGCGCGAACGCGTGCGACGCGCATCCTGATCGTCGGCGACGTGTTCGCGCGGCCGATGGCGCAAGCGCTGCAGAAGTTTCCTGGCCGATGGGACCTCGCGGCGATGCGCGTCATTTCCTCCGCCGGATTGATGTGGAGCCACGAGGTCAAGCAAATCCTGGTGGCGGCGCTGCCGCAGGTAACGTTGGTCGACATCCTGGGAGCGTCGGAGGCATCGGGCTTCGGCTATGCCATCACAACGGCGACGAACGAGACACCCACCGGATATTTCGAGCCGGGCCAGCACACCGTCCTGATCGAGGCGGAGACGGACCGCGTGCTGGAGGCCGACCAGCCGGGCGAGGGCTGGCTGGCGCGGCGGCCGCCGTTCGCGCTCGGCTATCATGGCGATCCGGCGAAGACCGCCGCGACCTATCGCCGGATCGGTGATGAAACGTTCGCGATCCCCGGCGACATGGCGGTGCGCGAGGCGGACGGGCGGCTGCGGCTGATCGGGCGCGGCAACATGGTGATCAACACCGGCGGCGAGAAGGTGTTCGCCGAGGAGGTCGAGGAAGCAATGAAGCGCGTGCCCGGCATTGAGGACGCCATCATCGTCGGCGTGCCGGACCCGGTGTGGGGCAAGAAGGTGATCGGCCTCGCGCGCACTTCCGATGGTTATGACGAGCGCGCCGCGCATACCGCGATGCTGCAGGACCTTGCGGCATACAAACTCCCCAAGCAGATCATCATACTCGACGACCTGCCGCGGCATGCAAGCGGCAAGAGCGACTATCGCCGCGCGCTGGAGATCGCGCTTGAGGAACTGGGGCTGGCAGCCGCCTGATAGTCGGTCAGCGGCGCCGCGCCTGACGAAACTTCAGGTTGTTGCCGCCGTCGACCAGAACCGTCTCGCCAGTGATCGACGGGGCGTCGAACAACGCGGCCGCCTGAATCGCCGCATCCGCGATCACCGGTTCGTCTGAGGCCGTCGTGCCGAGCGGCAGCGCGACCAGATTGGCGCGCACGCCGTGGCGGCCATATTCCATCGCTACACTGCGCACGATGCCGACCAGTGCGGCGCTGGCGGCCGCCTGCCCCGTGGCGTGCCAGCGGCCGAGATGCGCGTCGGTGCCGATAACGACGATGCTGGCGGCGGGGGCGAGGTGCTCTAACGCAGTCTGCAGCGCGGCCACGCGACCGAGCGTCGCGTCAATCAACTGAGCGGCGAAGGCGCTATCGGCCAGATCGAGAAACGGCGTCTCCACCGCGCTGTCAGTGCCGTCGATCAGGACGGCATCGACGCCGTGCTCCGCCGCGACGTAAGCGCCACCCGCGATCAACCTGGCGGCGATCGCCGCGACGGCTTCGGCGGGTCCGACGGTCAGCAGGCGGTGCGGTGCGGTCATTGGCGCCATGCTCAATACAATCCGACGCCGATGGTCTTGCCGCCATCGACCAGCAGCACCTGGCCGGTCATCGACCGGCCGGCGGGTGAAGCGAGATAGGCGACTGCGCCAGCGATCACCACGGGATTGAGCGGGCCGCCGCCCGGCTCCATTTCGGTCAGTTTCTCACGCAGGACGGGCGAGAAATTCTCGATCATCCGCGTCTCGACCATGCCGGGCGCGACCGCGTTGACGGCGATGCCGCGCCAGCGCAGCTCGACTGCCATCGCGCGGGTCATGCCGACCACTGCCGCCTTGGACGCGACATAATGCGCGCCGCCGATCCCACCGAGATAGCCGCGCGAGGCGATGTTGACGATCGTACCGCTTTCCATGCGCCGTGCAGCTTCCTGCGCAACGATGAAGCTGCCCATCACATTGATGCGCAACGCGCGGGCGAAATGCCCGGAGGTCAGCTCGGCGAAGGGCAGCATGTCGGCAGGAATCGCCGCATTGTTGACGACCACGTCGAACGGCCCTCGTTGCTCTATCAGCGCCGCCACCGCCGCACGGTCGATCACGTCGAGCGTCTCCCCGGTGATGCGAAGGTCGGGCTCCGCCTCGGCGACGGCGGACGCGTCGATGTCGGCGGCGGTCACCTGCCAGCCCGCGGCCGCCAAGGTGACTGCAATCGCCCGGCCGATGCCGCGCGCGCCGCCGGTGACAAGCGCGCGCTTGTCCGTCGCCGGCCCGGTCACCCGAACAGCGCGTAGACGGGGTCGTCGGGATAACGCCCTCCGACCGGCTTGCGCGCGCCGAAGCGTTCCGCCTCGCTGCCCGGGGGCAGCGGCATCTGCTCGACCCAGTCGTAGATCACGACGCGGTTCAGGATCCGCCACTCCTCCCCGCGCTTCTCAAACCAGTCGATGTAGCGGCCCTTCAAGTCCCATTGTTGCAACCCGTCCGGGCCTGGCTGGCGCTGGAAGGCGGAGAAATAGGTCTCGACCGCCGCGCCGCCGTCGCGCAACTCGATCAGCATGTTGTGCAGTTGGTGGATGCCGCGATCGATTTTCGGCAGCACGTTCATCGCCCAGTCGCAAAATCCTTCAGCACTGCCCTTGTACGGGCCGTGATCATCGGTGCCATCGGGCCAGTAGGCGGAGCGCAGCGCGGCTTCGTCCACACGGTCGATGCCGCGGCAATAGCGCAGCAGGCAATCGTGGATTGCAGCGCGGTCGATCAGGTCTTGCAGGGTCACAAGAGCTCTCCTCAGGCGGGGATCGCGGCGAAGCGCGCGCGGTGGTGCTCGGCGGGGCCGAAGGCGAGGTTGAGCATCATCTGGCGGCGCAGGTGATGGCTGACGATCAGTTCTTCGCTGATGCCAACGCCGCCGTGCAGTTGCACCGCCTGCTGCCCGACATAGATACCGCTTTCGGACACGCGCACCTTGCCTGCCGCCACCGCTCGGCCGCGCTCTGCCGCGTCCCGCTGCAGGTTGAGCGTCGCGTGATAGGCCATCGACCGCGCTTCCTCGCCTGCGATGATCATGTCGACCATGCGGTGCTGCAACACCTGGAAGCTTCCGATCGCCACACCGAACTGCTGGCGCGTGCGGATATAATCGAGCGTCGCATCTGACGCCGCCTCCATCGATCCGACCGCCTCGGCCAACTGCGCGGCGATCGCGCGATCTACCGCTGCTTCGATGACCGGCAGCGCACTTTCGGCATCGTCGACCAGCAGGCCAGCGACATTCTCCAGCGTCAGCCTGGCGTGGCGATGGCCATCGATCGCGCGGAACGTCTCGACCGTCAGACCGTCCGCTGCGCGGGGGAGCAGGAACAAGCCGATGCCATCGCGTTCATCAGTGCCGCCCGCAGTGCGCGCCGAGACGAGGAACCAGTCCGCGTCGGCACCGTCCTCGACATGGGCCTTCGCGCCCCACAACCGCCAGCCTTCCGGTCCCTGTTCGGCACGCGTAGCGACACGGTGGAGATCATAGCCGCCATCAGCCTCGATCAATCCCGCCGCTGCCAGAGCCTCGCCGGCGGCGAGGCGCGCCAGCAGTTCGGCGCCCGCTTCGCTGCCGGCAAGCAGCGCAGGCACGAGGACGCAGCAACTGACATAGGGCACCGTAATCAGGTGGCGGCCGATCCCTTCCATCACCGCCATCACCTCGGCCGGGCCGCCGCCCAGCCCGCCATCGGCTTCGGCGATCGGCAGCATCAACCAGCCCAGGTCTGCCATCTCGGCCCAGCGCCGCTTGGCAGCCTCCGGCGCGGCAGCCAGGATCTTCAGGCGATCGGACGCCGCCCAGTTCTCCGCGCCGTAGCGATCGACGCTGTCTCGCAGCATCTGCTGCTCGTCGGAATAGCTGAAATCCATCGGAGCGCCCCTCCTTACAGGCCTAGCGCGCGGCGCGCGATGATATTGTGCTGGATCTCGCTCGACCCGCCATAGATCGAAGTGACGCGTGCATAGAGCGCGCCCTGCATCGCATACGGCATGTCGGCACCCGCGCCGGTGTCGCCAAGGGCGGCGAAATGCGCCGCCTCCGGCCCGAGCGCCTCTACCCACAAGGCGGTGCCGGCTTGCGTCAGCTGCGACCAGCGCAGCTTGACCATCGAGCCGCGCGGGCCGGAATCCGCGCCCCGTGCCGCATCGTCCATCAGTCGCAGGACCATGGTCTGCAGCGCGATCACTTCGATCTCATATTGTGCGAGTTTGGCCGCAAAGCCCGGCGTCTCTATCAGCGGCATGTTGCCGATACGCCGCCTGGTCGCCGCGTCGCGGATGCCCCGTACCGTCTGGGTCAGAAAGATGGCAGTGGCAGCGCTGACCATGCGCTCGCGGTCGAGCAGCACCTTGCCATAGCTCCAGCCCCTGCCCTCTTCGCCCAGCAGATTTCCGACCGGAACGCGCACATCGTCGAAGAACAGTTCGTTGGTATGATATTTCTCGTCCATCGTCGGGATCTTCTGCACGCGCAGGCCCGGCGTGTTCATGTCGACCAGGATCAGCGAGATGCCCTGCTGGCGCTTGGCCTCCTGCGAGGTGCGGGCAAGCACAAAGACGTGGCTCGCGACATGCGCATAGCTGGTCCACATCTTCTGCCCGTTGATGACATAATGGTCACCGTCGCGATCGGCGCGGGTGCGCAGCGCCGCGAGATCGGAACCAGCGCCAGGCTCCGAATAGCCCTGGCACCACCAATCCTCCAGCGTCAGGATACGCGGCAGATAGCGCGCCTTCTGTTCCAGCGTGCCATAGGTGAAGATGATCGGTCCGATCAGCTCCAGCCCTTGATGGAACTGCGCGGGAGCATCGGCGCGTGCCGCCTCGCTCCAGAAGATATATTGCTGCGTCGGCGTCCAGCCGGTGCCACCATATTCCTTGGGCCAGGTCGGCGCCCCCCAGCCGCGATCGTTGAGGCGCCGCTGATAGTAGATCAGGTCCTCGGGCTCGAGCCGGAGCCCGCTTCGCACTCTGATACGCCAGGCGTCGGGGATGCCCTCGGCAAAAAATTCCCGCACCTCGCTCTGAAAGGCGAGATCGGCGGCGTCGAAATCCAGGTTCATGGTTCTTTTCGATCCTCTCGGGCGAGACGGTGCGATGCCGTTCCCGGCCGGGCAATGCCGGGCGCGACGCGCGCCGGACTATTCGCGGATGTGATTGTCCCGGTAGCGGCCTTCCCGCAGCCCGCGCGCATCCAACCCGGTAATGGCGACGATCCGCCCGGCATCGGGATGGTCGCTCTTCAGGCGCTGGCCGGAGTCCGCGATAGTGGTGACGTACAGCGTGGCGAGTCCCGGCCCGCCGAATGCGGGACAGGCAGGGTACGGGATCGGCAGGTCGATGCTGCGCAGCAACGTGCCGTCGGGCGCGATGCAGGCGATCCGCTGCGCGAGCACGAGCGCAACCCAGAGATTGCCGTCGGCATCCACCGTGGCACCGTCCGGACCCGAGCCGTACGGTCGGCAATCGACCAGATCGCGACGCGGCCCGATCGCACCCGTTGCGGAGTCGTACGGGTGAGCGCGGATCACGCCGTCCAGGCTGTCCGCGAAATAGAGCGTATCGCCATCGGGCGAGAAGCAGATCGCGTTGGTCAGCTTCAGCCCGCCGGCCAGGTCGCGTACGCTCCCTGCATCCAGTTGCCACAGCAAGGCGTCACTCAACTCGGTGCCGGTGCCGTGTACTTGCATCTGGCCGCTCAGAAAACGACCGGCGCGATCGGCCTTTCCGTCGTTGAGACGCAGCGTTCTGTCTTCGGGCAGCAGTGCGATGGCGCTCGCGCCGCCGGTATCGCCATCGATGCGATAAAAGCCGTCCGCCAGCGCTGCGACCAGCCCGCCATCGGCCAATCCGATACTGCCGACCGGCCGATCCTGCGGCAGCGTCGCGCGCAGCATACCGTCGGCGGAGGCGGCATGAATCAGCCCGGCGAGCGAATCCACCCACCATAGACAGTGGCGTGCATCATCCCATACCGGGCTTTCGCCCAGTCTGTTGCGATGCTCCCCAAAGAAGGCGATCTCCATCAACTCTCCCCCGCAATGCGATAGATGCGCGCGGCGGTGTCGTGCCACAGCGCTTGGCGGTCGGTGTCGGGCAAGTCCTGGATGGCAGAGTCGAAACGCGCGACGATCGTCGGGTAATCCGCCATCACCAGATCGACCGGCGCGTTGCTGCCGATCATCAGCCGATCGCTGCCAAACAGGTCGAGCAGGCGCAGGATCATCGGCCGGATCGTGTCCGCCGACCAGTCGCGCCGCACCAGCCCCGGTCCCGAGAGTTTCACCGCGACATTGCGACAGGCAGCGAGCCGCGCCATGCCATCGGCCCATGCGGGATTGCCATCGGCAAGTGCGAAATGCTCGATCACGATCGGGGTGCCGGGGAAGTCCTGCGCCAGCGCCGCAGCTTCCGCCAACTGCTCCGGCCAGAGCATGATATCGGCCACGCCGCCCGCCGCGTCGAGCGCGATATAGCCATGCCGCCAGCCGGCGTCGGCGAACGACGTACGTGCCGGACGCTCCAGCGCGGGATCGCCCGGCCATTCGGTGGTGATGCGGATACCCCGCCAATTGGCGAAAGCGGCATCGGCCGAGATCCGGGCCCCGGCATCCGCCGCCGCAAGATCGATCCGGGTCAGGAAAGCCTGAGGGAAGCCATGCGCATCGGCAACCGTTTGCATCGCCCGCGCTTCGCCATCGGGCGGTGTGAAGCCGGCCTCGACATGCACGGAAGCGATCACGCCAGCGGCACGCGCATCCGCCATGAACGCCTCGACATCATAGTGCCCGCGCAACTCGGCGCTGTTGCCCCAGAAACGCGCGACTGGCGCGGCGAACAGCATCGGATGATGCCCGCTGTCCACCTCCCACAGATGATGATGCGCGTCGATGCGCCGCATGCGCCGCCTCTCCCGTCGTTTATCGGCGCGAAGAGTGGCGCGGCGAACGCGCAATATCCCGCACCCGGCGGAGCGGCCGCGACAATTTACATAGGTGATAATCGGCAGGTGGCGGACACGGCGATCAACTTGCGTCGTCGCGCCCCTATCATCGCCATGACGCCCCGACGGCAGATCGGCGGCAGGAGAGCGACGTGACGGATCAGACGACAGCCCGGTTTCCGCAGACACCCCCGGACGACGTCGTCGTGTCGGATCTGAACTCCAGCGATCCGCCCCCCTCCCCGATCCTGGGCGCCGCGTCACGCGACGATGACAGCCCAAAGGTCTTCCCGCTCGGTGTCATGTTGCTGATGATGCTGATCTACACACTCAATTTCTTCGACCGGCAAATCCTGACCATCCTGGTCGAGCCGATCAAGGCGGACCTCGACCTGTCCGACAGCCAGATCGGCGCGATCAGCGGCCTCGCCTTCGCGCTACTCTATACTGCCGCGGGCCTGCCATTGGCGCGCTTCGCCGACAAGACCAACCGCGTGCACATGATTTCCGGCGCGCTTGCGGTGTGGAGTATCTTCACCATCGCCTGCGGCTTCACGCGCAGCTTCGGCCAGATGCTGCTGACGCGCATCGGGGTCGGTGTGGGCGAGGCAGGCTGCACCCCGGCCGCACACAGCCTGATCACCGACTATGTGCCCCGCCATCGCCGTGCGCTGGCGCTGGCCATGTACCAGATGGGGGTGCCGTTGGGATCGCTCACCGGCCTGGTCGTCGGGGGCATCCTCGCCTCCACCCTCGGCTGGCGCTGGGCGTTCTTCATCGCCGGCGCGCCGGGACTGCTGCTGGCGGTGATCGTGCCGTTCGTGATGAAGGAGCCGCGGCGCCAGGCCAGCGCCGCCGCCGCGGTGCACATTCCGCTGCGCGCCGGGCTGGCGGTGCTATGGCGCAAGCGATCGTTCGCGTACATCTGCGTGGCGTCCGGCTTCTCCGCCTTCGGCTTTTATGGGCTCAGTGCGTTTTCTGGGTCGCTGTATATCCGTACGCATCCCGAACAATTGGGTACCCTGGCGAGCAGCCTCGGCATGGCGCCGACTGCCTTGCTCGGCGTCCTGCTCGGGCTGATGGTCGGCATCTGCGGCGGGCTTGGCACCTTTCTGGGCGGCTTCCTCTCCGATCGGTTTGCGCGCTCCAGCATCGCCAATTACGTGCTGTTCTGCGCCGTCGCGATCACTGCCGCCGCTCCGTTGTTCACGCTGGTGGCACTGGCCAGCGACATGCGCGTTTCGCTCGGCCTGTTTGGCGCAGCGCTGTTCTGCCAGACGATGAGCTATGGTCCCGTCTATGCCGCGATCCAGACCGTCGCCGAACCGCGCATGCGCGGCATGGCGGTGGCGATCCAGATCCTGTTCGTGAACCTGATCGGTCTGGCGCTCGGGCCGTTGTTCGTCGGCGTCATGAGCGACCTGTTCACCAGCTGGTTCGGCGCGATCCAGGGTCTGCGCTTCGCCATTTCGCTGGTCGGCGCGCCGATGTTGCTGAGTGGCCTGATGTTCATTCACGCGACCCGCCTCGTCCACCGCGAGGATGCGGCGGCGGCCTGACCCCAAGATCCGGAGAAAGACATGATCGGACTGATGCAACAACAGCAGCTAACCACTGGTGCACTGATCGACCATGCCGCGCGCAATCATGGCCGCACGGAAATCGTCTCGCGCCGCGCGGACGGGGCGCTGGAGCGGTCAGACTGGGGCACGGTCTCGCGGCGAGCGCGACAGGTGGCGGCGATGCTCGCGGCACTCGGAGCGCAGCCCGGCGACCGCGTCGCCACGCTCGCGTGGAACCGGTTGCCGCACCTCGAACTCTATTATGGTGTCACCGCGGCCGGCATGGTGCTGCACACCGTAAACCCCCGCCTGTTCGCCGAGCAGATCCGCTACATCGTCGATCATGGCGGCGCGCGCATCCTGTGCGTCGATCCAGATCTCCTGCCGATCGTGGAACCAGCGGTCACCGACCTGGCCGGGATCGAGCAGATCATCGTCTTGTGCGCCGGCGATGAGATGCCGGAGAGCGCCCTGCCCGGCCTGCTCGCCTATCACGACCTCGTCGCCGCTACCGCGCCGATCGCGGCCTGGCCGGCGCTTGACGAGAACACCGCCTCCAGCCTGTGTTACACCAGCGGCACCACCGGCAACCCGAAAGGCGTGCTCTACAGCCATCGCTCGACCGTGCTGCACGCGTTCGCGGCGTGCGCGGCGGATTCGATGGCGCTGTCGGCGCGCGACACGGTGCTGCTCGCGCCGCCGTTGTTCCACGTCAACGCCTGGGGGCTGCCCTTCACCTCGGCGATGTGTGGCGCGAAGCTGGTGATGCCGGGATCGGCGCTGGATGGTGCGTCGATCTACCAGTTGCTTCGCGATGAAGGCGTCACCTTCTCGCTCGGCGTGCCCACCTTGTGGTTCATCGTGCTCGACTATATCCAACGGCAGGTGAGCGAGGCGGACCGTGCTGCGCTGAAACTCAACCGCGTGTTCATGGGTGGCGCCGCGACGCCCCGCGCGCTGATCGAGCTGTTCCGCGACCTGCTCGGCGTCACCGCCAACCAGGCCTGGGGGATGACGGAAACCAGTCCTGTATCCACCGTGTGCCAGCCGCTCGCGCACCAGGCGGGGCTGACCGGCGATGCGCTGACCGATATATTGGCGTGCCAGGGACGCGCGGTTTTCGGTATCGAACTGCGCGTCGAGAATGAGGATGGCAACGCCTTGCCGCATGACGGTGCGGGCTCCGGGCTGCTCAAAGTGCGCGGGCCATGGGTGCTCAACGCCTATTTCGGATCGGAACCCGGATCGGCAGTCGATGCCGATGGCTGGCTCGACACCGGCGATGTCGCGCGGATCGACGCGGACGGCTTCCTCCACCTTACCGACCGCGCGAAGGACGTGATCAAGTCGGGCGGCGAGTGGATCAGCTCGATCGACCTGGAAAACGCCGCCACCGCACATCCCGCGGTGGCCGAGGCGGCGGTGATCGGAGTGCCGCATCCGCGCTGGCAGGAACGGCCCTTGCTCCTCCTGCGCCTGCATCCCGGCGAACGTATCGAGAAGCCGGCAATGCTCGATCATCTGACCCGCCATGTCGCGAGATGGTGGCTGCCCGACGACGTGCTGGTCGTCGATGACCTGCCGCACACCGCGACGGGCAAGTTGCTGAAGACCGAATTGCGCGCCCGTTACCGCGAGCATCTCGGGGGTGTAGGGTGACGATCGGTCGACAGGCGAGCGGCCCACGCGGTAGAGCGCAACATTGCGCGATAGGTTGCAGGTGGGCACGCAGGTGGCGGTACAGCTACCCTTCGGCGTGCGTTCCTCGCCGACCAAGGCGACGAGGTCGACCGCCGCATGCCGCTGCGCGACGGAGTTCAGGCATCCGCCAGCGCCCCGGCAGATTCGAACACCAACTCGGCATAGCCGCTATCGACCGCCGCCTGACAATATTCGTCATATTTCGAGAACCCCCCCGCGAACATCGTCAGCCCGCGTGTCTTGCCCTCGACGTTCGCCCCGACATACCAGGTGTTCGCCTTTGAAAGCAGCGTCTTCTCGGCGAGCATGCGGACGATTTCCATCCAGCGTTCCTCGCTCTCTCGGGTCGGCTCCGCTATCGCCATGCCGGTCGCCTCCATGTGATCCATCAGCGAGCAGATCCAGTCGACATTCTGTTCGTTGATCGAGATGATGTTGGCAAGCGCCGCCGGGCCGTTGGCGCCGCAGACCATGAACAGATTGGGAAAGCCGGCCAGCATCAAGCCGAGATAGGATATGGCGCCATCCTGCCACTTCTCACGCAGGTCCAGCCCATCGCGCCCACGCACTTCAAAGGCCATCAGCGCGCCGGTCAGCCCATCATAACCGGTCGCGAGGATCAGCGCGTCGAGCGGCACCTCGCCGCTCTGTAATTTCACACCGGCCTTTGTAATCTCCACGATCGGATTCGTGAACAGATCGATCAGATGCACGTTCGGCTTGTTGAACTGCTCGTAATAGTCGGTGTCGAGACACGGACGGCGCGCGAAGATCGGGTAGCCGCGCGGTTTCAGCGCCTCGGCGATCTTCGGGTCTTCCACCACCTCGCCGATCTTGCCGCGGACGAACTCCGCGACCTGGTCGTTTGCGTCCGGATTGCTCATCAGGTCTGAGAAGGTACCGAGAAAAGCGTGGCCACCCGCCTTCCAGGCATCCTCCATCAACTGCAGACGCTGCGCACGCGGCAGGCTGAAGAACGGACGGGTCGATGAGGGGCGCACGCCGCCCAGCAGGCTGGCGCGCGCTGCCGCGCGCAGGCCGGTATAATGGTCTTTGATCTCGCTCACATGTTCCGGATCGAGCTTGTCGTTACGCATCGGCATGGTGAAGCTCGGCGTGCGCTGGAAGACGTAGAATTCACCCACCGCCTTGCCGACCTCAGTGACGATCTGGATCCCGGTCGACCCAGTGCCGATCAGGCCAACGCGACGGCCGGAGAAATCGACCTGCTCATGCGGCCATTTCTGCGCGCGAAAGATATCGCCCTCGAACCGGTCGAGGCCCGCAATCTCTGGATCCTTGGGGATCGACAAGGGCCCTGTCGCCATGATGCAATAGGTCGCCTCATAAGTGTCGCCCTGATCGGTCTTCACCGTCCACAAGCGGCGAACATCGTCCCACACCGCGCTGGTGACGCGCGTGGCGAAGGTGAAATCCTTGCGCAGGTCGAGCTTGTCGGCGACGAAATTGGCGTAGGCGAGAATTTCAGGCTGCGCTGCGAACTGCTCGCTCCACGTCCATTCCTGCTGAATCTCGTCCGAGAATGAATAGCTGTAATCGACGCACATCAGATCGCAGCGCGCGCCGGGATATCGGTTCCAGTACCATACGCCGCCGACATCGCCGCCGGCCTCGATGCCGATGACGCGCATACCGCGCTCGCGAAGACGATAGGTCATGTACATACCGCCAAAACCGGCGCCGACCACCACGGCATCCAGCGTCACAATGCTACCGGCGGCCCGCCGCTGCAGTTCTTCAGTATCGCCCATCTTGAAAACCTCTCCACATTCGAGCGTGTGGAGCGACAATGCGGCGGATACCGGCGGAGCGGCTATCAAACCGCCGGCCCCCTGCGAAAATCACATATGCGGATCATGCGCCTTGGACGAAACCGCGATGGCGCCGATCCTGTCAGTCGTTCTCGACGCTCTCGGCGCTCGTCACTGCCGCCGGCGTCGCATGCGTGCGTTCGTTGAACGTGGCGATCATCTCGCGCATGATCGCCAGTATGTCGGACTTGTTGCGCGAGATGCGATCCGCCAGCCCGCCGACGCCGATCGCCAGCGGGATGCCGTGCAGGTCGGCATCCAGCGCGATCGAGATCGACGACACGTCGGGCGTGGGCCAGTTGGGAAAGTAACAATAGCCGACCTGCCGGATCCAGCTGACGTCCTTCATGATCTCCGCATAACTGACGCGGTCGTCCTTCATCTCGTAATGATTGGTGTAGCGGCACAATTTGTCGATCGCCCGATCGGTCATCCGGGCCATCATCGCACGCCCGCCGCTCGAATCGACCAGCAGCCGCATCGTGCCGTCGGGGGTACGTTCTTGAATTCGTGATCCGGGCCACGCAGGAACAGATACTGGACGAACAGATCGTTCTGCGTCGACAAGCCGACGGTCTCGTCGGTGCGGCGCTGCATCTCGTTGACCAGATCGCGAAAGCCGCCCTCGGCCTGGATATAGCCTGCCACCCAATTGCCCAGCTGGTTGAGCCGCATGGTCGGCAGGTACGTACGCTTGACGCGATTATAGTTGAGATAGCCGAGCAGGACCATGCTCTTGAGCAGGTTGGTCGTGCTCGATTGCGGATAGCCGAGCTCCGAATAGATTTCATGGAGCGCCATCGGGCGGCGGCGTTCGGCAAAAAGCTCCAGCACCTCGAATGTCCGCATTGCCGATTTCACGGCACGTCGCTGCATCGTCTTCTCCGTGGCGCCGCATGATCGTTACCGGCGCTGCGTCGGCACTACCACCGATGTTTGGCTAAATCGACTTGAGCGTTGGCGCGACGGGATGAGATCGATCTGAACGCCTGTCGCTGGATCGCTCGGGCTCGAATCAGCAAAAGTGCAAGTGCACGTGACCAATCTTTCGCTCAGCCGTTCAAAGCGGCCCAACAAGTTCGGCAACCTGACGGACAAGTCGGGTCATCTGAATCCGGAGAAGCCATCTACCGAACCTTTGCCGTTCATTTCGAGAAGGAGACCGCCCCCATCAGGATAGCGGCCGGCTTCGGTCAGGGATTTGTTGTGAGCGCCGTGAGCTTTCCCATGGAGCCATATTTGTGTGTGCGGAGTGTGGAACTGGGTGAATTCGGTTGAACTGAAAACACCTAATTTCTTGAGGGTCTATGGCAATTCATGAGAGTTTGGGGAGACCCAAATAAGGGGCAAGTGGCGGAGCGGGAGGGATTCGAACCCTCGATACGCTTTTGGCGTATACTCACTTTCCAGGCGAGCGCCTTCGACCACTCGGCCACCGCTCCGCATTTCCCGGACAGGAAGGCGCTGCCCTAGGGCCTGATGCGAGCCGGTGCAAGCGGCGAGCGATTGCGTCGGCGTATCGGCTCGTGCCACACTCTCGGCCATGCTGATCCCGCTGCTTTCTTTGCTCGCCCTTGCCCAGGCAACACCGCCCGCCTCCAGCCCGGCGCCGCTGCCGTCGGATGTCGCCGCGCAGGACTGGCGACCGATCCCCGATGACGAGCTGCTGGTGATGACCCTCACCGGCAACCGGATCGTGGTGATCCGCCTCGCCGCACGCTTTGCGCCCCAGCATGTCGCCAATGTCCGCACGCTGGCCAAAGCGGGCTGGTGGGACGCGTCGAGCGTATACCGCGTGCAGGAGAACTGGGTCGCGCAATGGGGCGATGCGACCGAAAAGAAGAAGCTCGCCCCGGGTGTGGTCGAGACCCCGGCTGCGGAATATGAGATTGGCGCCTTCACCGTCGCCCAACGGCTGAGCAAGCCGGATTCGCATTCGACCGCATCGGGCTTCAGCGCTGATGGCTGGCCGATCGCGACCGACGGCAAGGCGGCCTGGCTGACGCATTGCTACGGCATGGTTGGGGTGGCCCGCGGGCCAGCCCCCGATACCGGCAGCGGATCCGAACTGTTCACCCCGATCGGTCAGTCGGCGCGGCGGCTCGACCGCAATTATACCGTGGTCGGCCGGATCATCGAGGGCATGAAATATCTCTCGGCGCTGCCGCGCAGCGATGCAGCGATGGGTGTCTATGCGACTGAAGCCGAGCGCTCGGGCATCGTCTCTATCCGGCTGGCCAGCGACATGCCCGCTACCGAACGGCCGAAGTTCGAGTACCGGTCGACCGATAACGCGCGCTTCGCTGCCTATATCAAGCTGCGCGAGAACCCTGCGCCGCCGACGATCGGATCGGGCGGCGTCGAACTGTGCGAAGTGCCGCTGGCGACGCGGAGCGTGCCGGCGAAATAATATCGCAAGGCCCGCGGCGTCGGTGATTCGTGTCCTTCAGCCGATGTTGTTCCCTGCTGTTATTCGCGCAGATTTTTTCGCCGCTGTTAAGTTGGATTTCCTGCGAGTTTTTCTGCCTTATTTTGAATTACTTATGCCAAACCAATGCTGTTATTCAATAACAGCATGAAAACAGCAGATAACAGCAAGGAAGCAGCGCTGTTTTCCGCCGGAACAGCACGGAAAAACATCCAACATTTCTTCAACCATGAGAAAGAGCCGGGCAGGAACGCCAGATAGCGCTCCTCCCGCTCCACCCAGCCCTGTCCGCTGCGAACCTTGAATCGGCAACGCCCGCGCAACGCCGACCGCGAGCAGCGATTTGCGGGGTAGTGGGCCCCCGTACAGGCCCGAGTGACGATGTCTTGCGGGTAAGACCCCGGACGGAGAGCCGGCCTAGCGCCCGACCCAGTCGGCGACTTCGCCGGCGACCTGATTCGCAGCCTGGTTGAGGCCGATGCCGACCGCCCCCGCTTCAACCGCGGCGACGGCAACACGCACTTCGAAGCGGCGCTTCTCGACCACGCTCGCCGATCCGCGGGTCAGCGACGCATCATAGGTCACCACCGCTTCCTTGGTCGTCGCATCAACGCCGAAGCTGCGCAATTCGCCCGACAGGCGCGCGCCGGGATCGGCAAAGGATTGCGCGCTGCTCAGCACCACGCGCCCGGTCTTTGCGCCGACCGTGTCGGACAGCAATCGCGCGAACAGACGGGCCGGCTGTTCGACCCATTGCGCCTTGGCGACATAAGCGATCGCTGTATCGCTCGCCTGCACCGGCACACGAGTGGTTGCCAATGCCTGCGACACCACCGGCACCTGAATGGTGATCGTCGCGCTCTTCGACGAATCCTGCACCTGCCCGACCGGCAAGACCGAGGCCGAGCTGATCGTCAGCAGCACGGGCGGCGGCTTGGCGCTGAAGCTGATACAGGCAGACAGCGGCAACAACGCGGCAGTCACCAGCAGTTTGGGAGCCGACATTTTCGGGAACATGCTCATCGGGCGCCTCACTTGCTGGGCTTGTAGTCGGGAAGTTTCGGCGAGCCGACCAGCGCGCCAGCACCACCCTGGTCGATCTTCTCGGCGACCGAGGTCAGTGCAGCCGACATCTGGCGCAGATCATGGACGAGCAGGCCGACCTCAGGAATGGTCTGCTTCGAAAAGGCCTGAACCCCGGGACGTGCATCGCCAATCACCGCATCGAGCGATTCCATGCTGCGCTGTGCCGCGGCGACCGCCTTGCTGAGATTCTGCGTCGCAGGGCGGACATCCTCATTGATCATCGTGTTGGTAGTGCCGGCAAGTTGGCCAATCTGCTGTGCGGCGTCGCCCGCCTGCTTGATCGCAGTCCGCGTTTCGGCAAGCGCCGCCGCAATCTCAGGTCCGCGATCGGCGAGAGCGCCGGTCAGCCGGTTGGTGTTGGCCAGAATGCCCGTGATCGATTTCTGGTTCTTGTCCGACAGCATCTCGGTCAACCGCTCGGTCAGGGTCGAGAAACGTTCGAGCAGTTGCGGTGCCGAGCTGAGAATTGCGCCGAGGCCGCCCTGTTTGGGCGGGATCACCGGCACGCCGTACGGACAGGATTTCTTCGGCTCGATCGCCGGGCAGCTGATCGCCGGCGCGTTCTTGACCGCGCCGTCGAGCTGGATCTGACTGACCCCGGTAAAGCCGACGCCCTGGATGGTCGCGGTGGTCCCTTCGAGCACCGGCGTATCGTCATTGACCGAGATGCGCACGCGCACGAACTGCGGATCGGGCTTCCACAGCGAGATTTCCTTCACCTGCCCCGCCGGCACGCCCGAAAAAGCCACCGCCGACCCCTTGTTGAGGCCGTCGACCGACTGTTTGAAGAAGATATCATATTCCTTCTCGGCCGAGCCGTTGAGCCGCGCGATCCACACGGTGAACAGCGCCAGCACGGCAAGCAGGATCAGCACCACGGCACCGACCAGGACATGGTTCGAACGGGTTTCCATCAGCGCCTAGCCCCTGCTTGTTCGTCCTGCTCCCGCGCCGTGGCTCGATCGATCGATGCGGTCGCTGCCCGGCCGCGCGGGCCATTGAAATATTCCTGGATCCACGGATGGTCCAACGCGAGAAGTTCCGGAATCGTGCCGACCGCAATGACTTTCTTGTCGGCGAGCACTGCAACCCGGTCGCAGATCGCATAGAGCGTGTCGAGATCATGGGTGATCAGGAACACGGTGAGGCCAAGCGTCTTCTGCAGCCCCTTGGTCAGCTCGTCGAATGCCGCCGCGCCGATCGGGTCGAGCCCGGCAGTCGGTTCGTCAAGGAACAACAGCTCGGGGTCGAGCGCCAATGCACGCGCCAGGCCGGCACGTTTGCGCATGCCGCCCGACAGCTCGGCGGGATATTTGGGCCCGGCATCCGCGGACAGGCCGCTCATAACCACCTTGTACGCTGCGATCTCATCGAGCAGCGACGGATCGAGCTTCGGGTAGAATTCGCGCAACGGGACCTGGATATTCTCCGCGACCGTCAGGGTCGAGAACAGGGCGCCCCCCTGGAACAGCACGCCCCAGCGCTTGCGGATATCGACCGCTTCGGTTTCCTCGCGGCCAATGGTCGGCTCGCCGAACACCGTGATCTCACCCTCGTCAGGGGTCTGCAACCCGATGATCGAGCGCATCAGCACCGACTTGCCGGTGCCCGAGCCGCCGACCACGCCGAAAATCTCGCCGCGCAGCACCTCAAGGTCCAGCCCGTCATGCACGACCTGATCGCCGAAGCTGTTCTTCAACCCATGGACCGTGATGACGGCTTCAGGTGTTTCGGGCGGGCTCATGTCCAGCCGACCCAGGTGAAGAACACCGCGAAAAAGGCATCGAGCACGATCACCAGGAAGATCGCCTGAACCACTGCCGAGGTGGTGCGCAGACCAACCTGTTCGGCATCGGCCTCGACCATCATACCCTGGAAACAACCGGCAATAGCGATGATCGCCCCGAACACCGGCGCCTTGACCAGCCCGACATAAAGATCGGTGATCGGCACGACTTCACGAATACGCTGGATGAAGGTGATCGGCGGGATGTCGAGCGAGATCCAGCATAGCAGGCCACCGCCAATGATCGCGATCAGCGAGGAATAGAAGCCGAGCAGCGGCATCATCAGCACCACCGCAAGCGTCCGCGGCAGCACCAGCGCCTCCATCGGCGAGACGCCGATGGTGCGCATCGCATCGACCTCTTCGGTCAGTTTCATCGTACCGATCTGCGCCGCAAAGGCAGAACCGGAGCGCCCCGCAACCATGATCGCGGTCATCAACACGCCGAGTTCGCGCAACGTCAGCCGCCCGACCAGGTTGATCGTGAACACTTCCGCGCCGAACTGGCGCAACTGCACCGCGCCTTGCTGCGCGATCACAATGCCGATCAGGAAGCTCATCAGCCCGATGATGCCGAGCGCCGATACGCCGACCACCTCGAAACGCTGCACCGTCGCGTTGAAGCGGAACCGGCTAGGGTGACGGATGACATTGCCGAGCGCGATCACCGTCGCGCCCATGAAGCCAAGCAGGCCGACTGTGGTCTTCAGCGCGATCGACGTCGCTTCGCCGATTTCACCGAGAACGCGGGTGAAGCTGCCGACATGCGCCGGACGCATCGACACATTCTGATCGGCCGCCTGGACCTGAGCGAGCAGATGTTCGCCATCCGCATCCAGCCCCTCGATCTTCGCGTCATGTTCGCTGGCGAAGCGATGCACCACCCATGCTCCGACCGTATCGATGCGCTCGATATCGCTCAGGTCGAGCCGGTCGACCGGCCCGGCATAGGCGCGCAGCCGCTCCGGCAGATCGCCGATGCGCGCGAGCGACAAATTGCCGGTGAAGCGCAGGACATCGCCGTCACCGGCGCGTTCGTGCGAGAAGGCGGCCTGTGCGTTCATCGCCCCCATCCTTGGTGCAATCGTGCTGGATCGGCAAGACGTATGCTGTGTAGGACGAAATGATGTCCCAGGAATCCGCGCACCGTATCGCCATCTACGACATGGACAAGACGATCACCGTCGCACCGACCTGGACAGGCTTCCTGATCGGCACGGCACGGTTGCGCGCGCCGTGGCGGCTGGCCCTTTTGCCGCTCGCCGGGCTTGCGGTCGGCGCCTATGCCTTGAAGCTGCTCGACCGTGCGCGGTTGAAGCAAGTGACTCAGCACCTGCTGATCGGGAGCACTATTTCCGCCCAGGATGCCGCCACCGCGGCCACGCGATTTGCCGACCGGATCGTCGCCACCGGCCTGTTCGCCGGTGCTCGGGCACGGATCAAGGCGGACCGTGCTGCCGGCTATCGGCTGGTCATGGCGACCGCTTCCTATGATTTCTACGTCACCGCAATCGCCGCGCAGCTTGGGTTCGACGCAGTCATCGCGACCGGCTCGCGCAAGACACCGGACGGAGGCCTGCGGGCGCTGATCGACGGCGAAAACTGCTATGGTCCGGCCAAGCTGCGCATGATCCGGGCCTGGCTCGATGCGCAGGGAATCGCGCGCGCCGATGCCATGATTCGCTTTTATTCGGATCATGTCTCCGACGCGCCGACACTCGACTGGGCGGACGAAGCGTTCGCCGTGCATCCGCATGGCCCCCTGCGCACGCTCGCCACTACCAAAGGATGGACGATCCTCGACTGGTAGTCCGCCGTTCGAGAATTCGCGGCTGACCGGATTTTGCAGGCGGTGCCAGCCCACTCCCCCCTCCCGGCCACCCATTCAGGATACGCTGTGGGCGGCCGGGAGGGGGGAGCGAGCCGGCACCGCCGAAATGCGCCTTCAGCGCATTTCCCAACGGACTCTAAGACGCAACCGCTCAAAGCAGCGTGTCCACGGCATGAATGACCAATCCGACCAGGCCGCCGACCAATGTGCCGTTGACGCGGATATATTGCAGATCGCGCCCCACGGCATTTTCCAGCCGGCGCGTGATGGTCCGCGCATCCCAGCCGCGCACCGTTTCCGATACGAGCCGGACGATACCGTCACCATAATCCGCCGCCATGCCCACCGCCGCACGACGCGTGAACCGGTTGATGGTTGCACGCAGGCGGGGATCCTCCTGTAATGTCGTGCCGAGTTGGCGCAACGCATCGCCAAGCTTGCCGTTCATCGCGGCATTGGGGTCTCGCGCGATCTTGAGCAGGCTGGCACGCGCGCTTTCCCACATGCCATCGAGCCATTGCTGCATCGCCGGATTGTCGATCAGATCGGCCTTCAGCGCCTCGACCCGCGCGCGCATCTTCGGATCGTATTGCAGGTCATAGGCCAGCACCTCCAGCCCCTCCTCCGCCTTGGCGCGCAACGGATGCTCCGGATCTTCGGCCATGTCGCTGACCAGCCCGTCGAGCCCGGAAATGATCTTGTCGGCAAGCGTCTCGTCGAGACCAGTCCAGCGCAGGATCGACCCCGCGCGTTCATGCACCATCGCGCGCACGAGATGCTCGTTGGAACTGAGCACCTGTGCTGCCCAGCGGATGATACCGTCGAGCAGCGGCAAATGCCGCTTTTCCGCGATCGCGGCGGTCAGCGCCTGGCCGAGCAGCGGCGACACCTCGAGCGTGCGCAACCGCTGCCCGATCGCCGTCTTGACCATGCCGCCGAGACGCTGCGGATCGAAGGATTCGAGCATATTGGCAACCAGGCCCGAAGCGCCACGCCGCAACCGGCCTTCGCTGCCGGCCGGCGCGGCGAGCCAGCGCCCCGCCGCCGAGGCGACATCGAGCTGCCGCATCCGCCGCGCGACCACACCGGGGATGAGGAAATTGTCGCGCAGGAACTGCGCCAGCGTATCGCCGATCCGGTCCTTGTTGCGCGGGATGATCGCGGTGTGCGGGATCGGCAGGCCGAGCGGATGGCGGAAGAGAGCGGTGACCGCGAACCAGTCGGCCAAGCCGCCGACCATCGCCGCCTCGGCAAAGGCGCGAATGAAGCCGAACGCCGGATGCCCGTCATCCAGCGCGCGGGTCGCCAGGAACAAGACCGCCATGGCAACCAGCAGCCCGGTCGCGACGATTCGCATCCGGCGCAACCCCGCAGGCACGGCTTCGGCATTGCGGGATGCGCGGGCGAGCAGCTTCATGAGTGAAACAATCCCCGAAACCGGGGATTGTTCAAGCGTGAAGAGCTTTTAACGCGCGCATCGCACATTTACTCCGCAGGATGCGGGAGATCGTCACCGGACTGCGGTCCGCTGATGCGCCCGGCCGGATGCGGCGGCAATTGCGGCCGGGGGCCGTGGTCGATCACTGGCATGCCGTCATCGCCCGGCTTGTAGGTCAACAGGCCGCGGCGCAGTTTCGGCCCGATCCACTTCTCGACACCGACCGCCAGGCTGAAGCTTGCCGGCACGATCAGCAAGGTGAGGATCGTCGACAGGGTCAGGCCACCGATCACGGTGATGCCCATCGGCGCACGCCAGGAGCCATCGCCGCCCAGCGACAGCGCGGTCGGCACCATGCCCGCGACCATCGCGACCGTGGTCATGACGATCGGCTGGGCGCGCTTGTGCCCGGCATCAATGATCGCGGTGGTGACTTCCACGCCCTTCTCGATTTCCTCGAGCGCGAAGTCGATCAGCAGGATCGAGTTCTTGGCGACGATGCCGAGCAGCATGAGCAGGCCGATGAACACCGGCATCGACAGCGGGTTGCCGGTCACGAGCAGCGCGAACAGGCCACCGAGCGGCGCCAGGAGCAGCGACCCCATATTGACCAAAGGCGGCAGGACACGGCGATAGAGCAGCACCAGCACCGCAAATACCAGACCGACGCCGGCAATGACCGCGATGAAGAAATTCTTGATCATCTCCGCCTGCCATTTGGTCTGGCCGAGCGTCAGCTCGCCAACGCCGATCGGCAGATTCTTCATCGTCGGCAGATTATGAATCTGGGTTTGCGCCGTGCCGCTGACAACGCCCGGGGCAAGGTCAGTGCCGACCGTGATCTGGCGCTGCTGCGCGACGCGTTCAATCTTGGTCGGTCCGGCGCCAAAGCCGATATCCGCAATCACGTTAAGCGGCACCGAACCACCCGTCACGGTCGCGACCGGCAGATTCTGGATCGTCGACAGGCGTTCGCGCGCATTCTCGTCAAGCGCGACACGAATCGGCACCTGCCGGTCCGACAGCGAAAATTTGGCGCTGTTCTGATCGATATCGCCAAGTGTCGC
The DNA here is from genome assembly GCF_014490665.1 of Sphingomonas alpina. NCBI lineage: Bacteria > Pseudomonadati > Pseudomonadota > Alphaproteobacteria > Sphingomonadales > Sphingomonadaceae > Sphingomonas > Sphingomonas alpina. Next base: position 4,922,556 of record NZ_CP061038.1, on the reverse strand, counting down.
GATACGGATCGCATTCGACAGCGCTGCGGTCGTGACACCCAGATTGGCGGCAAGGTCGAGACGCGGCTTGATCACGATTTCCGGCCGCTGCAGGTCACCGCTGATCCGCGGCGCGACGAGGATCGGCAATTTCGCCATTTCGCGCACCAGCTTGACCGCGGTTTCGTTGAGCAACTTGGGATCGTCGCCGCCAAGCACGATGGTCAAGGCGCGGCCGCTGCCGCCCCAGCCATTCTGCGAGCGGAACGTGACGCGCGCATCGGCAATCGTGTTGAGCTTCGGCGCGAGCCTCTGTTCGAACTGGGTACTGGTCATGCCCTTGTCCTTGTTGAACAGGGCAGTCACCCGGCCGTTACCGACAAAGGAGCGTGAATAGACTGATCTTACCGCCGGCTTTTCCGCCGCCAGGATGTCGGCGACCTGCTTGACCACCTTGCTGGTCTGCTCAAGCGTCGTTCCCGGCACCATTTCGACCAGCGCGGTGGTTGCGTCCTGATCCTGATCAGGCTGGAACGTCATCGGCAGGAAATAGAAGCACACCACGGTCAGCGCGAGCGCGCTCATGCCGCCGACGACCGCCGACCAGCGATGCCGCAGCGTCCATTTGAGCGTGGTGAGATAGGCCTGCATCAGCCGCCCCTCGCCATGCTCGGCATGACCGAAGGCCTTGAGGAAATAGGCCGCGATCATTGGCGTGAGCAGACGCGCCACGGCGAGGCTCATCAGCACCGCGGCGACGACGGTCAGGCCGAAATTCTTGAAGAACTGACCCGACACGCCCGGCATCAGCCCGACCGGCAGGAACACCGCGACGATCGCCATGGTGGTGGCGAGCACGGCCAGCCCGATCTCGTCGGCGGCGTCGATCGACGCCTGATATGCGGTTTTGCCCATGCGCATGTGCCGGACGATATTTTCGATCTCGACGATCGCGTCATCGACCAGCACGCCGGCGACCAGGCTGAGCGCAAGCAGGGTCAGCTGGTTGAGGTTGAACCCCATCAATTCCATGAACCAGAAGGTCGGGATCGCCGAAAGCGGGATGGCCAGCGCGGAAATGACCGTCGCGCGCCAGTCGCGCAAGAACAGGAACACGACCAGGACCGCAAGCAGCGCGCCCTCGATCAGCGCTTCGATCGCGCTGTGATATTGTGCTTCGGCATATTGGGTTTCGTTGAAGATCAGCTTGAACTGGACCTTCGGATTGCGCTTCTCCAAGTCCGCCAGCTTCTTCTCGGCGGCATGGAACACCGCCACGTCCGACGCGCCTTTGGCGCGCTGGAAATCGAAGGTGACGACTTGCTTCCCGTCGAATTCGGATTGTGAACGCTGTTCTGCATAAAGGTCGCGCACGCGGCCGATATCGGCGAGGCGCACGGTTCGTCCGCCGCCGACCGAAATCTGCGTCTGACCAAGCTCATAAGCATTCTTGGCATTGCCGAGCACGCGGACCGATTGCTCGGATCCGGCGATCTCCGCGCGACCGCCGGCGGCATTGAGATTGACTTGGCGGAGCTGCTGGTTGACTTGGCTCGCCGTCAAGCCCTGTGCCTGCAGCTTCAACGGATCGAGGATGATGCGGATCTCGCGGCTGACGCCGCCATTGCGGCTGACCGTCGCCATGCCGGGAACCGACAGCAATTCCTTGCTGACATTATTATCGATGTACCAGCTCAGCTGCTCGATCGTCATGTCGGAGGTGATTGCGGAATAGCTGGCGAGATCGTTGCCGCTGGTGTTCGCGCGATAGATTTGCGGTTCGAGAATGCCATCGGGCAGGTCGTTGCGGATCTGCGTGATCGCATCGCGAATATCGATGACGGCACGATCGATCGGCGTACCGATGGTGAGCTGCACCATGGTCTGCGACTGGCCTTCGGTCACCGTCGAGCTGATCTCGTCGATGCCCTGCAGGCTGCGCACCGCGGATTCGACGCGCTGCGTGACCTGGGTCTCGAGCTCGGTCGGCGCGGCGCCGGGCTGGTTGATGATGATGATCGCCATCGGGAAATCGATGTCGGGGTCGTTATTGACCTGCATGCTCATGAAGCTGAAGACCCCGGCGATCGACAGCGCGATGAACAGCACGATCGACGGTACCGGGTTGCGGATCGACCAGGCCGAGATGTTCCGGAAATTCATATCGATCAGCCCCCGGCCTTAACGGCGCTCTTGGCGACGACCGGCGCCACCTTCTGCCCCGGATTGAGGAACGCGCCAGCCGACAGCACGACGCGTTCCGCGCCGGACAGGCCTGATGCGATCGCAACGCCCGAATCGGTCACCGCGCCGACCTTGACGTCGCGCCGCTCGATCTTGTCGTCCTTGCCGATGATATAGACGAAATTGCCGCGATCGTCACTCAGCACCGCCGATTCCGGCAGCTGCGGGGAGGTTGCCGCGCCGCTGGTGATCTCCGCCGCGGCGAATCCACCCGGACGCAGCGCCGGATTATAGGTCAGCGCAATGCGTGCGATGCCCTGGCGGGTCTGCGGATCGATGATCGGCGAGACCTGCCATACCTCGCCCATGAAGCTCTGCGTACCACCGACCGGCGTCACCTTGGCCCGCACGCCGACCCCGAGACCGATCAGGTCGGCTTCGCTCAGCGCGGCGCGCATTTCCATTTCGCCGCCCTTGGCCATACGGAACAGGGTGCCCGATCCGGCGGTGACGATCTGCCCCGGCTCGACATCGCGCGTCAGCACGAGACCCGCCGCCGGTGCCCGAATGTCGAGCCGGCCATTGCGCGCGCTCTGTTCGCCGAGCGCGGCCTGGCTGACGCGAACGCGCGCCAGCGCCGCGTCGCGGGTCGCGGCCTTGCGTTCCAGATCGGCCTTGGAGATGAAGCCGCGATCGACCAGCTGTTTCGCGCGGTCGAGTTCGGACTGGGCGATCGCCGCGTCGGCGCGTGCGACATTGATCTGCGCCGCAAGCGACGCGGCGGTCTGGGTCTGGACCGAGCGGTCGACGGTTGCGAGCACCTGCCCCGCGCCGACCCATTGACCCGGCTCGACCAGCACGCGCGTCACCAGGCCGCCTTCGCCGGCAACACCGACAGGCATTTCACGGCGCGCGGCGAGCGAGCCTGTCGCCGACAGGACGCGCGGCACCAGCTTGCTGCCCGGCACGGCAACCGTGACATTGGGGAGCTGCTCGACATGCTTGACCTCGGGCTTCTTGGTCCCGAACACGAACCAGGCGGCGATCGCGATCAGCACGACGGCGACAGCGCCGACGATCCACCACAGGCGGTTCGAACGCGGTTCGCCGCCGCCGGGCAGTGCCAGGCGCCCGTCATTGTCGAACGTCGCCGATTCGTAGTTCATCTGATCCACTTTCCCCGTCCCGGCCATCCACTGGCCCACATTCGCGGGACTGTATTAGCGAAATAAGTCACCGACCTCAATAGGCCGTTTTCACTCGGCGCGGCTCCTGCCCTTTTTTGCCCCTTCCCGCAAGCGTCAGTAACCGTTGCGGTGAAGAAACGGGTTGCATTGATTGGGGTTGAGGACGACGTTCCGCAGCGGACTCGCCCAGTAGCGGGCCGATAACATTGGGAGTGAAGCGATGGACCGTAGCATTCTTGGTTGGCTGTTGATCGGCCTGGTGGCCGGCATCCTTGGCAAGATCATCATGCCCGGCAAGGACCCGGGCGGCTTCATCGTCACAATTCTGGTCGGCATTGCCGGCGCGCTGCTCGCCGGCTTCATCGCCCAGTCGATGGGTTGGCAGATCGTCGGCGGATGGCAGAATTATGCCGCGGCGACGGCCGGAGCGGTCGTGCTGCTGGCGCTGTACCGGCTGGTCATGACGCGCCGCGTGCGCTGACACAATTTCGTTGGTTCGTTCAGCTTAGGTTGGCCTGCGGGACGGCACAGGACGTCGTGCAGGCCAATCGGCCTGAGTGATAACGGGAGTTATGGAATGAAGTTGATCGCGACCGCAGTGGCGCTCGCCGCGCTGCCCCTCGCCCTCGCACCGGCGGGCGCACAGGTAGCTCCGGCGATCCTGCCAGATGGAACCATATTGGATGTGACCGCGACGGGCCAAACGAGCCGCGTGCCGGACGTCGCAACGATTCGCGCCGGGGTCGTGACCCAGGCGGCAACCGCCGGTGCCGCGATCAGCGACAATGCGCAGGCAATGGCGCGCATTCTCGCGGCGTTGAAGCGTGCCGGTATCGTGGCCCGCGACGTGAGCACATCGAATGTCGGGCTCAACCCGCAATATCGCTATGTCGAGAATCAGGCTCCGGTGGTTACCGGCTATCAGGCGACCAACACCGTGTCGGTGCGCTTTCGCGACATCGCCAAGTCCGGTGCGATCCTCGACGCGCTGGTGAAGGAAGGCGCGAACCAGATCGACGGCCCCAACCTGGCGATCGACAATCCCGATGCCGCGCTCGACGAGGCACGCGCCGATGCCGTCAAGCGCGCCCGCACGCGCGCCGAACTCTATGCCCGTGCCGCTGGCATGAGCGTGTCGCGGATCGTGTCGATCGCCGAGAATGGCGAGAATCCGGGCGGATCGCCGCCGCCGGTCCTGTATGCCCGCGCCGCAAAGGCCGAGGATGCCTCGACCCAGATCGCGCCGGGGGAAACCGATGTGACGGTGACGCTCAGCGTTCGGTTCCTGCTGAAATAACGAAACGGGCCGCCCGACGGTGTCGGGCGGCCCGTGATGTTTTCGAAACGGAGCGACGTTTTAACGAACGCTGCCGCGACGAACCAGGTTGACGATCGCCAGCAGGATGACCGCGCCGATCAGTGAATAGATGAACGTGGTGATCGTGATCACCTGATTGATGCCGCCGCCGAATATGAAGGAGGCGATCACCGATCCGATGATGCCGACGACGACGTTCAGGATGATGCCCTGCTGCCCGTCGGTGCGCATGATCATGCTGGCCAGCCAGCCGCAAACACCACCAACTACGAGCCAAACGATAAGACCGACCATAATACCCTCCGTTGAGGCCCTTCGATGGGGCCGATGGAGGGAAATACTCGCCAGACCGGGAATTTGTTCCGGTAGCGGTTTAACTTGGCTCGATCAATATTTCTGCTGTCGCTCATAAAGCGAGCGATAATGCTGGATTCGCGTGACACGCAGGCCAGGCATGCCCGACCGGTCGATCGCACGCTGCCAGCCGGCGAATTCCTCGACCGTCAGATTATAGCGTGCGCAAACTTCGTCGACCGTCAGCAAGCCGCCATTGACCGCGGCGACGACCTCGGCCTTGCGGCGCACGACCCAGCGCGTCGTTTCCGGCGGTGGCAGACTGTCCAGCGTCAGCGGCTCGCCGAGCGGGCCGATAACTTTGGCTGGACGGATTTTCTGGTTTTCGATCATTCTCAACCTCGATCGGGGCGGGGGCCCCCTCTCATCAATTTCAATAACGGCAATTAGGCTGCGGACTTGAACAGCGGCTAAAGCGGCTCGGTAAACAGCGTCTTCATATCTCTTTCCATCGCAGGAGTGCGGCGGCCATCGCGGCATTGAACGCACCATGCAGCGGCGCGAACAAATTGACGGCGGCAGCCGTCGTTTCCGGGAGATGCGAGTGGAACAGCGCAGTCGGGCTCGCCGCCTGACGCGCGGCGATCCCGACCATCATCACCGCCAGGTCGGGCGGCAGGATGGCGACGGAAGCGTCGTGCTCGAAACGGGAAAAACTCAAATCCACTCAGGCGTCCTCGGCAAAGAATCAGCGTTGGACAGCCCTGTTAGACCCATACCTCTAAAGGTCCGGTAAAGCCGGTGAAAATCCTTTGGAAAGCATGTGTTTTGCAATGGGGCCTCGCGGTCCCTATGTGCGGCGCATGATCATCGAAGGCGATTTCCAGCTTGGGGGAGACCTCCAGGGCAAGCGTATCGTCGTCGCCATGTCGGGCGGCGTCGACAGTTCGGTCGTGGCCGCGCTCGCCGCGCGCACCGGTGCGGAGACGATCGGAATCACGCTGCAGCTCTATGATCATGGCGAGGCGGTCGGCCGCGCCGGCTCGTGCTGCGCCGGTCGCGACATCCGCGACGCGCGTGCGGTGTGCGATCGGCTGGGCATCGCGCATTATGTCTATGACCATGAATCGAGCTTTCGCGCCGATGTGATCGACGGCTTCGCCGACGAATATCTCGCCGGCCGCACGCCGATCCCATGCGTACGCTGCAATATGGGGCCGAAATTCACCGACCTGTTCGCGATGGCACGCGATCTCGGTGCGGATTGCCTCGCCACCGGTCATTATGTCCGCCGGCTCGAGGGGCCGGACGGGGCGGAACTGCACCGCGCGGTCGACCCGGCGCGCGACCAGAGCTATTTCCTGTTCGCGACGACGCAGGATCAGCTCGAGTATCTGCGCTTTCCGCTCGGCGGCCTGCCCAAGGCGCGGGTACGCGAACTGGCCGCCGAACTGGGCCTGGGGGTCGCGGCCAAGCCCGACAGCCAGGATATCTGCTTCGTGCCCGACGGCGACTATGCCTCGCTGGTCAAGAAGCTGCGCCCCGAGGCAGATACCAGCGGTGACATCGTTGACGAGAGCGGCCGCAAGCTTGGCGAGCATCGCGGGCTGATCCATTTCACCGTCGGCCAGCGCCGCGGACTGGAAATCGGCGGCACGCCCGAACCGCTCTATGTCGTGCGGCTCGAGGCGGAGCAGCGCCGCGTCGTGGTCGGCCCACGCACTGCTTTGGCGGTGGATGCCGCGCGCCTTACCGAGATCAACTGGATCGGCGGCGATCATGCCGGCCCGGTCACCGCCAAGGTCAGGTCGATGGCGAAGCTGGTCCCCGCCAGGCTGGAAAGCGACCGGGTGATGTTCGATGCGCCGGAATATGGCGTCGCGCCGGGCCAGGCGGCAGTGCTTTATGCCGGCGACCGTGTCCTGGGCGGCGGCTGGATCGCGGAAACCGAGCGGGCTGAACTCGCTCTCGTCTGAGATGACGGGTCAGCGCAGCTTCAGCGGCGTACCCTTGAACGGCTCGGGCTGGCAGCCAAGCACCGGATCGAACCGCGCCGACCGGCTCGCCACCAGCGGAACCCAGGCGGTGACCGTCCGGGTCGCCGGTTCTTCGGACAGCTGGATCGCCGCCATGCCCGGTTCGAAATCGCTGCGGCAATTCTTCAGGTCGCGATTGCCGATATAGCGGCAGGCGCACGCGACCCGCGCCGCATAAGCGGTGCCGAGTTCGAGCTGCGGCGTCATCGCACGCGCATAGAGCCAGGCGCCGGCGGACAGCGCGACAAGCAGCACGGGGATCGTCCAGAACATGATGTGCCTTGCCTTCATCGGCTTGCACCCTATCGTTACGTCCATGATGCGCAAGGCCGTCCTCCTCGCTCTGGTGCCGCTACTGCTGGCTGGCGCGGACAGCGATGCCGGCAAGCCGGTTTATTCGATCAGCCCCTGCCCCGGCGCCGGTCTCGGCCGCTCGCTGGTGCCGGTGAAATCCCTGTTCAGCGACCATCCGGAAACGCGCGCAGTGCTGATCACCGCCGATGGCTGCCCCGCGCTGAAGGCCTATGCGCCGGGCTATTCCGACGCCAACCGCTTCATCAGCTGGTCGATGGCGAAAACCATCACCGGAATGCTGGTCGGCGAACTGGTCAGCGACGGGCGGCTGGCGATCGATACGCCCGCGCCGGTCGCCGAATGGCGCAAGCCCGGCGATCCCCGCGGCGCGATCACCTTGCGCCAGTTGCTCAACATGTCATCGGGGCTGGCGCATATAGAAGTCGGTGATCCGGTCGAACGGTCGGACACCAACCAGACCTTGTTCGTGGCCCATACCGCCGACATGGCCGCCGCGGCGATCGCGCATCCCTTGGAGACCAAACCGGGCGCGACTTTCAAATACAGCTCGCTGACGACTCTGATCCTGGCCGAGATCATCACCCGCACGCTGACCGACAGCCGCGACCCGAAGGTCCGCGCCAGCGCCTATACCGCCTTCGCCAATCAACGGATCTTCGCCCCCGCCGGCATCCATAGCGCAATACTCGAATTCGACGGTGCGGGCACCCAGATCGGCGGTTCGATCCTGCATATGAGCCTGCCCGACTGGGGCCGGATCGGCGGCCTGCTGCTCGACGGCAAGGCGACCGACGGCACCCAGGTGATCGCACCCGACTGGCTTGCCTTCATGAAAGCGCCGTCGCCGACCAATGCCGAATATGGCGGCCAGACCTGGCTCAACCGTCCCGGCGGGGCCGGTGGGCATGTCGCGCTGTTCCCCGGCAAGGGCCCGGCCAGCGCAGTCGCGGCAGACGGGCATCTCGGCCAGCTGGTGATCGCCAGCCCGGACAGCGGGCCGGGCCGCGGTATCGTCGTGGTGCGGCTGGGCAATACGCCCGACACGGCCAATCCCGCCCTGATGCAGACTTTGGGTGACGTGGTCGCGGGGTTCGACCGGAAATAAAGCCGCTCAGTCGAGGAAGAAGCTGCCCTCGATCACCGTCGTGCATTTCCCGCCAAGGATCGCCCGCTCGCCGTCGAGCCGGCAGGTCAGATAGCCGCCTCGCGCGCTCGCCTGATAGGCGGTGAAGCGATCGCGGCCGAGGCGCTTGGTCCAATAGGGCGTCATCACTGCATGTGCGGAACCCGTCACCGGATCCTCATCGATCGAATAGGCCGGGGTGAAGACGCGGCTGACCACATCGGTCGCCGCACCGGGTGCCGAGACGATCGCGATCAACTGACCGGCAGCCGCCAGCGCGCGCAGATCGGGCCTGATGCCGCGCACCGCCGCTTCGTCCGCGACGATGACCAGCGCATAGCCCCTGTCGTGCCACAGCGTTTCGACCGGCGTCACACCGAGCGCGGCGACGATCCCGGCCAATGCCTTCGGCGTCGGTGCCCAGGCCGGCAGCGCCACCGCATAGCCGTCGCCCGCGCGCGCGACTTCCAATATGCCTGCCTGGCGGGTGCGAAACCTGACTCGCTCGATGCTGCTGTCGGATGACAGGATAAAATGGCCGCTGGCGAGCGTGGCGTGACCGCACAATGCGATCTCCGCCCCCGGCGTGAACCAGCGCAGCTCGAAATCGGCAGCACCACTGTCGTCGGGCACGATATAGGCGGTTTCGCTAAGGTTGTTCTCCGCCGCGATCGCCTGCAGCACATCATCGTCGAGCCAGGTCGCCAGCGGCATCACCGCTGCCGGATTGCCCTGAAAGGCTTGCGCGGCGAACGCATCGATCTGCGCGAAGGGAAATCTCACGACCACCACCTCACAGGCGCTTGCCGAACCAGTGCGGCGTGACATCCGCCTCGACCAGCGGATTGTCGGTATCGACATGCCCTTCAGGATCGAGATGAATCAGCACTTCGACTTTGGGATAGGCGCCGCGCAGCGCGCGTTCGACCCCTTCGACGATATCGTGCGCGGCGATGATCGTCAGGTCGCGCCCGACCTCCATATGGAATTGCGCAAAGTCATGGCTGCCCGAACGGCGGGTGCGGAAGTCGTGGATGCCCTTGATACCGGGCTGGCGCGCGGCGACTTCGATGAAGCGCGCGCGTTCCGCCTCGGGCCATTCCTTGTCCATCAGTTGGTCGATCGCATTGCTCGACGCGCGGAACGCGCCCCAGGCAAGCCAGAGCGCAATCGCGATGCCCATCAGCGGATCGGCACCGTGCAGGCCGAAATACTGGTCGAGCACCAGCGCGGCGATGACCGATCCGTTGAGCAGCACGTCGGACTGGTAATGCATATTGTCCGCCATGATCGCGACCGACCCGGTGCGGCGGATGATGCTGCGCTGATAGATCAGCAGCACGACCGTCGCGAGAATTGCGACGACCGACACGCCGATGCCGAAATCGGCATCCCGGGTCGGCGTGGTCTCGCCGAAGCGCAGCACTGCGCGCCACGCGATGCCGGCAGCCGAGGCCGTGATCAGCATGACCTGGAACAAGGCCGCGAGCGCTTCCGCCTTGCCATGGCCGAAGCGGTGGTCGTGATCGGCCGGCTCCGCAGCCAGCTTCACGCCGTACAGCGTGACGAGCGACGCAAGCAGGTCGAGCCCGGTATCGGCGAGCGAGCCCAGCATCGCGACCGATCCGGTATGCCAAGCGGCAAAGCCCTTCAGCAGCAGCAGGAAACACGCCATGCCGACGCTGGCGAGCGCAGCCCGCACGGCGAAGGGAATGGCACGGCGCTGGTCTTCGGTCACGGGTAAAGCAACCCTTCGCTCCAGCCCCCGATCGCACCGGAGCCCGAGCGCTCGAACAGGCGACGCTCATGCAGACGGTGTTCGCGGTCCTGCCAGAATTCGATCCGCAACGGACTGACGCGATAGCCCGACCAATGCGGCGGACGCGGCACATCGACACTGGCAAAGCGTGCCTCCATCTCCGCAAAGCGCGCTTCGAACGTCGCGCGCGCGTCGAGCGGGCGCGACTGATCCGACGCCCAGGCGCCGAGCTGCGAATCGCGACCGCGCGTGGCGAAATAGGCGTCCGCTTCCGCATCCGTCACCGGCGCGACATTGCCCTCGATACGGATCTGTCGGCGCAGCGACTTCCAGTGGAACAGCAAGGCGGCCTGGGCATTGGCCGAAAGGTCGTCCGCCTTGCGGCTCTGCTGGTTGGTGTAGAAGACGAAGCCGTCGGGGCCATGCCCCTTGAGCAACACCATGCGCACCGCCGGACGCCCGTTCCCGTCAGCAGTGGCGAGCGCCACCGCATTGGAATCGTTCGGCTCGGTCTCGCGCGCCTCGGCGAACCAGGACTCGAACAGGGCAAAGGGATCGGTGGTCATTTCCGGCCTTTAGCGGAGCTTTGCCGTGCGCGAAACCTGCGCGCCGGTCGAAACAACGGAACGACTCCGCTGCTGAGGGATTGAATCGGCTCCGCAACGAAGGAAACCGGGCATGGCCGCACGCGCCTATTGGCAGGGACAGATCAGGCTCGCTTTGGTCTCGATCCCGGTCGAAATCTACTCTGCGACCAAATCGGGCGCCCAGATCAGTTTCAAGCAGATCCATGAGCCGACCGGCAAGCCGATCCATTACGAGAAGGTCGTGACCGGCATCGGCCCGGTCGACACCGACGAGATCATGAAGGGCTTCGAATATCAGAAGGGCAATTTCGTACTGCTCGAACAGGACGAGATTGACGCAGTGAAGCTCGAATCGAAAAAAACGCTCGAACTGACCCAGTTCGTCGACGCCGACGAAATCGACGTGCTCTATTATGAAAAGCCCTATTTCGTCGTGCCGGCCGACGATCTTGCCGAAGAAGCGTTCATCGTGCTGCGCGAGGCACTCAGGCGAACGAAGAAGGTCGGGCTCGGGCAGCTGGCGATGCGCGGCCGCGAATATGTCGTCAGCCTGAAGCCGTGCGGGCGCGGCATGGTGCTGGAAACATTGCGCTACGCCGATGAGGTCAACAAGGCGCAAGGCTATTTCCGCGACATTCCCGATACCAAGCCCGATGCCGATCTGATGGATCTGGCCGAGGCACTGATCGCCAAGAAATCGGGTGCGTTCCACCCGCAGGAATTCCATGACCGCTATGTCGATGCACTGAAGGATCTGATCGAGCGGAAGCGCAAGTCGAAGGGGCGAAAGATCATCGAGGACGATGGCGACGATACGCCGAAGCGCTCGGGCTCCAACGTCGTCGATCTGATGGCGGCGCTCAAGAAATCGATGGAGAAATCGGGCGGGACGGCGGCAAAGCCGGCGGCGAAGAAAGCACCGGAAAAAACGGCGGCAAAGCGCCCGCCGGCGAAGAAACGTGCCTGATCCTTCCTTGTCATCCCCGCGAAAGCGGGGATCCCGCTTCTTCTGTTTCGCGCGTGTCCAGACAGCGGGATTCCCGCTTTCGCGGGAATGACGGAAAGACAAATGGCCAAGACCGATCCCCTTGCGATCTACAACGCCAAGCGCGACTTCGCGAAGACAGCGGAACCGGCAGGTACGCTCGCGCCGGGTCACGGCAACAGCTTCATGGTTCAGAAACACGACGCGACCCGGCTGCACTGGGATTTCCGGATCGAGGTCGATGGCGTGCTGAAAAGCTGGGCGGTGACGCGCGGCCCCAGCCTCGATCCAGACCAGAAGCGCCTCGCGGTCCGCACCGAGGATCACCCGATGTCCTATGCGACGTTCGAGGGCGTCATTCCCGCGGGCGAATATGGCGGCGGCACAGTGATGTTGTGGGACCGCGGCACCTGGGCACCGATCAAGGGCAAGAGCGCCAAGGATCTCGACAAGGGCCATCTCCATTTCGTGCTCGATGGCGAGCGCATGAAGGGTGAGTGGCTGCTCATCCGCTTGAGGCCGCGCGGGAAGGAGAAGCGCGAGAACTGGCTGTTGCGCAAGATCGATGACGCCGAAGCCGGCGGCGCGGATGTCCTGGTCGAGACCGGGCTGACCAGCGTGTCGACCGGGCGCACGATGGTCGAGATCGCGGAAGGCAAGAAGGCCAGCAAGCTTCCTTCTCCGTCATCCCTGCGAAAGCGGGGATCCCGCTCCCTTTCAAACGTCGAGAAGAAGCCGGATTCCCGCGTTCGCGGGAATGACGGTGGGGTTCCGGGATTTCGCAACCTCCAGCTCTGTACACTGGTCGACAGCGTGCCCACCGGCAGCCAATGGCTGCACGAGGTCAAATATGACGGCTACCGCGCGCTCATCTCGATCGCGAAGGGCAAGGCGAAAGTGTTCACTCGCACCGGACTCGACTGGACCGACAAATTCGCCGCGATTGCTGCGGCGGCCGGGAAAAATCCCGGTCAGGAACGCCCTGATCGACGGCGAGATCGTCGCGTTCAAGGACGGCAAGCCCGACTTCTCGACCCTCAAGAATGCCATTTCGGAGGGCGGCGACATGACCCTGTTCGCGTTCGACCTGCTCGAGCTCGATGGCGAAGATCTGGCCGGTCTGCCCAATGTGCAGCGCAAGGAACGCCTGCGTCCGCTGATCGACGGCGCCGATGCGCGGCTGCAATATTCCGAACATATCATCGGCAGCGGAGAGCCATTGTTCGAAACGATGTGCCGCGAAGGCTATGAAGGCGTGGTCTCGAAACGCGCCGATGCGCCCTATCGCGGCGAACGCACCAAAGCGTGGCTCAAGACCAAATGCACGCAGCGGCAGGAATTCGTCATCATCGGCTGGACCCCGAGCGATACGTCGCGCGGCTTCCGCTCCCTGCTTTTGGGGGTGAACGGCCCGGACGGCCTGATCTATGCGGGCAAGGTCGGCACCGGCTTCACCGCCGATCTGATGACCGACCTGCTCGCGAAACTGCGCAAGATCGAGCGCAAGACACCGACGGTCGACGCGCCGCGCGCGGCGGTGCGCGGCGCGCATTGGGTGACGCCGAAACTCGTCGCCGAGATCGCCTATGCCGAGACCACGCCCGACGGCGTGCTGCGCCATTCCAGCTTTCTCGGACTGCGCGAGGACAAGGCGGCGGCCGACGTGGTCGCCGAAACACCCGCCATCATGCACGCCGCACCGCAAATCCATGTGACGGTCAGCAGCCGCGACCGGCTGATCTTCCCGGATTCCGATGTCACCAAGGGCGATCTGGCGGACTATTATGCACAGGTGGCATCGATCATGCTGCCCTGGACCGCGCACCGCCCGATCAGCCTGGTGCGCTGCCCGCAAGGACGCGGCAAACGCTGTTTCTTCCAGAAGCACGATGCGGGCAGCTTCGGCGAGCATGTCCATCAGGTGCCGATCCGCGAAAAGGACGGGTCGACCGAGAATTATCTCTATGTCGACGACGCCGACGGGCTGGTGACCTGCGTGCAGATGGGTACGATTGAATTCCATGGCTGGGGATCGCTGGTCGCCGCGCTCGAAAAGCCGGACCGGCTGGTGTTCGATCTCGACCCCGATGAGGGGCTCGGTTTCGATATCGTCAGGAAAGCGGCGGAAGATCTGAAGGAACATCTCGCCGAGATGGGCCTGACCAGCTTCCCGATGCTGACCGGCGGCAAAGGCGTGCACGTGATCGTGCCGCTCAAGCCCGATGCCGAATGGCCCGCGGTCAAGGATTTCGCCGACCGCTTCGCCCGCGCCCTGGCCGAGGCGGAGCCCGAACGCTTTGTCGCGACCATGTCCAAGGCCAAACGCAAGGGCCGCATCTTCATCGACTGGCTGCGCAACCAGCGCGGCAGCACCGCGATCATGCCCTATTCCGCTCGTGCGCGATCGGGCGCGCCGGTCGCCGCGCCAATTACCTGGAGCGAGTTGCACGACTTGGATCGGGCCAACCGCTGGGGCGTGCGCGACGGTGCGGAATTGATCGAACGCGCCAATTCGCGCGCCCTTGCCGGCTGGGGAACCGCCGATCAGGTCTTGCCGGATCTGTGATCCCTTAATCCTCCCCCATCGGGGGAGGGGGCTTGGCCGGGTGCGGGACGCTCGCTTCGCTCGCGCCCCTCCACCATTCGCTTTCGGCTCATGGTCCCCCTCCCCTGCGGGGGAGGATTAAGTGATCGCTGTCCGCGCCAGCCAATTCCCATGAAAGCCCGGCGGGACACGGTGCGGCAAGTGGATGCTCGCCACCGGTTCGCCCGCAAAGGATCGCGCATCGAGGATGACCAGATCGGTCGTCTCGCGCGGCAGGTCGACGACCAGGCCGATCAGCCATCCCTCATCCTCGCCCGCATCGGCATGGGCCGGCACGAACACAAACTCGCCCGGGTAGCGCCCTTCGCCGAAGTCATGCACCTCGCGCGCGCCTGTCTCCAGGTCGTGCTTCAGGATGAAAGTCTCGCCGATAAAGCTGTCGTCCTCCTCCGGCAGGCCCAGCATATAGGCATAGCGATAGGGCTGGCCGAACCGGCGCTCGTCGGGGCGGGGGAATTCCTGCGGCGTGGCGTCGATCGTGCGGCGCTCGACCGTGCCGGCCACCGGATCGATCGTCCAGCGCTCCAGCCCGCGCGACATCGCGTCCGGGCCAAGATTGCTGTCGGCGAACATCGTGCCATAGACCACCGCATCCATGACCACCCGGCCATCGGGCAAGTCGAACGCATTGGCGACATGGAAGATATAGCAGGGGTCGACATCGACCCAGATCGTCTCGCTGCCCCGGCCGTTCCGCGGCAACAGCCCGATCCGCGCCTGATGATCGGGGTTCCAGCGATAGGGGAAGCTATGCCCGGCGATCAGCGATTTCATCGAGAAGGTCACCGGCAGGTCGAGGATCACCGCAAACCGCGCGGTGATCGCGCAGTCATGGATCGACGGCCCATGCTTCACCCTGATCGGCTCCTCGCGCACCACCAGCCCTTCGGGTGAAAGAACCACGTGGCGGATCGTCTCGGGATCCGTCGCCTCATAGGCGATCGCATGCTGTTCGCCGGTCAGCGGATCGCGGTGCGGATGCGCGGTAAAGCTGCCGGTCAGCGTGTCGTCGAACGGGTTATAGGTCTGCTCGTCGAGCGTGTCCGACAGTTCGACCGGATAGCTTCCCGCCTCGACCAGCGCGAAGGTGCGGCCGGCGACCGCCAGCACATTGGTATTGACCGTGTCGAATCCGCCATGGCGCGGCCCGGGCGCGGGATGCCCGCCCAGCGTGTCGGCAACGCGCCGCGACCGGATCCAGCGGTTGCGATACCATAGAGCCTTGCCCTGCTGGATCGCCACGCCGTGCACCATGCCGTCGCCGGTGAACCAATGATAGCCGGCAGGATCGGGCGCGACCGGATTCGGGCCGATGCGCAGATAGCGGCCGTCAAGCATTGCCGGAATCGTGCCGGTCACCGGCAGGTCCTCCAGCGTCAGTTCCTCGGCCATTGGCTGGTGGATGCCGGTCAGGAACGGATGATGGGCATCGATATCCAGCCGCTTGCGATTGAATTCGGCGACAACGCCGATGCCTTTGGCCACCGTGCCGCGGATTGCGGTTTCGATCATGCCTGCCATTATGACCTCCCATCATGGGTTTCACGTCTAAAGTTGACGGTGTTCACATAGGGCGTAAAAGGTAACAGTGTCAACATTGGAATCCATAATCCCGAAAAAGGCCTATCATCATGGTGACCTGCGCGCGGCGTTGATCGATGCAGGCCTTACCTTGCTGGAGACACGCACCGCTGACGACCTGTCGCTGCGCGAGGTGGCGCGCGCGGTCGGGGTCAGCCCAACTGCGGTCTATCGTCACTTCCCCGACAAGAGCGCGCTGATGGCCGCGCTGGCGGCCGATGGGCTGGCGCGGCTGGCGGTGGTGCAGCACGCGGCATCGGATGCGGCCGGCGGCGGCGTCGCCGGGTTTGGCGCGACCGGCGCGGCCTATGTCCGGTTCGCGCTCGCCAATCCCGCCCTGTTCCGGCTGATCTTCGCCAACCCCATCTCGCTTCCACTGCATTCCGGCGAAAAAGAGGATGACGCGATGGCGTTTCTGCGCGCCAATGCCGCCCTGCTGGCCAAGGGAAAGGGCGGCGACGCACAGGTCATCGCGCTGCAGGCCTGGGCGATTGCGCACGGCCTGGCGATGCTGATGCTCGACGGCCAGGTGCCGGTCGATGAGACGCTGATCGATCGCGTGATCGACACCGACGCGATCCAGGGCTGATCTGCGCCGGACCTCGGGCCAGGACTTCAGGCCAGAGCCTCTGGGTTGCCGCCGATTCAACCCCGGCGCTGGTCATGACAGCGTGGAGACGGACGGGACCCTGGTCGGCGTTTCGCCCCGCTCTTTGACATGACCGGAAAATAGCAAGCACTCCGCACCGCTGTTCGGGCAATAACAGCGGTCGGCTCACCGCTGTTATGCCGCTGTTCCACCGCTGTTATCGGGAACAGCGGTGAAATGGTCCAAGAGCATGAAAAATGGCCGAAAATTTACGCTGGGAATCCAACATAACAGGGGTGGTTTTTTTATTCCGGAAAACAGCGGAGGAATCGGCCCGACGATGACCGCGACTCGCGTCGCGGCGATGGTCGATTGGTCCCTGAAAGCGACAAGCTTGTTGCACCCGCGAAGGGATTGTGGTCGAGTCACCGGGCAGTGCGGGGAATGATCATGGCGCGGACATATCCAAGACGCGACCCGGCAGGGCGCGACCGATAGATCCCATGGCCACCCTTGCCACGCCTTCCCTGCTTGATGCGGGCACGCATGCCGCGCGGTGGATCGCGGACTATTGCAGCCAGCAGTTCAAGGGCGACGTGCTCTGCGCACAGCATGACGATCCGGCCTGGACCGCGATGTTCGAGGAACTGGCGGCGGTCGCCGGCGATGACCTCGGCCATGCGCGCGAGCGCGCGCAGCGCCATGCCGAGGATATCGGCACCGGCTTCCGCATCATCGGCGAAAGTGAGGAACGCCCCTGGCCGGTCTCGCCCGTTCCGCTGCTGATCGGCAGTGCAGAGTGGCAGGGCATTGCGGCCGGCATCGAGCAGCGCGCCGAGCTGATGGAGACGATCCTCGCGGATCTCTACGGCGATGCGAAGCTGGTCGAGCGCGGGCTCATCCCGGCGGCGCTGGTTGGCGGCAGCCCCTTCTTCCTGCGGCCGATGGCCGGGCTGGTGCCGCCCGGCGGCTATCAGCTGCATTTCATCGCGGTCGACCTTGGCCGCGGACCGACCGGCGAGTGGCGCGTGCTGGCCGATCATCTCCGCGCGCCGGCCGGGGCCGGCTATGCGCTGGAGAACCGGCTGGCGGTGTCACGCACCCTGGGCGGGCTGCAGTCGCGGCTCAATGTCGAGCGCCACGCGCCCTTTTTTGCCGCGTTCCGCGACGGACTTGCCGCGATGTGCCGCCGCGTCGAACCGCGCATCGGCCTGCTCACCCCGGGCCGGTTCAGCCCGAGCTATACCGAGCAGGCGCATCTCGCGCGCTATCTCGGCCTGTTGCTGGTCGAGGGTGCCGATCTCGCCGTGCTCGAGGACAAGCTTTACGTCCGCACGATCGGCGGCTTGAAGCGCGTCGATGCGCTGTGGCGCCGCACCGACCCGCGCATGCTCGATCCGCTCGCATTCGATTCGCATTCTAAGATCGGCGTGCCCGGCCTGGTCGATGCGATGGCGGCGGGCGAGGTGGTGATTTCCAACGCGCCGGGCGTCGGGGTGCTCGAATCGCCCGCGTTCGGTGCCTTCCTCCCCCAACTCGCGATGCGTTTGACCGGGCGCGACCTGTTGCTGCCCAATATCGCCACCTGGTGGTGCGGCCAGGATACCGAACGCGCGCATGTGATCGAGGATTTCGATTCGATGTTGATCGGCCCGGCCTTCGGCGTCGCGCCGCTTGGTCTGCCCGGTGGCGTGCCATTGCCCGGCGGCGAGATCACCGGCGCGGCACGCGATGCGCTACTGGCGGACCTGGCGCGCCGGCCGCAGGATTATGTCGGACAGGAGATTGTCCGGCTGTCGACCATGCCGGTGGTCGCCGATGCCGCTTTGGTCGCACGTCCCTTCACGCTCCGCGTGTTCGCGGCGCGCGGGGCGGACGGCGCCTGGACCGTGATGCCCGGCGGTTTCGCTCGGATTGGCGAACATCCCGATCCGCGTGCGTCGGTGATGGGCGAGGGTAGCTGGTCGGCCGATGTCGTCGTTCACGGCGCGGCCGAGGTCGATCCCGTCTCGCTCCTGCCGGCAACCGATTCGGTCCATGTCCGGCGCAATCCCGGCACCTTGCCGAGCCGCGTCGCCGACAATTTCTTCTGGCTTGGCCGCTATCTCGAACGCGGCGAGGCCCTGCTCAACGTGATCCGCGTGATGCTCGGCAACTCGATCGATGCCGATGCCGGCGCGGCGCTCGGGCCGCAGACGGTCGGGCGGCTGGTCGGCCTGATCGTCGCGGGCGGCGGGGCGCCGCATCCGGCCAGCCTGCGCCGCGCCGACCTCGCCGCCTTCACGCGCACCGCGATGGAGGCGGAGGAACGCTGGCACAGCGTGCGCACGATCAACCGGCTGGCGCGCGGCATCGGACAGGGCTCGCGCGACCGCTTGTCGTCGGACATGGTCAGGCTGCTCGACGCCCCCTTCCCGACGCGCGGCGGCATGCTCGACCGCGCCGGGTCGCTGCAACGCCGCTATGCCGCGCTGTCGGGCCTTTCGGCCGAGCATATGGGGCGGACCGCGGCGTGGCGCTTCCATGACCTGGGCCGCCGGGTGGAGCGCGCGCTGGCGGTGACCCGGGCACTACGCGCTTTCGGCATGCCGCAGGGCAGCGCGGACGATCTGTCGACTCTGCTCGACCTGGCCGACAGCCAGATCAGCTATCGCCAGCGCTACCTGACCGGCATCGCGCGCATTCCGGTGGTCGACCTGATCGCACTGGATCCGGGCAATCCACGCTCGCTGGCCTTCCAGATCGACCATATCTGCGAACACCTTCGCGCACTCCCCGTACTCGAGGATGACGGCATGAACGAGCCGCAACAGGCGCTGGCCGCCCGGCTGGTCGCCACCGTGTCGACCGCGACCGCGGCAAGCCTTGACGAAGAGGTGCTGGGCGATCTCGAACGCGGCCTGTTCACCCTCTCCGACGCAGTCGCGCGGCGCTACTTCCTGCAGGGCGCGGAGCCGTTGCGCGCGGCCGGGATGACGCTGGCATGATCTCATTTCCCACCGTCATCCCCGCGAAAACGGGGATCCCGCTCCTTCTTCCAAGTGCGGGGCAAGGCAGCGGGATCCCCGCCTTCGCGGGGATGACGGCGCTGGGTGAGACGACGCCCCAATGATCTACGACATCCGCCACGTAACCCGTTTCGATTATGGCGCGAGCGTCAAGTTCGCGCGCTGCAACCTGCGGCTCAAGCCGATCCACTGGTCGGGCCAGACGCTGGAAAGCTACCGCCTCAGCATTTCGCCCTCGGGACGCTGCGCCCCGGCCCGCGCCGAGGCCGGTCTCGCCAATGTCATGCGACTGGTGGTCGAGGAGCCGGTGCGCCATCTCGTGATCGAAAGCGTATCGCGCATTACGGTCGACCGGCCGGTACCGATGCCCTCGCCCGCCGACCCGACCCTGGCACGGATCGCTGCAACGGCCCGTGCCAGCCGCGATGCGTCGCCGGCCGGTCCGGCAAGCTATATGTTCCCCTCGCCGCTGATTCCGCTCGACCGCGATATCGCCGACTGGTGCGCGATCGATCTCGACCCCGACCGCCCCTGCCTCGACGCCGCGATCGCGCTCGCCCGGCGCATCCAGGAGGAGTTCGAGTTCGATGCCGCGGCGACGCTGGTCGATACGCCGCCGCACGACGCGTTCCTCAAGCGCCGCGGCGTGTGCCAGGATTTCGCGCAGATCATGATCACCGGCCTGCGCGCCGCCGGCCTGCCCGCGGCCTATGCCTCGGGCTATATCCGCACCATTCCGCCGCCCGGCCAGGAACGGCTGGTCGGCGCCGACGCCACCCATGCCTGGGTCTTGCTGTGGTGCGGCGCCGATCTTGGCTGGGTCGGGGTCGATCCGACCAACGGCATCTGGATGGCCGGCGACCATATCGTCATGGCGATCGGCCGCGACTATGCCGAGATCGCGCCGATCGACGGGATCGTACTCGGGTCGGGCGCCCAGAAGATGGATGTCAGCGTCGATGTGGCGCCGGTGGTCGCGGCAATGGCCTAGCGAGACGCCGCACGAATTGCACTCGCCCGCCGAATACCCCAAATAGGCGCCGAAGACCTGAACCACCGGAGCCACAATGGCCGATCCTTACGCAACGCTGGGCGTGCCGCGCACCGCCAGCGAGGCCGACATCAAGAAAGCCTATCGGAAGCTCGCCAAGGAGCTCCATCCCGATCGCAACAAGGACAACCCCAAGGCGACCGAGCGATTTTCGCAGGCGACCAATGCCTATGACCTGCTGACCGACAAGGACAAGCGCGCGCGCTTCGATCGCGGCGAGATCGACGGCGACGGCAATCCCGCCTCGCCGTTCGGCTTCGGCAACAGCGGCGGCGGCCAGGGCGGCTTCAAGCCCGGCCCCGGCGGCGGGGCCGATTTCGGCTTTGGCGGCGACCCGTCCGACGTGAACGACCTGTTCGAGGGGCTGTTCGGCCAATCCTCCGGGCGTGGCGGCTTCGCCAGCGGCTTTGGCGGTTTCGGCCGCAACAAGCCCCAGCCCAAGGGCGCGAACATCGCCTATAAGCTGACCGTGCCCTTCGTCGATGCAGCGACATTGGCACCGCAGCGCATTGCGCTCGCCGATGGCAAGACGATCGACCTCAAGCTTCCCGCCGGGGTCGAGAACGGCACGCAGATGCGGCTCGCGGGCAAGGGACAGGTCGGCGCGGGCGGCGCGGGCGACGGCATCGTCACGATCACCGTCCAGTCGCACCGCTTCTTTACCCGGGTCGGCGACGATGTGCGGATCGACTTGCCGGTCAGCCTGTCCGAAGCGGTGCTCGGTGCCTCGGTGCGCGTGCCGACGGTCGAGGGCGCAGTGATGCTGACCGTCCCCCCCCGGCTCGACCTCGGGCAAGGTCTTGCGCCTGCGCGGGCGCGGTTTCCACGGCAAGGGCGGCACGCGCGGCGATCAGCTCGTCACGCTGATGGTCGATCTGCCGGTCGGCGACGACGCGCTGGTCGAGTTCGTCCGCGGCTGGAAGGATCGCGACACAGGGAACCCCCGCAGCGGCATGGGCGTCTAAACGCCATCGTGAAGGATGTCTCACCCGAATCCCCCGAGCAGCGCCGCCAACGGCATGACGGGAGACGCCTGAAGCTCAGCCGTCATCTCGCCTTTGTCCGCCCGGGCAGTTATGCGCGCGAAGTGGTCAAGCGCGTCGTGATCGGCGTGTTCAACGACGGGTTCGTTCATGCCGGCAATCTCGCCTATCTGTCCCTGCTGACGCTGTTTCCCTTCTTCATTGTCGCCGCGGCGGTGGCGCGGCTGTTCGGGCGCACCGATGAGGGGCTGCACACCGTCAACGCCTTTCTGCGCACCGTGCCGCCCAGCGTCGCCAATGTGTTGCAGACGCCGATTCACGACGTGCTGACCGCGCGATCGGGATCGCTGCTATGGTTTGGCGCACTCGTCGGACTATGGACCACCGCAAGCTTTACCGAGACGATCCGCGACATATTGCGCCGTGCGTATGGCGTGCAGTTCGTCCGCCCGTTCTGGCAATATCGTCTCTGGTCGATCGGGCTGATCCTCGCCTCGCTGATTCTCACGCTGATCGCATTCAGCTTCCAGGTGATGCTGCTGGCGGTCGAGCAGTTCATCCTGCGCGTCCTTCCCTTTGCCGCCGATGCGGCGAGCATCGTCTCGCTGACCCGGATCGCACCGGCCGTAGCGCTGTTCATCGCGCTCTATATGCTGTTCTATTCGCTCACCCCGCGGAAATATCGTGAGAGCAAATGCCCGAAATGGCCTGGCGCGGCCTTCACTGCCGGCTGGTGGCTGCTGGTCACCGCGCTGCTTCCGCCGATCCTGGGCTCACTCGGCAGCTACGACCTAACCTATGGCAGCCTTGCAGGCGTGATGATCGCGCTGATCTTCTTTTTCTTCGTCGGTTTGGGCCTAGTTGTCGGCGCGCAGTTGAATGCGGCTCTAGCCGAGGGCGATGATGACGGAGTAGAGGAGGACGGCCAAGGCGACATACAGGAGGCGACGGCGGCGTGAATGATTTGATGAAGGGCAAGCGCGGGCTGATCATGGGGCTCGCCAATGATCGCTCGCTCGCCTGGGGGATCGCCAAGAAATTGAGCGAAGCCGGTGCGGAACTGGCGTTCAGCTATCAAGGCGAGGCGCTGGAGAAGCGCGTCCGTCCGCTTGCCGAACAGCTTGGCGTGGCGCGACTGTTCGATTGTGACGTGTCCGACATGGCGAGTCTCGATGCGTGTTTCGAAAACCTCGCCGCGGAATGGCCGACGATCGATTTCGTCGTCCATGCGATCGGCTTTTCCGACAAGAACGAGCTGCGCGGCGGCTATGTCGATACCAGCCTCGACAATTTCCTGATGACCATGAACATCTCGGTCTATTCGTTCGTCGCGGTGTGCAAACGTGCGGCGGCGATGATGCCGGACGGCGGGTCGCTGCTCACGCTCAGCTATTATGGCGCGGAAAAGGTCATTCCCCATTACAATGTGATGGGCGTGGCCAAGGCGGCGCTGGAAACCAGCGTGCAATATCTTGCGGTCGATCTCGGCCGCGACAATATCCGCGTCAACGCGATCTCGGCCGGCCCGATCAAGACGCTCGCCGCGTCGGGCATCGGCGACTTCCGCCTGATCCTGAAGTGGAACGAGTTGAACTCGCCGCTCAAGCGTAACGTCACGATCGAGGATGTCGGCGGTGCTGGGCTCTATCTGCTCAGCGACCTGGCGAGCGGCGTGACCGGTGAGACGCACCATGTCGATGCGGGTTACAATGTGATCGGCATGAAGGCCGAAGACGCGCCGGATATCGCGCTGGCGTAACCCTCTCCCTTTCTGGAGGAGGGATATATGAGCTTCAATACTTTCGGCCGGGTCTTCCGGTTCACCACCTGGGGCGAATCCCACGGCCCCGCGCTTGGCGCGGTAATCGATGGCTGCCCGCCGGGGCTGAGCCTGTCGGAGGCGGATATCCAGCCCTTCCTCGACAAGCGTCGGCCCGGCACGTCGCGCTTCACGACGCAGCGGCAGGAACCCGATCAGGTACGCATCCTGTCGGGCGTGTTCGAGGGTCGGACAACCGGCACGCCGATCAGCCTGATGATTGAGAATGTCGATCAGCGTTCGAAGGATTATTCCAACGTCGCGCTCGCCTATCGCCCCGGGCATGCCGATTATGCCTATGACGCGAAGTACGGCTTTCGCGACTATCGCGGCGGCGGACGCTCTTCCGCGCGCGAGACGGCGGCACGGGTCGCTGCCGGTGCGGTCGCGCGACTTGTCATTCCCGAGGTGAAGATTCGCGCCTGGGTCGAAGCAATCGGCGGAGATGCGATCGATCCTGCCAATTTCGACCCGGACCAGATCGACGCCAACCCCTTCTTCTGCCCCGACGCGGCGGCTGCCGCGCGCTGGGAAATGCGGGTCGATGGCGCGCGCAAGGCGGGATCGTCGCTCGGTGCGGTAATCGCATGCGAAGCGAGCGGCGTGCCCGCCGGCTGGGGCGCACCGCTTTATGCCAAGCTCGATGCCGAACTTGCTGCGGCCTGTATGAGCATCAATGCGGTCAAGGGTATCGAGATCGGAGACGGCTTCGATGCGGCAAAACTGCGCGGCGAGGAAAATGCCGACGCCATGCGCCCCGGACAGAACGGCCCCGAATTCCTTGCCAACCATGCCGGCGGCATTGCCGGCGGGATCGCCACCGGTCAGCCGATCCGCCTGCGTGTCGCGTTCAAGCCGACCAGTTCGATCCTGACCCCCGTCGAGACGATCGATCGCAATGGCGAGGCGACCGAAATTGCCACCAAGGGACGCCACGATCCATGCGTCGGCATTCGCGGTGCGCCAGTGGTCGAGGCAATGGTCGCGCTGGTGCTGGCCGACCAGAAGCTGCTCCATCGCGCGCAGTGCGGCTGACCGCCGGGCGCTGGTTCGGCGGGCCGAAATCGCTTCCGCCTTTGGGAGTTCAGCCCGTAAAAGGTCGTACGCTATCGGTCCGGAAACGTTCGTGACCAAGGCCTTCGACAGGCTGATACGATCCGCCGTCAACCCGCAGGGGGAGTCTCGGAAGCTGCACGTGCCGCCTCCCTGGCAGCCTGTTTGGCGCTGACCGCCGCGATGTCGGTCGAGGTCACCACATTGTTCTTGTCATCATCCATTCCAGCGAAGGCGCGATTGCCCGAGACATCATACTCTGCCTTCTGCATCTTCTGGTCCTTGTCCTTGTCGAGCACGCCGAAGCGGACATGAGTCTGGCGGACCTGGCGCTGCCGCTCCTCGGTCTTTTGTTCCTCGCTGCGATCCGACGCGGCGAGCTGCTTTTCAAGCCGGGCCGTATATTCGGCCAGATACTCCGAGTCGGAAACCCATCCGTCCTTGTTGGTATCGGTGGCGATGAACCGCTCGGCCCGCACCGCATCGAATTCGGCCCGGGTCACCTGGCCATCACCGTTCGTGTCGTAATCGGCAATGAAGCTCCTGCCGTCATGCGGCGCCGCGGCAAGCGGTGTGGCCAGGATACCGGCGGCGATGGCTGCGGCCGTGAAGATCGATTTCATGCTCGTAACTCCTGTGGAAATGGTGCGCCGATCAGGCTGCATCGAAGGCAAGGGTATAGGTGTAGCTGCGCCAAGGCGTTCCCGCCCCGGCCGGCGCCGCTGCACGGTGCCGCACCATGACCAGATAGGTTCCGGCATCGTCCGGCTTGAGCGTGAAGCGGCCGGCACCGTCGCTCCTGGTCTGCGCCGCGACCTTACGGCCATCATGAACGCCCGCGCTACGGAACAAGGTCACATCGGCGCCAGCAAGTGGCTTGCCGTCGAACAGCAGCACGAAACTGGCATCGCTCCCCGCACTGATGCTGTTGGGGTGCGTGACAGGCTGGATCTCCAGAGCGGTCCCCACCGGCTTGAGCGGAGCCTCAGTCGGCTGGCCACGCGTCACATAGGCATCGGCCAGCGTCATGCTTTGTACCTCGACCGACTGTGCACCGGCCGGCGCTGCGCCGCCGCCTTCGCCGCGCATCACCCATTTCTCACCATCCCGGTACATCATGCCCTTGCGGCCGGCGCGCTGCCCGGTGGTGATGCGGTAGGTGCCGTCCCGCTTGAGGTCCGCTTCGAAGATCGACAGGTCGCGCAAATAGGTGACGGGCCCGACATCGCCGCGTGTACCGTCCGGCCCGAGCAGATGGAACGGCGCGTCACGCATCGCCACCTCCGGCACGAAGGCATCCTCCGCAAAGGATGATTCAACCGTGACATGATCTCCCTTACCCACATCGAATGACGTCGGGAGGACATAGGGCATATGCGCGCTGACGCTTGCGCCCCCCAAAATTGCCATGGCCAGCACAGCCAGGGCGACGGAATTAATCAACGGCTTCATACGGAAAATCCCCTTCGCTCGACTCAGTATCGATATTGAGAATCACTTGCAATATTGTTTTTTCGCTGTAGTGGAGCGCCGCAGTCGGGGTCGAAGCAACGGCCCGGATGATCCGGGGATCAATGATGACGAACAGGAAAGCGCCGCTTCTCGCGGGCATCGCACTGCTGACGCTGGCGAGTCCTGCCATTGCGCAGGACAGCACGGCAACAAACCCGCAAACAGATGCCGGGACGACCCAGCTCTCGCTCGATCGGCTGGTCATCTCCGCCGGCGCCGAGAAGGTCGCGATCGACACGCCGCAGGCTGTCACCGTGCTCGACCAGGACGATATCGACCAGACCCAGGCAAGCACGATGGGCGATTTGCTGGAAGGGATTCCAGGCGTGAACGTCCAGGGCGGCGTCGGTGCGCTGGGACAGGGTTTCAACATTCGCGGCATGGGCACGGCGATCGGCGATTCGGACAATCGCATCCTGATCACGGTCGATGGCGTGACCAAATTCTACGAACAATACCGCATGGGTGCGTTCTTCAGCGAGCCCGAACTGTACAAGCGGGTCGAGGTGCTGCGCGGGCCAGCCTCGTCAACGCTCTACGGTGCGGGCGCTTTGGCCGGGGTGATCAACTTCACCACCAAGGACGCTTCGGACTTTCTCAAGGATGGCGACCCGCTGGCGATCCGCCTCAAGGCCGCGACCGAAACCAATGCCGAGGGCCACACCTTGTCGGGCATTATTGCGATCGAACCGCTGAACGGCGTGGAATTGCTCGGCAATTACAATTACCGCCGCAGCCAGGATTACAAGGACGGCAACGGCAACATCGTTCCCGCATCCTCCGCGCAATCCGACAATTTCCTGCTCAAGGGTCGCGTCTCGATCGGCGGCAATCGCAAGCACGCCATCTCGGCCTCGTATCAGGACTGGGTCAGCGACGGGCCGCAAGTCTATGACCAGATTTCGGCAGCGACCGGCAGTTCGCTGATGCGTCGCCGGGTCCATGACAGGACCGCCGTGCTTGGTTATGTCAATGATTTCGACGGCAGCAAGCTGCTCAACGTCGAAGCACAGCTCTCCTACACCAACACGCTGGTGCATCAGACCGAGACGACGTTCCTCGGCGCCAATCTCGAACATTCCGATTTTTCCTACAAAGGCTGGCAAGGCCGGCTGCAGAACACCAGCAAGTTCGACCTGGGTGGCGACTGGACAAGTTTCCTGATCGTCGGCGCACAGTGGAACGAGCAGCAGCGCCGCAATCCGCGCGTCGCCTTTAACGGCACGGTGACGCCGGGTGCGGGGACGCATCCCGAGGGCGACATGACCAAATATGGGCTGTTCGCCCAGCTCGAAATCTCCTGGTCGGACAAGCTGATGATCATCCCCGGGGCGCGGATCGACTGGACCGACCTGAAGCCCGGCGCCACGGTGGTCGGCGGCACCGTCCTGACCAGACGCGTGAAGGACAGCGGCGTTTCACCCAAGATCGCGGCGATCTATTCGCTGACCGACTGGTTCGGCCTGTTCGGATCGGTCGCGCGCACCGTCCGCATGCCCAATATCGACGAGATCTTCACGCGCAGCGCGACGCGCCCGTCAAACCCCAATCTGCGTCCGGAGACCTCCGACAATTACGAAGCCGGCTTTACCCTGTCGTTCGACAACCTTGCCGGACGGACCGACAAGCTGCGTCTGAAGACCACGATTTTCCGCAACAATGTGAAGGACCTGATCATCAATGCCGCCGGTGCGGTCGGCACGCCTTATTTCACCAATGTCGGCCGATCACGCTTCACCGGTGTCGAGGTGGAAGCCGAATATGGCATTGGTGGCTTTTTCGCACGCGGCAACATGTCGTTCATAAGCGGCAAGGACCGGCTGACGGGCAATTATCTGAATACCATTCCGGCCAATGATTATCGCCTGACGCTGGGCTATGCCGATGCCAAGACCGGCCTGTCGGGCGGCTGGACCGGCGAGTTCGCCGAGCGGCAGGACAAGGTCAACAGCGGCGCCTTCTCCTCGCCCGGGTCAGGCCTGCCGACCCCAGGCTACAACGTCCATAATCTGTTCTTCGCGTTCAAGCCGCGCAGCGGGGCAGCAGAGGGTTTCGAATTCCGCATTGCGGCCGACAATGTCTTCGACACAGCGTTCCGCCGTCATCTGTCGTCGCTTGCCGCCGAAGGGCAGACCTTCAAATTCACGGTCGCGAAAACCTTCTAGCGGCCGATGAGGGGATATGTCCGCCTTAGCCTGCCCGCCGCCGGTTCGCTGGCGATCAACAGCCTGTTGCTGCTGATGCTGTTTCAGATCGGCATCGGTCAGCAGCGCGTGCGCGAGGAAGCGCCCGCCTTGACCGTCATGTCGCTGGCTGTACCGCTGGGGGTGGAAGACGCACAGGATGACCAACAGACGGCGCGGGAGCAGCCGACACAACCCGCTGCTCCAGCGCTGCCACCTGTTCCGGTGCCAAAGTCCGACTCCGCCTCGTTGCTACCGCCGTCGCCGATCCCCTTTCCAGCCCAGCAGCCTCGCGCGATGGCGCCGCCCGCTGCGGCGCCCGAGCCGGCCGCGGCAATAGCGCCGGCTGCAACGATGCAATCGCCCGCCACTGCGGAAACTGCTCCTCCGCTGCGAAAGGGGGCGGCGGATGGATTGAATGCCAATGCGCCGGCGGGCGGCAGCCGCAACTATGCGGCGAAAATTCGCTCCTGGCTTTATGCGCACAAGACCTATCCGCGTCGATCGCGCATGCGGCGCGAGGAAGGCGTGGTCCGCGTTCGCTTCGTTCTGGACCGGCGAGGGCAATTGCTGGAGGGGGAAGTGATCGGCAGCTCCGGCTTTGCCACACTCGACGAGGAAGGACAGGCTATGCTGTCCCGCGCCTCCCCCTATCCCGCCGCCCCGCAGGATATGCCGGGCACCCGGATCGAATTTACGGTACCGATCGAATGGCAACTCCCGACCTGAGCATCCAAAACCGCTGTGCAATATCGTTGCACAGGCCGACCGAAAATTGCTTCATCCCGCTCGGCGCGGCTGAAAATGCCGTTAGCTTACCGTCAAGTTGTTCGAATCATACGCCAAGGCGAGCTATGGGGCCGGACCGTATCGTTCCCCGAGCCGTTCCCTTTCTGACCGTCTGTTTCGACGGGCATAACGGGAGCCGAACTATGCGTATCGCAACGATGATGAGTGTGGCCATCCTCGGCCTGTCGACTGCCGCGCTGGCAAACATGACCACCGCGCCGGGCCAGTCGACCACCAACAATGTGATCACCAACAATGCAGTGGTCGAGACGCCGACGCCGGGTAGTCCGCCGGTGGACAACACCACGACAAATCCGACACCGAACAGCACCGCGCCGAGATAAGCCGTCCCGGTCCTTCGCGAATGACGTGAAGGACCGGCGCGCTTCAATCCGCGAAGGGATCGCGAACCAGGATCGTATCCTCGCGTTCCGGGCTGGTCGATACCAACGCGACCGGGCAACGGATCAGTTCCTCGATCCGGCGGATATATTTGATCGCCTGAGCCGGCAGTTCGGCCCAGCTCCGCGCGCCTGCCGTGGTTTCGCTCCAGCCGGGCATGGTTTCGTAGATCGGTTCGACCTGCGCCTGATCCGCCGCGTGCGACGGGAAATAATCAAGTGTTTCGCCACCGAGCCGGTAGCCGGTACAGATCTTCACTTCGTCGAAGCCGTCGAGCACATCGATCTTGGTCAGCGCGATGCCGGTGATGCCGCCGACCGCCGCCGATTGGCGTACCAGCACTGCATCGAACCAGCCGCAGCGGCGCTTGCGGCCGGTGACGGTACCAAATTCATGCCCGCGCTGCCCAAGCCGCTCGCCGGTCTCGTCCTCGAGCTCGGTCGGGAACGGCCCGGAGCCGACCCGCGTCGTGTACGCCTTGGCGATGCCCAGCACGAAGCCGACCGCGCTGGGCCCGAGCCCCGATCCACCCGCCGCCGTGCCGGCGATCGTGTTCGACGAAGTGACGAACGGATAGGTGCCATGATCGACGTCGAGCAGCACGCCCTGCGCGCCCTCGAACAGGATACGCTTTCCGCGCGACCGTGCCTCATTGAGGTTGCGCCATACCGGCTTCGCGAAGGAAAGCACGAAATCGGCGATCGCGCGCAATTCCTCGACCAGAGCGGCACGGTCGATCGGCGGCTCGCCGAACCCGGCGCGTAGCGCATCGTGATGCGCGGTAAGGCGGTCGAGCTGCGCATCGAGCGCATCGAGATGCGCCAGGTCGCAGACGCGGATCGCGCGCCGGCCGACCTTGTCCTCATAGGCCGGTCCGATACCGCGCCGCGTCGTGCCGATCTTGCCCGCGCCGCTGGCATCCTCGCGGAGCGAATCGAGATCGCGGTGGAACGGCAGGATCAGCGCGCAATTGTCGGCGATCATCAGCGTGTCGGGCGAGATCGACACACCCTGCGCAGTCAGCTTCTCGACCTCCGCCTTCAGATGCCAGGGATCGAGCACCACGCCATTGCCGATCACCGACGGCGTGCCGCGCACAATGCCCGAGGGCAGTAGCGACAGTTTGTAGACCTTATCGCCCACCACCAGAGTATGGCCGGCATTATGCCCGCCCTGGAAACGGACCACGACATCGGCCTGCTCTGCGAGCCAGTCGACGATCTTGCCCTTGCCTTCATCGCCCCATTGGGCGCCGATGACCGCTACATTTGCCATGACAGATCCTTAGAGTGGGCGGACTTCGCTGCCGACCAGTATGTGAGTGCAGAGTTGCGCTTCCGGCGTATCGCCGGCTTCGAGCGCGGTGACGGCGACCCAGCCCTGGCCGCGCATTGCGGCGGACAGCGCAGGATCGGTGCCGAGCGGCACGAACAGGCGACGTCGGTCGATCGGGCCGAGCCCCGCCGCGACGATCGCATCGGCATAAAGCGAGAAGCCGATCGCCGCTTCTTCGGCGCCGTCCTCATGCACGATGGTATAGCTGCCGCCGCGCCCGATCTCGCCGAGCACGCCATCGGCGAAGATGGAGAAGCCGAGCCAGCTTTGATATTCGAAGCCGTGCCGTTCGGTCGGATCGAGCGTCAGCGCGACGCGGCCCTTGAGCCCCTCAGCGATGTTCCACAGCCCGTCGAGCCGCGAAGTCAGCGCCCCGCCGGCGTCGAAGGCGCACAGCCGCTCATGCGCCGGCTCGAACAGCCCCGCCGCCTCGATCAGCGGCAAATAGGCAGGGGCGATCGCTGCCACCCCGCCGGCATCCTTGGCGTCGAGCCGATCGCGCAGCGCATCGATCTGGTCCGCATCGACCGGGAACGGCCCGGCAGCAAGGATATCGACCAGGTCGGGCAAGGTGAAATCGATCGACACCCCGGCAACACCCGCCGCCGCCAGTGCCTCGACCACGACCTCGACGATTTCGCGTGCCGCAGCGATGGTATCGAGGCCGATCAGTTCGCAGCCGATCTGGCGTAGCTCGCGTTCCGGGCGAAGCTGCGACGCGCGCAGCTTGAGCACTGGCCCCGCATAAGCGAGCCGCACCGGACGCGGGTGATGGCCCATGCGCGTGGCGGCGATACGGCCGATCTGCGCGGTCATGTCGGGGCGGATCGCCAAGGTCGCCTGGCTAACCGGATCGACGAAGCGCACCGCATCCTGAGTCCGCGCCGATTTGAGCCGACCCGCCAGCCCTGCCTCGAACTCGGCCAGCGCCGGATCGACGCGTTCATAGCCATGCGCATAAGCCGCGCCGAGGATCGCCTGTTCGAGACGCGCGGCAGCATCGGCGAACGGCGGCAGTCGGTCGCGAAAACCTTCGGGGAGCAGTGCGTGGGTCATGTCGGAAGCCCTCTGCACTAACCGGCATTCCGGCGCAAAGCCGGAATGCCGGTTGGGGTTCAGAAGGACAGGCCCATCGCAGTGCGCACGCCCGACAGACCGCGCACCTTGGCGAGCAGGTCCTGCGTCACCGGCTCATCGACCGACAGCAACAGGATCGCCTCGCCGCCGGCACTGCGCCGGCCGAGATGGAAGGTGCCGATATTGACCTCCGCTTCGCCGAGCAGCGAGCCGAGCCGGCCGATAAAGCCGGGTGCGTCCTCGTTGACGACATAGAGCATATGCCCGGCGAGATCGGCTTCGACCTTGATCCCGAACAGCTCGACCAGGCGCGGCGCGGCGTCGCCGAACAGCGTGCCCGCGACCGAACGATCGCCGGCATCGGTCTTCACCGTCACGCGCAGCAGCGTGTGGTAATCGCCTTCGCGGTCGTGCCGGACTTCGCGCACGTCAATGCCGCGTTCCTTGGCCAGATATGGCGCATTGACCATGTTCACCGTGTCGGTGTGCACGCGCATCAGTCCGGCGAGAACCGCGCTGGTGATCGGCTTCTGGTTGAGCGATGCCGCCGCACCCTCGACCTCGATCGCGATCCCGGACAGAGCGCCGTGCGCGAGCTGGCCGATCAGCGAGCCGAGCTTTTCGGCCAACGCCATATACGGCTTCAGCTTGGGTGCTTCCTCGGCCGACAGGCTCGGCACGTTGAGCGCGTTGGTGACCCCGCCCGACACCAGATAATCCGCCATTTGCTCGGCGACCTGGATCGCGACATTGACCTGCGCTTCGTTGGTCGACGCGCCGAGATGCGGCGTGGAGACGAAGTTGGGCGTGCCGAACAACGGCGATTCCTTGGCCGGCTCGGTCACGAACACGTCAAGCGCGGCGCCGCCGATATGGCCCGAATCGAGCCCGGCCTTGAGCGCCGCCTCATCGATCAGCCCGCCGCGCGCGCAATTGATGATGCGCACGCCCGGCTTGGTCCTGGCCAGATTTTCCGCCGACAGGATGTTGCGGGTCTGGTCGGTCAGCGGCGTGTGCAGCGTGATGAAATCGGCACGGGCGAGAAGATCCTCGAGCGTGACCTTTTCGACGCCCATCTCGACTGCGCGCTCGGGGGTCAGGAACGGGTCGAACGCCACGACCTTCATTCGCAAGCCGCGAGCACGATCGGCGACGATCGAGCCGATATTGCCCGCACCGATCAGGCCCAGCGTCTTGCTGGTCAGCTCGACGCCCATGAAGCGGTTCTTTTCCCACTTGCCGGCCTGAGTCGAGGCATCGGCCTCGGGCAGCTGGCGGGCGAGCGCGAACATCAGCGCAATGGCGTGTTCGGCAGTGGTGATGGAATTGCCGAACGGGGTGTTCATGACCACCACGCCCTGCGCCGACGCGGACGGGATATCGACATTGTCGACGCCGATCCCGGCGCGGCCGATGACCTTGAGATTCTTCGCCGCGGCGAGGATCGCCTTGGTCACCTTGGTCGAACTGCGGATCGCGAGGCCGTCATACTCGCCGATGATCGCGATCAGCTCTTCGGGGGTCTTGCCGGTGATTTCGTCGACCTCGACACCGCGTTCGCGGAAGATCTGCGCGGCTTTGGGATCCATCTGGTCGGAGATGAGGACTTTAGGCATGGTTTGGGTAGCTTTCTGTTTCTTCGTCATCCCCGCGAAAGCGGGGATCCCGCTTCTTCGGTCCGGGGAAAGGCAGCGGGATTCCCGCTTTCGCGGGAATGACGGGACGGATCAGGCAGTGACGGTCGCGTAGGCCCAGTCGAGCCATGGGCCGAGCGCGACGATGTCCGCCGTGTCGACGGTCGCGCCGCACCAGATGCGCAGGCCCGGCGGGGCATCGCGATAGCCGGCGATGTCATACGCCGCGCCGGCCTTGTCGAGCAGGCCGGCGAACGATTTGATCATCGCTTCGTCGGCACCCTCGACGGTCAGGCAGACGCTGGTCTTCGACCGCGACGCCGAATCGGCGGCGAGATGGCCAAGCCAGGAGCGCTCGCTGACGAGTCGGTCGAGCGCCGCCGCATTGGCGTCCGAGCGCGCGATCAGCCCATCGGCGCCGCCAACCGATTTCGCCCATTCGAGCGCCGAAATGGCGTCCTCGACCGCAAGCATCGACGGCGTGTTGATCGTCTCGCCCTTGAACACGCCTTCGGTCAGCTTGCCCTTCGACACCAGGCGGAAGACCTTGGGCAGCGGCCATGTCGGCGTGTAATTTTCGAGCCGTTCGACCGCACGCGGGCCGAGGATCAGGACGCCGTGCCCGCCTTCGCCGCCCAGCACCTTCTGCCACGAGAAAGTCGCGACATCGATCTTGTCCCACGGAATGTCATAAGCGAACACCGCGCTGGTCGCGTCGGCGAAGCTCAGGCCGGTGCGGTCGTCGGCGATCCAGTCGCCATTCGGCACGCGCACGCCCGAGGTGGTGCCGTTCCAGGTGAACAGCACATCGCTCGACCAGTCGACCTGGGTCAGATCGGGCAGCTGGCCATAATCGG
This sequence comes from Sphingomonas alpina, assembly GCF_014490665.1. Lineage (NCBI taxonomy): Bacteria > Pseudomonadati > Pseudomonadota > Alphaproteobacteria > Sphingomonadales > Sphingomonadaceae > Sphingomonas > Sphingomonas alpina. Next base: position 4,888,311 of record NZ_CP061038.1, on the reverse strand, counting down.
CGCGGACGATCGTGGGGTCGAGCCCGAGCTGCTTGACCGCATCGGTCACCCAGCCTTCGCCAAAGCTTTCCCAGGCCAGCGCCGTGACCGGCTTGGCCCCGAGCATGGTCCACATCGCCATTTCGAACGCGCCGGTGTCGGAACCGGGGACGATACCGATGCGGTGCGTGTCAGGAAGCTTGAGCAATTCGCGCATCAGGTCGATGCAATATTGCAGCCGGGTCTTGCCGATTTTCGAGCGATGCGAGCGGCCGAGCGACTCAGTGGCGAGATTGGCGGCGGTCCAGCCGGGAGGTTTGGCGCAGGGTCCCGAGGAAAAATAGGGACGCGCAGGCAGATGCGCCGGAGGCGCGGGTAACTCAGTCATGTAGTCTCTCCTTACAGAGAGCACGCGCGGCGTTGGGACCGCGTGGCCCATCGACGGCCCTAGCGATATGGCGCCGGGTGTCAATCGGACTTTCCGCACCGCACAACGACAAGGCCGTGGCCCGCCGCTGGACCTTTGCCGCGCCGGCGTTATTCCGGGCCGGGTGAACCGCGCGCTTATTCTGCTTGTGCCCCTATTGCTTTCCGGCTGCCTGTTCGGCGGCGGCGACGATAATCGCCCGGCGCCGCGGCGCAGCGCCAAACCGGCGCGGGTCGAGGTCCCGACCTCACGCGAAACCCGCGCCTGCTATGCCGATCTGGCGCGCGACAATATCCAGTTCACACCCCTGCCCGATCGCGACTTTGGCGGCGGCTGCACGATGGTCGGCACGGTGCAGCTGAACGATATCGGTGTGCCGGTGAGCGGCATAAAGGGCATGCGCTGCGGCCTTGCCCGCGCCTTTACCGGCTGGGCGCGCAACGGTGTCGCGCCCGCCGCACGGCAGATGCTCGGCAGCGACCTGGTGCGGATCGAAACCTATGGCACCTATGCCTGCCGCAAGATCGTCGGCAGCGCGGGCAGCGGCAACCGGCTGTCCGGACACGCCACCGCCAATGCCGTCGATATCTCGGCCTTTGTGCTGCGCGACGGACGGCGCATCAGCATCGAGCATAGCTGGCGATCGGAAGACCGTAACGTGCAGGCATTCCTGCGCACGGTCCGTGCCTCCGCCTGCAAACGGATCGGCACCGTGCTCAGCCCGGATTACAACGCGGCGCACTACAACCATCTGCACCTCGAGGACGATCACGCCAGCTTTTGCCGGTGAGGTGGTTTGAAAATTCGCGAAAGAGCGAATTTTGCAGGCGGTACCAAACGCTTCAAACCTCCGCCACTTTGCTCTAAAGGGCCGGGATGAGTGATACACATGTTCCGTCGCGGGTCTTTCCGCGCGCCCGCCAGGATGCCGAAACCGCCAAGACCGGCATCAGCACCCCGCAAACCGAAAATCCGGCCTACAAGCTCGCCTTTCAGGATCTCGATTTCCTGCTGCGCGAGGATTTGCGCCCGGTGCGTTTCCAGCTCGAGCTGCTCAAGACGCAACTCGTGCTCGACGAGGCCAATATCGCCTCGACCTTCGTCTTTTACGGCTCGGCACGAATCCCCGAACCGGCCAAGGCACAGGCGCTGCGCGACCTCGCCGTCGGCGAAGAGGCGATCCGAATCGCCGACAGCCTGATCGCCAAATCGAAATATTATGACGTCGCGCGCGAACTCGCCGCGAAGGTCAGCCAATTCCCGCGCGATACCGAGGGCAAGCGCCATTTCGTCGTCTGTTCGGGCGGCGGCCCGTCGATCATGGAAGCGGCCAATCGCGGCGCCGCTGATGTCGGCCAGGAATCGATCGGCCTCAACATCGTCCTGCCGCATGAGCAGGCGCCCAATCCCTATGTGACGCCATCCTTAAGCGTCCAATTCCACTATTTCGCGCTGCGCAAGATGCACTTCCTGCTGCACGCCCGCGCGCTCGCTGCATTCCCGGGCGGGTTCGGCACGTTCGATGAGCTGTTCGAGCTGCTGACCCTGATCCAGACCGGCAAGATCGCGCCGATTCCAGTGCTGCTTTATGGCCGCGACTTCTGGAACCGGGTGGTCAATTTCGAGGCCCTGGTCGAGGAAGGCGTGGTCAGCCCACGCGATATGAACATCTTCAAATTCGTCGAGACGGCCGAGGAAGGCTGGCAGGTGGTGCGCGACTTCTATCGCGAGCGGCCCGAAACGGGCGTGGTGCTCGACTAGGGGTTGGCTTGGGTAGAATCCTTTCCCCGATCGTGCTGAGCTTGTCGAAGCACCGTCCTTCTTCAGCGTCAAAAAGAGAGAAGAACGGCCCTTCGACAAGCTCAGGCCGAACGGAAGAGAATGGATCAACTCAACTCGAAGCGGCTCTAGAATTTGCCCCGGCACCCGGCATTTTGCTGGCTGTTCCTGGCTGTTATTTCGGAAAATAAATTTTGCTGGCTGTTAAATTCGCCCTTTCGACCTGATTTCCGCTTTATATCAATGCGCTAAATCAAAATCGGCGATCACAGATAACAGCCATGGAACAGCCAGCATAACAGCCAGTAACAGCGAACAGGACTGGCTGTTATTAGCCGGAACAGCCAGCAGCAAGGCAGGTAGGTTTCCGGTCATGTCAAAGAGCGGGGCGGAACGCCGAATGGCATTTCCGTCCGCCGCAACGTTTCATGATCCACGCCAATTGTTGAATCGACACGCCGCCGCGCCCACACCGGGGTCAGCGCCAGCGGGCGATACAAGCTAAACCGAGCCCTTGCGTTCCACGACGAGGATGTGCGCCGCGCCGACCGGGTGTGCGACATGCTCGTCGCCGACCTCGGCCAGGAACATGTCGGTCGGGGAGAGCCGCACGCAATGCTCCTCCCCATCGAGCCGGTAGAACATATCGACCTGGCCGCTGAGCACGACAAAGGCCTCGGCCCCGTCATTGGTGTGCCATTTATACGGCTGATCGGTCCAATGCAGCCGAACGGTGACGCCGTCGATCTCCATGAGATCGCGCGCACCCCATGCCCGGTCGGGCCTGAAATCGATGACGTCGTTGACGATCGTCGGCATTTCAGAGCTCCGGCGTGAGCAGGGGTCGTCGCCGGGTTTCCGGCGGCCCCGGCCTCTCCCGAAGGAGAGGCTGTTCGATCAATGCGCGTTCGCGGCCGGCGCTGGGGCCGGTGCTGCTGGGGCCGGTGCCGCGCCCTTGGCCGGTTCGGCGGCGGCAGTCGCGTTGCCTTCTGCCTTCGCATCTGCCTTGCCGTCGGCCGCCGCAGGTGCGCCCGCCGCCGGGGCGGCCGGAAGCGGCAGGTTCGATCCCTGCTGGTTGAGATAGGCGATCACATTCGCCCGGTCCTGCGCATTGCCCAGGCCGGCAAAGGTCATCTTGGTGCCGCTGGCGAATTTGCGCGGGCTGGTCAGCCACGCGTTCATTTCGTCAAAGCCCCATTTGCCGCCATGCGACTTCAGCGCGTCGGAGAAAGCGAAACCGGCCTTGCCCTCGGCAATGCCTTCGCCGAGCGTCCCATACAGATTCGGGCCGATGCCGTTCGCGCCACCCTGGGCGATCGTGTGGCATGCCGTGCACTTCTTGAAGACATCCGCCCCCTTGGCCGGATCGGCCGACGCCAACAGAGTCGCGATCGGCACTTCGGCGGCGCCTGCGCCACCCTCGGCCTCGGCGCCCTCAATCGGAAAGCCGGCCTTTTCGGGCACGCCGGTATGGTACACCATGCCGCCGACGATCCCGAGCCCGAGCGCCACGCCGCACGCCCCCAGTACCCAGCCCGCGATCGTGTTCGTCCTGTTGTCCATTATGCCTCTGCCCCTGTCCTGTCATAGGCCGGAAAGTTGGCATCCTTTAGATCTCGCGTTGCTCACACCGCAAGCCGCGCTTGTGGCGGCGTTGTCATGACACAGGGTCCGTCCTCAATTACCGCGACGGTCGAGACGGTCACCCGTGGGAGATGGGCAGGTCGCCATGTCCCCCGGACATGGCTGAAACTGCCGGGGGCAGTTTCTCCTGCCCATCTCCCACGGGCGATCACGACCCATTGCGGTAATTGAGGGCGGACCCTAAGCGCGCGGTCGATGGAAAATTTTGCTGCCCCCGCCCGCCCGATCGTCGCGAAGATGACTGAAGCCGCCGCCGCCGAGCCGGAGCGCGCGGTCGCGTTTCAGGGCGCGCCCGGGGCGAATTCGCATGTCGCCGCGATGGAGGCCTTTCCCGACTGCCTGCCTCTTCCCTGTTTCGACTTTGCCGATGCGATCGACGCCGTGCGCGAGGGCCGGGCCGATTGCGCGATCATCCCGATCGAGAATTCGCTCCATGGCCGCGTCGCTGACATGCATTTCCTGCTGCCCGAATCGGGGCTGGTCATCACCGGCGAGCATTTTCTCGGTATCAAATATGCCCTGATGGGCGTCGGTACGCGCGACGATGTGCGCGAAGCGATGAGCCATCCCCAGGCGCTCGGTCAATGCCGTCACTGGCTGCGCGAACATGGCATCACCGCCATCGCCTATCCCGATACGGCCGGCGCCGCAGCGGTCATCGCCGAGATGAACGACCCGAAGGTCGCGGCCCTCGCCCCGCCGGGCGCGGCGGCGATCTACAATCTCAACCTGCTCGCCAATGGCCTGGCCGACGCCGATCACAACACGACCCGCTTCGTGGTGCTGGCACGCGCTGGGCATGAGCCGCTCGGCGACGGTCCGTGGATGACGACATTGATCTTCGAGGTGAAGAACATCCCGGCCGCGCTGTACAAGGCTATGGGCGGGTTCGCGACCAACGGCGTCAACATGACCAAGCTGGAAAGCTATCAGCGCGGCGGCACCTTCGCGGCGACCGAATTCTATGCCGATATTGTCGGCCGGCCGGGCGACCCGGCGATCGACCGCGCGCTCGAGGAACTGGGCTTCCATTCGAAATGGATGCGGTTGCTGGGGACGTATCGCATGGCGCGCACGCGCGACTGAGTCGTCAGAGCGGGATGACAGCTGACTGACCCATTCACCGTCATCCCCGCGAAAGCGGGGATCTCGCTCCTTCTTCTTCCGCCTGTGCGGCAAGGTAGCGGGATCCCCGCTTTTGCGGGGATGACGGTGGAAATTGCCCAATTCCTCCACGTGTTGGGTAGGATCAGCCCTTCGCCCAAGCTTCCAGCAAAGTATGCGCAATCGCATAAGGTGGCGGCGCCAGGAACGAGCCCTCACCGCCCGCGAGCACGCGCTGCACTTCCTCGCGCGGGACCCAGATCGCGTCCTCCAACTCATTGGTGTCGAGCGTGATCCTGTCGTCCTCCGCCATGCCGACACAGGCCATCATCAGCGATGACGGGAACGGCCAGGGCTGGCTGGCGATGTAGCGCACATTGGACACGCGTACGCCCGCTTCCTCCATGATCTCGCGCGCGACCGCTTCCTCGATCGATTCGCCGGGTTCGAGGAACCCCGCCAGCGCCGAATAGCGCCCGGCGGGCCAAGCCGGCTGGCGCCCGAGCAGTGCACGGCCGTCATGCTCGGCGATCATGATCACCACCGGATCGACGCGCGGAAAATGCTCGGCATGGCAATTGGGGCAGCTGCGTCCCCAACCGGCGCGAAACATCACCGTCTGTGTCCCGCAATTGGCGCAGAATTGATGGCGCGAATGCCAGTCGAGCACGCTGCGCGCGGCGGCATAGGTCGCAGCCTCGCCCGGTGCGAACCGGTCGAGCAGCCCGAACAGGCGCATCGACCGTCCGGCCGGCGCGCGCATGCCAGGCGTGAAGGCAGCGAAGTGCGGTTTGTCGCCGTCCAGCCCGAGCAGCACCAGTTCGGCATCGTCCGGCGCATCGGCCAGGCTGGTCCAGCCGAGCTGACCGGCTTCATCGAGCTCGGGCTCGAAATTCTCGAGCTTGAGCAGCTTCGCGCGCCAGTCGCCCGCCGCTGCCGCAAACGCTTCCGAATCGTGGCGAATGCGGTCGGCGCGGTCGAGCGTGCCGCCGGTAAATCCTGGTATCACTGGTGCTTATGCTCCAGATCGGCCTTGAAGGCGCCGAGCACTTCGGTGCGCAGCGGCCATTTCTCGCCGGGGAAATAATTGACCATCACGGTTCCGCGCGTCTTGTGCGCCGGATCGACGAAAGCGACCGTACCGGCCGCCCCGCCCCAGCCATAACTGCCCTTGGCCGGCCCGTTCGGCATATCGTCGATCGCCACCGACCCGCCGGCGCCGAAGCCCATCGGCTGGGGCGTGCCGCCGGTGGAAGCGGCGACGCCCGTGAAGAAGACCCCCGCCGGCATCAGGTTCGACATGCCGAGCCTGGCGGTCTCCGGCTTCATCACCCGCGCCCCGTCGAGCTCACCGTAATTCTGCAGCATGTGCAGGAAGCGGTCATAGTCGCGCGCCGACATGACCAGCCCGGCCCCGCCATAAGGGAAGCTCGGCGGCTTGAGCCAGACTGAGGTCGCGGCGGGATCGAAGGGCAGGCGATTGGTGCCCATGATGACATACATGCTCGCAAAGCGCCCGACCTCGCTCTGCGGCACGGTCCAGTAGCTCGAAGTCATCTTGAGCGGGCCGAAGATCCGCTTCTGCACGAACGCATCGAAGCTCATGCCGCTGGCGACTTCGATCACCCGGCCCATCACGTCGAGGCCGATCGAATAGCTCCATTTGGTACCCGGATCGGCGATCAACGGCACGCTCGCAGCGCGGTTGGCGAATTCCTCAAGCGTCGCAGGCCGAATCGGGCGCGATTTGGCCTCGAGTTGTGCGTTGACCTGTGCCGGGTCGATCCCGAGCCGGTTATACTCGGCCAGCAACGGCCCCTTGGTGATGATGTTGTAGCCCAAGCCGGCTGTGTGAGTCAGCAGATGGCGAATCGTGATCGGGCGCGCCGCCGGGCGACTGTCGAGACTGTCGGGGCCGATCAGTACCTTCATGGTCTTGAACGCCGGGATGAAGTCCGACACCGGCTGGTCGAGCGACATCTTGCCATCCTCGATCAGCAGCATCGCCGCCATGCCGGTGATCGGTTTGGTCATCGAAAAAACCCGCCACAGGCTGTCGGGCCCCGCCTTGGCGGCCGTCGCATCGTCAGCGACCTTGCCCGCGCTGAGGAAGATCGTCGGGTGGTTGCCATAACCGAACGCACCGACGATGCCGGGCATCTTGTTGTCGACAACATAGCCGTCGAGCAGCGCCTGAGTGGTGGGCAGCGCCGACGGGACGGCGCGCAGTGCGGGTGCGGAGGTTTGGGCCCGAGGTTGGGCCCGAGGTTGGGATTGAGCCTGAGGTGCTCCCTCACTGGCAAACACCGCGCCCGCGGCGAGCAAAGCCAGAGCGCCCGCCGAAACCATGTACCGCACAGCCTTCATGTCGCTCTCCTGACCTCGGCCGCTGCTTTGGCGAAGACCGTCGGCAGACCTGCCGACTCGATATCCCCCACCGGCCACCATTCGCCAGCGTTCGAATGCTCCCGCACGCGCGCCACCGCAAGGGAGAGTTGGAGCCGAAAATGCGTGAAGACATGGACGACGCTCGTGTCGAGCATGCGCCAGCCGGCGGTGAGCGGCGGATCGGCAAGGCCGGGAGGCGATTCCGACCACGGGCCGGTGGGCAGTGCGCGCATCCCGCCAAGCAGGCCGCGCGGCGGACGGCGCACCAGCAGCACCTTGCCATCCCGTTCCGCCCAGAAGATCGTGCCGAAGCGCTCCGGCCTGGCAGTCCGGGCCGGCTTGACCGGATAGGCATCGGGCTGGCCGTGCGCGAACGCCGCGCATCGATCGCTGAGCGGACACACCAGGCATTTCGGGTTGCGCGGCGTGCAGATCGACGATCCCAGGTCCATCATCGCCTGGGCGAAATCCCCTGCCCGCGTCTCGGGCGTGATCGAATCAGTGGCGGCGCGGATCGCGGCGCGGGCGCCCGGCAGCGGCTCATCGATTGCGAACAGACGCGACACAACGCGCTCGACATTGCCGTCCACGACCACGGCGCGTTCGCCAAAGGCGATGCTGGCGATGGCGGCGGCGGTATAGGCGCCAATGCCAGGCAGAGCGCGCAATTCATCTTCATTCCCGGGGAAGGCGCCGCCATGCCGCTCGACCACGGTGCGTGCGCACGCGACCAGATTGCGCGCGCGCGCATAATAGCCAAGCCCGGCCCAGGCGGTCATCAGTTCGGCTTCATCGGCGGCGGCGAGACTCGCGAAATCGGGCCAGCGCGCGGTGAAATGCTCGAATTTCGGCCGCACCGTCGCGACATTGGTCTGCTGCAGCATGATCTCCGACAGCCAGACGCGATACGGATCGGCAAAAGGTGCCCCCGGTGGTGCGCGCCAGGGCAGGTCGCGGGCATGGACATCATACCAGGCAAGCAACGGTGCCGAAACGAGCGGCGCCGAAAAGAGCTGGGGGCGGATGGATCGGGGCTTTGCGGGCACCGCATCGCTATGGCATGAGAGACGCAATGAGCAAACGTGGCGTTCCTGCCCCCGATACCCAATCACCGAGTCCAGCGGCACGTGGCGGTCGCGCGCGCGCGGTGTCCGAGCTGTTGCCGGACGCCGGCCGTGCCGCGTTTCGTCGCTTCGGCTTCGTGCAGAGCGCAGTGGTGAGCCGCTGGGCCGAGATCGTCGGCGCGCGCTATGCCGGGGTGTCCGCGCCCGAATCGATCCGCTTTCCACAAGGAAAAAGATCCGAAGGCACGCTCAACCTGGTGGTACGCGGCGCGCATGGCACGATGATGCAGCATATCGCGCCCGAGATCATCGAACGGGTCAATCGCTTCTTCGGCTATGCCGCGGTCGCGCGAGTGCAGATGCGCCAGGGCGATGTCCCCGCGCCACGCCCGCGCGCGGCGCCGCCATCGCTGAAACCGATCCCGGTCGAGCTTGGCGCAAGCCTGCGCACCATCGCCGATCCGGAATTGAAAGCGGTGCTCGAAGCATTGGCGGCAGGCGTCGCCGCGACCAGGGGACCGCCGATCGTGGCAAGCCCAGTCAAGGGGAGTGGAGACGAGTGATTCGCTGGATGATCGCCTTATTTCTGGCCCCGCTGCTGATCGGCGCGGCCCCCGCCCCGCGCGACTGGTCCAAAACCGTGACTCAGACGAGCAGCGGCGCGTTCGTCGTCGGCAATCCCAAGGCGAAGGTGAAGCTGATCGAATATCTCAGCTATACCTGCCCGCACTGCGGGCATTTCTCCGCCCAATCGGCAGGCGTTCTCAAGGGCAAATATGTCCGTTCGGGCTCGACCAGCGTCGAGCTGCGCCACGCAATCCGCGACAAGCTCGATATGGCCGCGACGATCATCGCGCGCTGCACTGGCCCTGCGGGCTTTTTCGCGGCGACCGATGCGATGTTCGCGAGCCAGGAGGACTGGCTGGTGCGCGGAATGCAATTCGATCGCGTCAATGCCGGGCGGATGGGGCTCTATCCGGAAAATGCCCGGCTGCGCGCGCTGGCCGACGGGGCCGGGCTGACCGATATCGGCCGCGCCAGAGGATTGAGCGACGCGGCGCTCGATGCCTGTTTTGCGAATGAGGCGGACACGCTCAAGGTCGTGGTAATGGCCGACGCGGCCTGGACCGCGATTCGTGCCGCCGCGCCGAACGATGGCGGCACCCCGAGCTTCGTCGTCAACGGCAAGCCCTATCCGCACGCCGACTGGGCTGCGCTGGACAAGGTTCTGCAGGCGGCGGGTGCGCGCTGATCCGTTACCGTGATACTGTTGTTTCGTGATTTTCCCTGGAGTGTGCCGACCATGAAGTTCCGTCTCGCAATCGCCGTCCTGCCCTTGATCGCTCTCGCCGGTTGCGGCGGTGGAGACAGCGCCGGCAACAGCAATGCGCCCGCCAAGCCGGTTGCCGCCGTCCCGGCGCCCGCCGGGCAGAACTGGGCCGAGACATCGGCTCAGACACCTGAGGGCGGGTATCGCCTGGGCAATCCCAACGCGCCGATCAAGCTGGTCGAATATGGCTCGCGCACCTGCCCGACCTGCGGCCAGTTCGGCCGTGAGGGCATGGAGCCGCTGATCAAGAATTATGTGTCGACCGGCAAGGTCAGCTATGAATTCCGCGATTTCCTGGTCCATGGCGCACCCGATCTCGCCGCCGCCCTGCTCGGCACCTGCGGCGGCGCACAGCCCTTCTTCCCGCTGCTCGAGCAGATGTATCAGAATCAAAGCGATTATCTCGACAAGCTGCAGAAGATTTCGCCCGAAGCGCAGGCGAAGTTCGCGAGCATGAAACCCAATGAAGTGGCGACGGCGCTCGCCGAGCAGATGGGCCTGATCGATTTCGTCAAGCAGCGCGGCATCCCCGAGGCCAAGGCGCGCGCTTGCCTCAACGACCAGGCCAAGCTGGAAGCGGCGGCCAAGCTGAGCGACGACGCCGCGGGATCGGGCACCGTCACCGGCACGCCGACCTTCCTGATCAACGACAAGAAGGTCGACGCAGTGAGCTGGTCCCAGCTCGAGCCGGCGCTGAAGGGCGCGGGCGGCTGATCCCGCCCGATCTTCAGCAGGGGCATCAACGGGGCATCAACAGGGGGGCGGTGTCGTAAGTGCAGATCAAGCGGCTCAGGCTGTCTGGATTCAAGAGCTTCGTCGATGCCGCCGACCTGCGCATCGAGCCCGGGCTGACGGGGATCGTCGGCCCGAACGGCTGCGGCAAATCCAATTTGCTCGAGGCGCTGCGCTGGACGATGGGCGAAACCTCCGCCCGATCGCTGCGCGGTGCGGGCATGGAGGATGTGATCTTCGCCGGTACCGCCACGCGCCCGGCGCGTGAGTTCGCCGAAGTTTCGCTGCTGATCGAGGATGCCGGGTCCGAGGAAACCGAGGTGGTGCGCCGGATCGAACGCGGCGCCGGTTCCGCCTATCGCATCGACGGGCGCGACGTTCGCGCCAAGGACGTTGCCCTGCTGTTCGCCGATGCCGCGACCGGCGCGCATTCGCCCGCCTTGGTCAGCCAGGGCCGGATCAGCGCGGTGATCTCCGCCAAGCCGGCCGAACGCCGCGCGATGCTGGAGGAGGCGGCCGGGATCGCCGGCCTGCATGTCCGTCGCAAGGACGCCGAACAGAAGCTCCGCGCGACCGAGGCCAATCTCACCCGGCTCGACGAAGTGATCGCCGACCAGGACGCCCGCGCCGCGGCATTGAAGCGCCAGGCACGCCAGGCCGAACGCTATCGCGCACTCTCCGACCAGATCCGCACCGCCGAAGCGCGGATGATCTTCGCGCGCTGGCGCGACGCGGCAGCGGCGGCGGATGCCGCCAAGGCGGAAGCGGCGCTGGCCGAGACGCACGTCGCCGAGGCGTCCGAGAAACAGCGCGCCGCCGCCGCCTATCAGGCCGAGGCGACCGCTCGACTGGCCACCGCCCGCGCCGCCGCACTCGCCACGCGCGACCGCGCGAGCGAGACAGGGCATAAACTCTCCAGCTTGCGCACCGAGCGTGCGACGGTCGACCGGCGGCTGGCTGAACTGGCGGAGAACCGGACCCGGCTGATCGAGGACCGCGCGCGCGAAGGCGCGCTCGCCAATGACGCGGCCGAGGCGCTGGCGCGACTCGCCGAGGAAGCCAGGACTCTGGACGCGCGCATCGCCGAGGCGACGACGCGCATGCCCGAACTGGACACGATACTCGCCACGGCCGAACGCGCCGCGCGCGACGCCGAGGTCGCACTGGCCCAGGCGCTCGCGGCGCAAGCCAGTGAAGCGGCGGAAGCGCGCGTGGCCGAAGCGGCGCTGGCGGCTGCGCGTGCCCGGACCGAGCGCAGCGAGCGCGACCTGTCGCGTGTCACGGCGGAAGCCGCCGCACTTGGTGATGCGGCGCCGCTGCAGGCCGAGCGAACCCGCGCCGCCGAGGCGCGCGCGCAAGCGCTGCGCCATGCCGAATCCGCCCGCACCGCACTTGCCCGCGCCGATGCCGGCGAACGCTCGGCGATCGACCAGCGCGACCGCGCGCAATCGGCGCGCGCCGCGGCGCATGCCGAGCTCTCCGCGCTGGACAGCGAAGCCGCGGCACTCGCCAAGGCGACGCGCGCGAGCGGACGCGAGCGGCTGCTCGATCAGGTGCGTGCCGATCCGGGCTATGAGCGCGCGCTCGCGGCAGCATTGGGCGACGATCTGGAAACCGGGCTCGACCCGGCGGCAGAGCGCTTCTGGGCCGGAGCTGACGTCTTGCCGGGCGATCCGTCGCCACCATCTGGCACCGTTGCCTTGGGCAAGCACATTGCCGCCCCACCGGCGATCGCGCGACGGCTGGCGCAGATCCTGGTCGCCGACAGCGACGATGGCCAACCGCTTGCCGTCGGGCAAAGGCTGGTGACGATCGCCGGCGTGCTGCGCCGCTGGGATGGCTATGTCGCGAAGTCGGGCGGCGCCGCGGCGGCCGAACGGCTCGAACGCATGAACCGGCTGCGCGCAATCGAGGCGGCACGCCCCGCAGTGGTCCGCGCAGTCGATTCGGCCGAAACCGAACTGAATCGCATCGACGCAGCGATCGCCGAGGCGCGGCGCGCGGCGGCGGATGCGCGCCGCGTGCTCGAGGGTGCGGAAACCAGCGCACGCGATGCCGGCCGCGCCGAGGACAAGGCGGCGGTCGCGCTCGAACGGATCGAGACGCAGCGCGCCGATCTGGATTCGCGTCGGCAACGCATTGCGGCGGAACTGTCCGAGGCACAGGCCGAGCTCGACCGCGCGACGCGCGACAAGGCGGCGCCTGCCCGACGGCAGCGCGACCCGCGAGCGAGTCGTGGCCTTGTCCGCCGAGGCCGAAAGCCGACGCACCGCCGTGGCGACCGCCCGCGCCGACCGCGCGGGGCTGGAGCGGACGATCGCGCAGGACCGCGACCGGCTGGCAAGCGGTACCGGCGAGGCCAAGGGCTGGCGCGCCCGGGCCGGTGAGGCGGCCCGCCGCATCGGCGACATGGACAAGCGCGACGCCGAACTGGCCACCGAAGCCGAAACGCTGGCCGACCGCCCCGCAGCGCTCGACCGCGAGATCGCCGCACTGGATGCAGCCCACGGCACCGCGCGGGCCGAAGCGGAAGCGGCCCAGACCGTGGAACGCGAGGCCGAAGGCACGCTGCGCGAAACCGACACCGTCGCGCGCATGGCAGGCGAGGCTTTATCCGAAGCGCGCGAAGCCCGGGCCGGCGCGGCGGCGCGCGCGGAGAATCAGGAGTTGCGCCGGATCGAGATGGGCCGCTTGTCCGGCGAGCGTTTCGAATGCCCCGCGCCGGTGTTGCCGGAGCGGGTCGGCTTTCAGGTCGACACGGTGCGCAGCCCGGCGGACGAATCGAGCATGCACGAACGTCTCACGCTGGAGCGCGAGCGGATCGGCCCGGTCAATCTCGTCGCCGAAAGCGAACTGGCCGAGCTTGAGGCGGCGAGCATCGGCAACAGCGCCGAGCGCGACGAACTCGGCCAGGCGGTCAACCGGCTGCGCGGCTCGATCGGCACGCTGAACCGCGAGGGCCGGCAGCGCCTGCTCGCGGCGTTCGAAGCGGTCGACGGCCATTTCCGCCGCCTCTTCACCACCTTGTTCAATGGCGGCAGCGCGCATCTCGAACTGATCGATTCGGACGATCCGCTTGAAGCGGGACTTGAGATCATGGCGCAGCCGCCGGGCAAGAAGCTGCAGTCGCTGACCCTGCTCTCGGGCGGCGAGCAGGCGCTGACCGCGGTCGCGCTGATCTTCGGCCTGTTCCTGACCAATCCGGCACCGATCTGCGTGCTCGACGAAGTCGACGCGCCGCTCGACGACGCCAATATCGAGCGTTTCTGCGACCTGCTCGACGCGATGACCCGCGAAACCGCGACCCGCTATCTGATCGTCACCCATAATGCCGTGACGATGAGCCGCATGCACCGGCTGTTCGGCGTGACGATGATCGAACAGGGCGTCAGCCGGCTGGTCTCGGTCGATCTGGGCGGGGCGGAGAGCCTGCTCGCGGCATAGGGCTCTGCTCGACCCAATCCGGCGCGGGCTGGCGCAAGCTCGCGGCGATGATCCACAGCATCGCCGCGCCGCGAATCGCCGCGGCCAGCGCAATCTGGCCCTGCGTCGCGGCGGGCAGATGCCCCTCCATTCCGGCGAACAACCAGAATTCGGCGAAATAGGCGAGCACATCGCCGAACGCGAACCAGGCAACCGGCCAGAGCCGGTAGCTGGTCAGGATCAGCATCGGATAGAGCCACAGGTCGAATTGCGGCGAATAGACCTTGTTGGTCAGCAGGAACCAGGCAAGCACCGGGGTGAACAACAGCCAGGGCCGATGGCCGTGCCGTCGCCAGCCCAACGCGACGATCACCGTCGCGCCGATCAGGAACAGGCCGCCCGACACCAGGTTGCGCTGTGCGATCGGGGACATCCAGACCCCGAACACCGCCAGCAATTCCCAGATCGACGCGGCGGTGCCCGACCGGTCGCCGGAGAAGCGGTAGAATTCGGACCAGTTCTGATACGCGCCGAGCGCCAGCGGCAGATTGACCGCGCCCCAATAGGCGATGGCGATCCCCACCAGCAGCGCCGCGGCGGCAAGACGCCGGGTCACGCCGCGGCGCTCAGCGGGGAACAGCGCGCCCAAGCCGAGCAGCGGCAACAGCAACACCGGAAACAGCTTGGCGGCGGTGCCCAATGCGGCCAGCGCGGTGGCATTGGCCCCGCCCCCGCGCCGCGCCGCAAGCAGCGCCGCGACGGCGAAGGCGACGGCCAGCATATCCCAGTTATGCCCGAGATAGAGGATCAGCGGCGGCGCCGCCGCCCACCAGTAGAGCCGCTGGCGATCGACCCCGGCCCGCTCCATCATTGCCAGCACGAGAAAGGCGAGCAACGCATTAACCGCAGCCACGACACCAAGGAAATGCGCCGCGGTCGCCACCGGGCCGAAGATCGTCCGCGTCACCAGACCTTCGATCCAGATCAGCCCGCCGGTCAGCACGGGATATTCCATCCGCGCCTCGACATAGGGCAATTGCCCCGCCGCGACGCCGCGCAGACCCCAGAACGGCACCGCGTCGCTGTAGCAGCCAGTGGTGTACTGGATCGAATCGGTCCAATAAGCCCCGCAATGCCCCTTGAACGCCCAGCCGGCGAGGCAGGTCAGGCCCAGCAGCACATAGGGCCACCACCGCGTTCGATCCGTCCCGCTCATGCTCGCTCCCGATGCTTTGGGGCGGGTGTATCGTCCCCCACCGGCGAAGAACAGCCAGTCCCCGGCGTCACTTCAGAAGGCAATGCCGGGTCGCAGCACGACCTGGAAAAATGCCAGCATTGCCATCGCCGCGATCAATAGAAGCAATGGGCTGAGCTGGCCGGTCGGCGCCTCCGGCGGCCGCGGCGCGCTGCGCCAGGCGCCGGCCTGGATGAATCCCATGCCGATGATCGCCACCGCAACCGGGACCAGCGCCACCTGGTCGATTGAGCCCGGCAGGCGGAACGGGATGACGATCAGGGTCCCCAGCACCGCCGGCACAGTCCCCACCCGGAAGATCGTGCCGGTGCGTGACGCATCGGGTGCGAGGCTGAGCAAGGGGCGAGTCAGCGCAAACGCCAGTGCGATGATCGCCGCCATCGCAAGCAGCGCCGCAGCCCAGCGCAGCGGCGCGTCGAGGCCAAGATAATCCATCGCCATGCCGACATCGTTCTGCGGCAGGATCGCGCCGACCACGACCTGCGGAACCGACTGGAACAAGCCGGCAAAGGCGACCCAGATCAGCGCTGTGCGCGCGGTCATGCCCTTCGGCACATGCGCGGCGCGCAGCACGGCCAGCGCCGCCAGTCCGACCAGCAGGATGGCCAGTGCGCCGGTGCCCTGAAACAATCGCGCCAGCGGATTGTCGCCAGTCCAGTCGTGATTGTTGTGATAGAGGATCGGATGGAGCCCGGGAGTGAGCGCCTTGGGAATGACGAGAAACAGTTCCTGGATCAGGAACAGCACTTCAAAGGCGAGCGCATAGAGCAACGCCGACCCGATCGTCAGCCGCCAGTCCCATGACCGCGCCGCCGAGCCGCTTCCGCGGACCTTCCCGCGTCGGAGCCAGCCCATCAGGCCGAGTATCAGCGGCCCCAACAGGACAAGGACCGCGAACAGGATCGCGATCGGGCCGGCATCCACTCTCATATCTTCCCCGCTTCGATACGACGGACAAGCCTTACCGCCGTCGCGAGGCCCCGTCTAACAAAGCGGGTATGGCCGTTGAATCATGCGCCGGCCAGCATCCG
The DNA here is from genome assembly GCF_014490665.1 of Sphingomonas alpina. NCBI lineage: Bacteria > Pseudomonadati > Pseudomonadota > Alphaproteobacteria > Sphingomonadales > Sphingomonadaceae > Sphingomonas > Sphingomonas alpina. The sequence goes on along the minus strand of NZ_CP061038.1, from coordinate 4,872,155 downwards.
CCGCCGGCGGTCGCCATAGCTCCACGCGGTCAGCCCGATCCCGATCAGCGCCGGCAAGGTGACGGCGGCGAAATCGCGCGGAAAAGCGGACAGCGCGCAGATGCCCACTGCAATTTCCCACAGATGGAACAGGGCATGGCCGCTGAACCAGATCGTCGCCACCGCCCAGAGCAGCAATCGCAGCTCCGCCCGCACCGCGCCGACCACATAGGCCGCGCCGGTCATGACGAAGATCATGCCGATATCGCGAATGAAATGCTGGTTGAATGCGCCGGTCGAGGTCACGCCGGGCACCGCGAAATACCAGTCCAGCGGCGATGCCAGCATGAATATGCCATTGGCCGCCATGGCCAGGCCGAGGATCGTCGCGACGATGATGCAGGTCCGTGTCATGTCATTTTCCTTTGCGATCTCGCGATCAATGCGGCTGTCCGGCCGGTGCTTCGACGGCCAGGGCCAGTTCGACATGTTTCAGCTTGTCGGGGTTGCGCATGATATAGATGCCGGTGATGCGCCCATCCTCGATCTCCAGCGCGGTGGTCTGCAGGACTTCCCCGCGTTCGGAACTGACATAGCCGGGCAAGCCGTCGATCCACACCGGGCGGATCATCACCATCCCATGCTCGCCGAACTTGCGATGCAGGCCGGCGAACAGCCGCAGCATGCGGTCGACCCCGACGATCGGGTTGCGGAACGACAACACTCGGCCGCCGCCATCGGCCTGCAGCACGACATTGTCGGCCAGCAATGTCTTCAGCATTTGGGTATCGCCGCTGCGCGACGCCGCGAAAAAGGCCTCGGCAATCCGGTCCGCTTCTTCCTGTTCGACCGGAAAGCGCGGCCGTGCGTCATGGACATGCTTGCGCGCCCGGACCGCCAGCTGCCGCACCGCGCCTGCATCGCGGTCGAGCGTCGCCGCGACTTCGTTCAGCGCCACGCCGAACACATCGTGGAGCAGGAACGCCGCCCGCTCCAGCGGCGACAGGCGTTCGAGCGCCATCATCAAGGTCATGGTGAGGTCATCGGCCGGCTCTTCCCCGGCGGTATCGAGCAATGGCTCGGGCAGCCATTCGCCGATATAGGTTTCGCGCCGCACGCGGGCCGATTTGATCACGTCGAGGCACAGCCGCGTGACGATGCGCGACAGGAAGGCAGCGGGCGTTTCCACCGCGACATCGGCGCGTTGCCAGCGCAGCCACGCATCCTGCACCACATCCTCCGCTTCGCTGAACGAGCCGAGCATGCGGTAGGCGAGGCGCAGCAGCCGCGGCCGCTGCGCCTCGAAAATGCGGGTCGACTCCTCAGGCTGCAGCACGCGCCGCATCCACCGGATGAACGGCGCGCAGGCCGATCTGCAGCCGGTTCCACAGGTTGATCGACCCGATCAGCAAGGTGAGCTGGACTTGCTCCTCCTCGCTGAACTGCGCGCTGACCAGCGCATAATCGGCATCCGGCGCGCCGGTATCGGCGACATGAGTCAGTGCCTCGGTCCAGGCCAGCGCGGCGCGTTCGCGATCATTGTAGAGCGGCGATTCGCGCCACGCGTTGAGCATGTAGAGCCGCATCTCGGTCTCGCCATGCGCCCGCGCATCGGTCGCGTGCATATGGATGCAATAGGCGCAGCCATTGATCTGCGACGCGCGCATCTTCACCAGTTCCAGCAAGCTGTGCTCCAGCCCGCTGGCCGCGATGCTCGCTTCCACCGCCATCATTGCCTTGAGGCCGTCGGGAATGAACTTGAACGGGTTCTTGATACGCGGGGCCATCTGCCTTCTCCTCGGTGCCCTATGCACCTTCCCCGTCAAGACGAGCTAGCGCGGGTCGAGTGTGACATGGCCGCGAAATTTTTTGGCTTTTTTTCTTCGGAACATGCCCATCGGCGGTGTAGCACGGTCAATGATGAAGGCGCTCGCCGATCCCGACAATGCTCTCGCCCATGGCCTGGCGACGATCCGCGACCAGTTTCAGGTGCCGGACGCCTTCCCCGCTCCTGTCCTGGCCGCCGCTGAAATCGCCGCGGCCCGCGCGCCTGCCCAGCATGTCGATCGCACCGACCGGCGCTTCGTCACGCTCGACCCTGCCGCCTCGACCGATCTCGACCAGGCCTTTGCAATCGAGCCGAGTGGCGCCGACCTGCTGCTCCACTACGCGATCGCCGATGTCGCCTGGTTCGTCGACGACGGCGACGCGCTCGACACCGAGGCGTGGCAGCGCGGTACGACGCGTTATCTGCCCGACGGCAAGGCCGGACTTTATCCACCGATACTCGCGGAAGGCGCCGCCAGCCTGCTCCCCACCGGCCCGCGCCCGGCGGTGATCTTCACCGTGCGCGTCGCCCCCGACGGCGGCGTCCGCCTCGACGGCGCCGAGCGCGCAATCATCCGCAGTGCGGCCAAGCTCGCCTATGACAGCGTGCGCGACAGCGACCTGCCGGCCGGCTTTGCCGAGCTGGCGGGGCGTATCCAGGCGGCCGAGGACCGGCGCGGCGCAGCGCGGGTCGACCCACCCGAACAGGAAGTCGCCGCGCTCGGCGACGGCACCTATCAACTCGCCTTTCGCCCGCTGCTCGAATCGGAGAATCGCAACGCCGCCATGTCGCTGGCGACCAACATGGCGATCGCCGACGCGCTGCAGGCGCATCATACCGGGCTGTTCCGGGTCATGGCCGAACCCGATGCGCGCGCAGTCAAGCGGCTGCGCCATACCGCCAGTGCGTTCGGCCTGACCTGGCCCGACGCCATGCCGCTCACCGAGTATGAGCGCACGCTCGATGCGATCGATCCGCGCCAGGCGGCCTTCATGCTGGCGATTCGCCGCGCCGGCATGGGGGCGTCCTATGTCCCGTACCGCGACGGCGTGGTGCCCTGGCATGCGGCGATGGCTGCGACCTATGCCCATGCCACAGCCCCGCTGCGCCGGCTTGCCGACCGCTATGTGGTGCGCGCCACGCTGGCGATCGCGAATGGCCAGACGGTGCCGGATGTCGTGACCGAGGCATTCACGCGCCTGCCCCAGGTGATGGCCCGCGCCGATGCGTTGAGCGGGCGGATCGACCGTGCCGTGATCGACCTGGCCGAGGCCGTCATGCTGCACGGCCAGGAAGGGCAGGTCTTCCCGGCGGTGGTCACCGACGTGACCGATCACGGCGCGCGCATGCAGCTGCGCGACCTGCCCGTGGTCGCCAATGTCAGCGCGCATAATGTGACACCGGGCGACGCGCTGCGCGTCCGGCTGACGGCGGCCGACCGGGAACAGCGCACGCTTTCGTTCGAGCGGATCAACTAAAAGCGACATCGGCTCGGGTCGGATCTTCGCACGGATAAGGTTGGATCAACTCAACTCAGCTCAATTCAAAACCCTCCAAGCGGGGTGCGGCGTGCGCGGCCAGCCGTTCGCCCCGGCGAACTCCGGGTAAGCGGCGCGCCAGCGAAAGATGGTGGTGCGTGAGACGCCAAACGCTGCGGCCAGCTCGCGATCGGTGGTTGCGCGCAGAATCGGCTGAAGCCTTGCCCGACTGAAGTCGCGAGCTTTGCTCCAAACATGCGACCAGAAAATTCTAGAACTTTCAGCCCTTTACGACGCGTCGATCGGAACATATAAAGAACATATGGCCCAGCTCGATATTCAGCAAAAGCTCGAAATCCTCGCCGATGCGGCCAAATATGATGCGTCCTGCGCTTCGTCGGGTACGGTCAAGCGCAGTTCGCGCGACGGCAAGGGGTTGGGGTCGACCGATGGCGGAATGGGCATCTGCCATGCCTATGCTCCCGACGGACGCTGCATCAGCCTGCTCAAGATCCTGCTGACCAACAGCTGTATCTTCGACTGCCATTATTGCATCAATCGCAAGAGCAGCAATGTGCGCCGCGCACGCTTCACCGCCGACGAAGTGGTGCAGCTCACCCTCGCTTTCTACCGGCGCAATTATATCGAAGGGCTGTTCCTTTCCTCGGGCATCATCCGCTCCTCCAACTATACCATGGAGCAGATCGTCGAGGTCGCGCGGAGCTTGCGCGAAGACCATCATTTCCGTGGCTATATCCATTTGAAGACCATCCCCGACGCCGATCCCGAGCTGGTGCATCAGGCGGGACTCCATGCCGACCGCGTGTCGATCAATGTCGAGCTGCCGACCGCGAGCGGGCTCAGACGGCTTGCGCCGGAGAAATCCGAGAGCCGGATCGAAGGCGCGATGACCGAGATGAAGTCGGCGATCATCGATACCGCTGACGCGACCCGAAAATACCGCTCCGCGCCGACATTCGCACCGGCCGGGCAATCGACCCAGATGATCGTCGGCGCGGACGCCGCGACCGACGGCGATATCGTGCGCAAGGCGTCGACTCTCTACGATCGCTTCGGACTCAGGCGGGTCTATTATTCCGCCTTCTCGCCGATCCCCGATGCCAGCGCGATCCTGCCGCTGCAGCGCCCGCCGCTGATGCGCGAACACCGGCTCTATCAGTCGGACTGGCTGATGCGTTTCTATGGCTATGGCGCGAATGAAGTCGTCGCGGCGGCCGATGCCGAAACCGGCATGCTGCCGCTCGACATCGATCCAAAGCTTGCCTGGGCGCTGAAGTTCCGCGGCGCCTTTCCGGTCGATGTGAACAAGGGGCCGCGCGAAATGCTGCTGCGCGTTCCCGGGCTCGGGACCAAGGCAGTCGATGCGATCCTTGCCGCGCGGCGCTGGCGGCGGTTGCGGCTTGAGGATGTCGCCCGGCTGACCGTATCGGTGGTGAAGGTGCGGCCCTTTCTGATCGCGGAGGGCTGGCGGCCCGGCGCATTGACCGACCTGGCGGGGCTGAAGACCATTCTTACGCCCAAGCCGAAACAAATGGAGCTTTTCATCTGATCATGGCCGGAAAACAGTGATCGGTGCCGCACTTCGCCGAAATAGTTATTGACCATAAAGTAGTTATCGCTAGATTTTTTCCAATGCCGGAACATGTCGGCACGGATGCGGAATCGGCAAAGCCAAAGGCCCCGGTTCGGTCTGAAAATGATCGTCATAGACGCGGGGCGAACCCGCGCATGACATTAGAGGAGCTGTACATGAAACCTATCCTGCCATTTGCGGCGCTCGCGATCATCGCGTCGCCCGCCCTGGCCAAGACCATCACCGTCGCACCCGGACCCGATGCGCAATCGCGGCTGCAAGGCGCGCTGATCGAAGCGGCGCCCGGCGACGTGATCGAGATCGGTGCGGGGCGCTTCGACCTGACCGACGGCCTGTCGCTTGATGTCAACAAGGTCATTGTGCGCGGCGCCGGGCCGGACAAGACGGTGCTGAGCTTCAAGGGGCAATTGGGTGCGGGCGAAGGCCTGCTCGTGACCTCCGACGATGTCGTGCTGCGCGGCTTCGCGGTCGAGGATTCGAAGGGCGACGGGATCAAGACCAAGGGCGCCGACCGCATCGTCTACAAGAATGTCCGCGTCGAATGGACCGGCGGGCCGAAGGAAACCAACGGCGCCTATGGCATCTATCCGGTCGAGAGCAGCGACGTGCTGATCGATTCGGTCATTGTGAAGGGCGCGTCCGATGCGGGCATCTATGTCGGCCAGTCGAAGCGGATCATCGTGCGCAATTCGCGCGCCGAGGGCAATGTCGCCGGGATCGAGATCGAGAACAGCCGCAACGCCGATGTCTATGGCAACACCGCGACGCACAATACCGGCGGCATCCTGGTATTCGACCTGCCCAATCTGCCGGTGATGGGCGGCGGCGACATCCGCGTGTTCAAGAATATGGTGGTCGACAACGACACGCCCAATTTCGCGCCCAAGGGCAATATCGTCGCCACGGTGCCGACCGGCACCGGCGTGCTGGTGATGGCCAACGACAATGTCCATGTCTTCGACAATGACCTGTCGGGCAACGGCACCGCGAACGTGATGATCATCAGCTACCCCAAGGCCTTTACCGACAAGCGCTACAACCCGCTGCCGCGCGGCATCGCGGTCGGCGGTAATCGCCACGGCAAGGCCGGCTTCGCTCCGCAATTGCCGGGCGGCGCTCAACTTGCCGCGGCGTTCGGCGGGTCGCTGCCGCCGATCCTGTGGGACGGCTCCGGCGACAAGGCCGGGCTGGCCGTGACCGACAAGGTCACAGTGCTTGGCCTGGGCCTTGCGCTCGCCGCACCGCCGGAGACGGCCAAGCCGGCGCCGGTCGATCTGTCCACGGGCACAGCGATGCCGCAACCCGCCAGGGTCGTGTTGCCCGAGGCGATGGAGGCCGCTGCCCGGTGAACCTCGCCCGACGCCTTGCCATAATCGTCTCCGCCGCCGCCGCGCTCGTCATTCTGGGCGCGGCGATGGAGGACGCGCGCGGCGTGAACGACGCGGCGATCACCGGTGAAGGATATCCGGCGACCCTGTCGGAATTCCATCTCTTTACCGACATGGCGACGCGCGCGCCGGCGGCGCGCGTAACGCCCTATACGCTCAATACTCCACTCTTCTCCGACTATGCCGAGAAGCAGCGCTATCTCTATGTCCCGGGCGGCAAGGCCGCCGCCTATGACCCGGACAAGGTCATCGACCTGCCGGTCGGCTCGGCGCTGGTGAAGACGTTCGGCTATCAGCAGGCGGGCAGGTTCAAGGCGCTCGAGACGCGGCTGCTGCTCCACCGTGCGAGCGGCTGGGTGGCGATCCCCTATGTGTGGAATGCGGACGGTACCGATGCAGTGCTGAAGCGCGCCGGCACGCGCATCCCGGTGACCTTCACCGATCCGTCGGGCACCATTCGCACGATCAGCTATTCGGTACCCAACCAAAATCAGTGCAAGGATTGCCACGCGCTGTCGGGCGCGGTCACCCCGATCGGCCCGAAGATCCGCAATCTTAATGACGGCAAGCAGCTTCAGGCCTTGCTCAAGGCCGGGATGCTCGACCGCTTGCCTACGGATGCGCCGCGCCTCGCACGCTGGGACGATGCGGCCGCCCCGCTCGCCGACCGCGCGCGCGCCTATCTCGAAACCAATTGCGCGCATTGCCACAACCCCAATGGCGCGGCATCCAATTCGGGCCTTTATCTCGACTGGCACCAGGCCGATCTGAATGCGCGCGGCATCCTCAAGCACCCGGTAGCGGCGGGACGTGGCAGCGGCAGCAACGAGTTCGACATCGACCCGGGCCATCCCGAACGCTCGATCCTGATCTTCCGCATGGAGAGCGCCGACCCCGGCATCGCCATGCCGGAGCTGGGCCGCGCCACCGTCCATGCCGAGGCGATCGACCTGCTCACACGCTGGATCGCGGAAATGCCACCCGCCGGCACGCCGGCGGATATCGGGGTGAAAGCGACTCGCAACTGAAACAAGCATCGCCGCGATCGGTTCTTCTGCCAACCACAGGAGAGTTTCATGGCCGACGCCCGTATCTTCGCCGATCTCAAGGCCGATCACGACCGCCACCGCACGCTGCTCGCGCAGATCAGCGAAACCTCCGGCGCGAGCGAGGAGCGCGAGACTCTGTTCGAGGCGTTCCGCGTCGAAGTCTCGGCGCATGCCGCCGCCGAAGAGGAGTCGCTCTATGCGACCATGCTGGGCAACCCGGAGCTGCGCGACGACGCCCGCCACTCGGTCTCCGAGCATAAGGAGATCGACGATTATCTCGGCGAGCTGGCCGAGATCGACATGGCCACCGGCGCATGGCTGACCAAGTTCAAGGAAATGCGCCACCGCTATGAGCATCATATCGACGAGGAAGAGGAAGAAATGTTCCCCGCCGCCGCGGAGGAGCTCAGCAGTGCGGAGGAAGCACGGCTCGCCAAAGTGTTCGAGACGCGCAAGCCGAAGGAGCTGGCCCGCGCCGAAGCCTCGCCGCCGGGTAGCGACGAGCGCGACTGACATTCTGGCACGACATTGAGGACTGCGATCCTCGCCGCGCCGGATGATTTCGAAGGCTGGCGCGACGTCGCACGCGCGTTGGCCGCGGAAGCCGTGGCGCCTGAGCAAGTCCTCTGGCAAATCGGCGAGGGGGGCAGCGATCTCTTCGCCGGAGCGGCAGCGTCAACGACCTCGTCTGCGCCTGCCGGCTTCTCCGTCCCGCGCGCCTTTATCGACCTGGCACGCGATGTGGTGCTGCACCGCGATCCCGAGCGGTTCGCCTTGCTCTACACCCTGCTCATCCGGCTCCGCTCCCGGCCCGGCCTGATCGAGGACCGCGCCGATCCGCTGATCCGCCGGCTCGATCCTCTCGCCGGGCAGGTGCGGCGCGACATCCACAAGATGCGCGCCTTTCTGCGCTTCCGGGACGTCCCCGACGATGCGGGTCCGCGTTTCGTCGCCTGGTTCGAACCCGAGCATCATATCGTCCGCGCCAATGCCGCCTTCTTCATCGAACGCTTCGCATCGATGCGCTGGTCGATCCTGACGCCGGACCTGTCGATTCACTGGGACGGCGAGACGCTGAGCGAGGGTCCGGGTGCACAAAAGGGCGATGCGCCGGACGGCGATCCGGTCGAGGATGTGTGGAAGACCTATTATGCCTCGATCTTCAATCCGGCGCGCGTGAAGATTGGCGCGATGTTGAAGGAAATGCCGAAGAAATATTGGAAAAACATGCCCGAAACCGCGTTGGTGCCCGGCCTGATCGCAGCGGCGCAAGCGCGGGAGAGTGGCATGATCGAGACGGCGCGCGCCAGTGTCGGCGGCAATATCCCGGTCGCATGGGAGGCACTGCGCGACGAGGCGGCTGGCTGTACGCGCTGCCCCTTGTATCGGGACGCGACGCAGACCGTGTTCGGCGAAGGGCCGGTCGATGCAGCGCTGATGTTCGTCGGCGAGCAGCCCGGCGACCAGGAGGATCTGGCCGGCAAGCCCTTTGTCGGCCCGGCGGGCCAGATGTTCAATCGCGCGCTGGCCGAGGCCGGGATCGACCGCGCGAGCGTCTATGTCACCAACGCGGTCAAGCATTTCAAATTCGAGCAGCGCGGCAAAAGGCGCATCCATTCCAAACCCGGCGCGGGCGAGATCGAGGCGTGCCGCTGGTGGATCGATCAGGAACGCATGCTGGTGAAGCCTCGCGTGACGGTCGCGCTGGGCGCGACGGCAGCGCGCTCGCTGTTCGGCAAGACCATGGCCATCGGCCGCGAGCGGGGACGGGCGCTCGCCCTGCCCGGCGACGGCGGCGAGGCGTGGATCACGGTTCACCCAAGCTATTTGCTGCGCCTGCCCGACGAGGCGGAAAAGGAGGAGGAGTTTGCCCGGTTTGTCGAGGATCTGCGCAGGGTGGGCGAACGGGTCGCCCGGAAATAAGGGCTTCCCTTCGCCGCCAACCTCCCCCATCGCATCTGCCCATGATCGAGCACATCCTGGGCATCCTCGCCACGTTCACTATCTGGGTCATCTCCAGCGGCGGCTATCTCGGCATCGCGCTGTTGATGGCGATCGAATCGGCCTGCATTCCCTTGCCGTCCGAGATCATCATGCCGTTCGCCGGCTATCTCGTCTCGACCGGACATTTCAACCTGTATTTGGCGGCGACCGCCGGGGCGATCGGCTGCAATATCGGGTCGATTCCGGCCTATGAACTGGGCAAGCGCGGCGGGCGTCCGGCGATCGAGCGCTGGGGCCGCTATGTCCTGATCGGCCCGGGCGAGCTTGACGCCGCCGACCGATTCTTCGCGCGCTTCGGCAATTCGGCGGTGCTGATCGGCCGGTTGCTGCCGGTGATCCGCTCGTTCATCGCCTTTCCGGCCGGTGTCGCCAGGATGAAGCTGCTGCCATTCCATGTGTACACCTTTGTCGGCTCCTGGCCGTGGTGCTTCGGGCTCGCCTGGCTCGGCATGGTGCTGGGCGAGAAATGGAACAGCGACCCGCGGCTCAAGGCCGCGTTCCACAGCGCCGATGCACTGATCGGCGTGGTGCTGGTGGCCGGGGCGGGCTTCTATATCTGGCACCGGGTACGCGGCATGAAGCGCAAGCCCTAGAATCGTTTTCAGCAAGACGGCACCAGCCCGCTCCCCCGCCCGGCCACCCATTCAGTATATTCTGTGGGTGGCTGAGCGGGGGAGCGGGCGGGTGCCGTCTCTAATCCGTCGGCATCCGCGCGGCGAGCGCCCGGGTGCGTTCGTCGCGGTCCGGCGCAAGCCGCGCAGCCAGCGCCTGATAGCGCGCAAGCGTCGCGGCATCGGCGCGCTCGGGCGAGCCCGCATCGAACGGCGGTGCCGGGTCATATTCGAGGCTCAGCTGAACCAGCCGGGCATGATCCTCGCCGCGGATCGCGGCGGTGAGCGCAAGGCCGAAATCGATCCCGGCGGTCACTCCGCCGCCGGTCACGCGGTTGCGGTCGAACACGACCCGCTCATGCACCGGGATCGCACCGAATGCGGCAAGATGGTGATGTTGCGCCCAGTGAGTGGTCGCGCGATACCCGCGCAGCAGACCTGCCGCGCCGAGCAGCAGCGCGCCGGTGCATACGCTGGTCACCCAGATCGCGTCAGCCGCCGCCGAACGGACCCACGCCATCGCCGCCGCATCTTCGCTGGCGTCGGTCACGCCGAAGCCGCCGGGGATGCACAGGATGTCGGGCTGGACCGCGTCCTCGAATGTCGCGGTCGGCAGCAGCGCAAAGCCCGCATCGGTCGCGACCGGATCGCGGGTCGCCGCGACCAGATCGATCGTCGCATTGCCGAGACGCGACAACACTTGCGCCGGCCCGGTCAGGTCGAGTTGCGTGACATCGGGGAATAGCAGAAAGGCAATACGGATCGCGGGCAGATCGGGCATGGGAGGCTCCTTCACGAATGAGGTCTGCCCAGGCGAGCGGCATGGATCGGTCGCGCTTCCCCGTGGTGCTCCACGCTTCGCCAGTCACGCGACGCCAGTCAGGTAATGCGGGCGAGACTATCCCGTGGCGGCGCACTCGACAAGCTCACCGCGCGGAACAGGAACCACAGCATCGGCAGCGCCAGCGCGAGATAGAATGCGAGACCGAAACCGGTCTTCCAATGCCACCAGTCGCTTGGCACGGTCCGGATCTCTCCAGCGAAGAAGCGCGTCATCACCGGATCATAGACCGGAAAATGGAAGCCATGTGGCGCAGTGACCTCGGCTGCGGCGATGGCGAGATTGATGACCATGCTCAGGCCCAGCAGCCCGGCGATCCAGCGTCGCCCGGTTTGTCCCCATGCCTGCCACAAGGGCGCAAGCCCGAGCGCCAGGAAGCCAAGCGCGGGAACCGAATGGCGCGGGCCAGTGGAATAGCCGCCATCCCAGTAATAATAGGATGAATTATACAGCAGCACGATGACGGCGATCGCTGCCGCGAGCCAGCCAAGGTCACGTGTTTCCGGGGCACGGATCAATCGCGCCAGCCCGAACGGCGCCAGCACGAGGATCGGTGCGACCCACACCAGCCCGCGATCCGGCCCGGCAATGATCTGTGCCAGCACCTCGATATGCGGATAGGTCAGGCCGAACAGCCCCTGTTGCATGCCCTCGAACCCGACCACGCCCTGATAGCCGACCTTGAACGGCAACCCGAAGGCGATCTCGTTATAGACAAGCATCGGGACCAAGGCGGCAATGCCCGCCGCAGCCGCGATCACCGCCAGCATCAGACGCCGCCGCCACGGCACGGCGCGCGTCCGCCAGATCGCCCAGAGCCCGATCGCGAAACCGGGCAGGATGGCGGGCAGTTCGATCACGATCGCCCAGCCGAGCGCGGCCCCGAACATCAACGGATAGCGCCAGCGGCCGAGTTCACGCGTGCCGGACGTGCCGCGCCACACCGCCCAGGTCGCGATCAGCAACAGCGCCCCGACCGGCGCGTGGCCGAACATGGTCGTCGACCAGCCCCAGGCGGGCGTCGCCATGGCATAGCCGAGCGCGACAACCAGCCCCGCCCGCGGGCTACCGGTGATGCCGGTCGCCAGGTCGAACAGCAGGACCGAAGCAAAGGCGATGAGCACGGCCGCCGTCGTCGCCACCGCCAGGCGCAGACGCAATTTCATGAAAGGCTCGTAGCGTGGATCGTTGAATTCGGTCGGCGGCTTGCGGGTATCATTGCCCGACAGCCGGTCGGCAGCCCATACCGCCGGGAGCGCCATCAGCGTCATGCCCGGCGTCTTGTCCATGTAGTAATGACCGCCGAACTGCGCCTTGTCGATCGTCAGCGCCTCGAACTCGTCGATCGTCGCATCGCCCTGATCGACCAGCGAAATCGCCGCGAACAGGCGGGTCGTATTGTTGGGATTATACTCCGACGACCCGAACCACATGCACGACAGCCAGACGAGCAGGAACAAACCGACCGCGACCGCATGGGGCCCGCGAACCGGTCCCCGCCCCCCTGTGTGTCGGTCATGCAGTCAACCCAACTGCCAGGCGCCGGGACGCCCGATCAGGGCAGCGATTCCTGGACCTGCTTGTCGGCCGCCTTCTTGTCCTTGTTGATGCGCCGCGCCTGATTGGCCTGCTGCACGAAACAGCCGCTGCCACCGCCCGGGCCGACATTGGTGCAGCTGCCGATACCGCTCGCGCCGGCCTGATCATTGGCCTGGGCACGCACCGCCCAGCTTTGCTTCTCGGGCGTGATCTCGAGTTCGCGCAGTTCCTTGGGAATGCGGAACTGTTCCTGCGCGCTGCGACGTTCGCATACCACGATCTCGTTGCCGTTCGGATCGGTCGGGCATTTCTGCGTGCCGTAGATCACCAGGACGCCGTTCTGCGGCGCATTCTGCGCAAAAGCCGGGGCCGCGACGCCCCCGCCGGCCAGTATCGTCGCGGCCAGCGCCGCGCGGAGTGCGAATGTCATCAGCCTTGCTCCCGTCCGACGGTCGAACGCATCAGCGCCGCTTCCGTCTCCAAAATTCCTGTCATCATATCCGCTTCGCCGTGGCGATGGCGACGCGGCAGCCGAGGCGGATCACCGCACTCAACAGCGGATAGGCGATCGCCGTCTCCGCGCCCGCGGCGAGCGCCGCTTCTCTGTGCTCGACCTCCTCGGCCTGGAAATCCAGCACCGCCGCCGACAGGATCGGATCGCTGTCGCCCAGTTCGATCAGTTGATCGGCATAATGTTTGTCGATCTCGGTCTCGACCGCCACGGTGCAGGCCATCGCTGCGGCCGGACCGATCGCTGCGGTCACCGCGCCGAGCGCGAAGCCGGCAACGTTCCAGAAGGGCTGCAACAGGGTCGGACGAACGCCGCGCTCGACGATCATCGCGTCGAAAAAGGCGCGGTGGCGCTCCTCCTGATTGGCCATGCCGGCGATCGCGCGCGCCGCGGGCGATCGATCACCCATCACCGCCAGTTGCCCGGCATAGATGCGCGTCGCACCATATTCACCCGCCTGATCCACCCGGATCATGGCGTGCGTCGCACGTTTCGCGTCGCCGGGTTTCCAGCCGCTCATCTGCGTCGATCTTGTACCATCAGCCACAAGATGGTGGCGGCACCGCCAAGTGAAAAGAGCGCATTGAAGCCGGCAAGCGAGATTCCGAACAGGCTCCATTGCGCCACGTCGCAGCGGATCAGCGGCGCACCCATGATCCGGGCGAGCATGTCCTGCGGCGTGCCGCCCGAGCCGGTGATGTTCGATGCGCAGGCCGTGATGCCGTTCCACCAATGATATTCGACCCCGGCATGGAACACGCCGATCGCACCGCTCGCCGCGATCGCAAGTGCCGCGAGCACCACCAGCAGGCGCCGTGCCGGCGGCGGAACAAGGAAGCCGAAACCGGCCAGCGCGATCGCGGTATAATGCGGCCAGCGCTGCCAATGGCACATCTCGCACGGAAACAGGCCGCCCCAATATTGCGACAGCAAGGCCCCCGCCATGAGCGCGACCGGCAGGAAGAAGGCAAGCTCGTGCGCGAGCTGGAAGCGGGTGCGCGCCATTATTTTGCCGATGCCGCCATCTTCGACGCGGCGCCAAGCCGGGCGATCGTTTTCAGCGCATAATCGAGCTGGAAGTCGGTGACTCCCTTGGCCTTGAGCTGGTCGGGCGTCGCGCTGTAGCGCGGATCGTCCTTGGTATCCTCTTCGAGCACGGCGTTGTCGGCCTTGACCTCGTTGATCAGGTGACGGCGCAGATCGGCCTCGCGGAACACCGGACGCGTCTTGAAATCGGGGTCGGAGATCTGCGGCACCTTGATGTCCGGCTCGATCCCGCCCTCCTGCACCGACCGTCCCGACGGCGTGTAGTAACGCGAGGTGGTCAGGCGCAGCGCCGAATTATTGCCCAGGTCGAGCACGGTCTGCACCGATCCCTTGCCGAACGAGCGTTCGCCCATGACCAGCGCGCGGTGATGATCCTGCAATGCACCGGCGACGATCTCGGATGCCGAGGCCGATCCCGAATTGACCAATACGATCACCGGCAGACCGCGCGACGGGTCGCCGTTCTTGGCGTAGAAACGCTCGATATCGCCCTTTTCGCGGCCGCGTTCGGAGACGATCTCGCCATAATTGAGGAAATTGTCGGCGACGTTGATCGCTTCGTCGCGCAGGCCCCCTCCATTGTCGCGCAGATCGACGATATAGCCGAGCGGCGGTTTGCCGAGCGATTTCTCGATCCCCAGCATGCCCGCCTTCACCGCAGCGCCGGTATTTTCCGAGAAGGTATTGATGTTGAGGATGCCGATCCCGTTCTTGACCTCCCACTTGACCGGCTTCTGCACGATCTTCTCGCGCACCAAAGTCACCTCGATCGGCTTGTCGCGGCCCGGCCGGACCAGCGTCAATGCGATCTTGCTGCCCGGCGTGCCGCGCATCTGGGTGATCGCTTCGTCCAGGGTCTGGCCGTAGATCAGCTTGCCGTCGATATGGGTGATGTAATCGCCCGACTTGATCCCCGCGCGGAAGCCCGGCGTATCTTCCTGCGGCGCGATCACCTTGACCGCGCCGTCCTCCGACGTGACGGTGAGGCCGAGCCCGCCATAGCTGCCCATCGTCTGGATGCGCAGATTGTCGTAGTCGAGCCCGGTCTCATAGGCACTGTGCGGATCGAGCGCGGCGAGCATGCCGTCGATCGCGCCCTTGATCAGCGTCTTGTCATCGACCTTGTCGACATAGGCGCCCTTCACCCGGTTGAAGACGTCCATGAACTGGTCGATCTCGCGATAGGCATCGGTATCGACCTGCGCCATGGCGGCGGTCGTGGCGGGAACGATCGCCAGAACGGCGGCGATCGCAGTTGCCTGAATGAAGGGACGAGCCATGAAATTTCCAAATCGGGAGAGCAGTTGCCGCAACTCTAGCGGTTAATTCGGCGCGATCAAAGCGCAGTAAGGATGAACCTGGGGTGAGCCAGCCGGCATGCGGCCGGATTGGCCCCGCCTCATCCGATCAATGGCGTCATGTCGACCGCACGCCCCTTGCGGCGCAGTTCGACCGTCACGCGCGGATCGTCGCCCCGTATGGCCCGGCCGATCGGTGCGCCCTGGCTGACACTCTCGCCGACCCGTACCGATGCCGAACCCAGCCCGGAAACGAGCGAGGTCCAGCCGGCGCCATGATCGAGTATGACGATCGTGCCATAACCACGAAAAATACCGGCATAAGCGACCCGTCCCGCGGCGGGTGCCACCACGGTTGCGTCGGCGGCGGCAGCGATGGTCAACCCGCGCGAGCGCACGCCGGCATCCGACAATTCGCCCAGGCCGGTGACGATCTTGCCCACCACCGGCAAGCGATAAGGTGGAGATGCGTGCGACCAGGACACCGTATCGACCGGCGACGCGACCTCACCCGGGCGCGGCGGGCGCGGCAGCGGACCGGGAAGCGATTCGAGACTCTCGCGCACCGCGGCCTGATTGCCGAGCTGGCCCATCAGGTCGACGATATCGCGCGCGCGTTCGCCGAGCGCGATGGCGCGATCGGATTCGAACAGCGCATCGCGCCCGAGCGCACGCGAACGCAGCCGGTGCTCAGCCTCAAGCCGGGTCAAGGCGAGCCGCTGCTCCTCCAGCCTGGCGCGGCTGCCGGCCAGTGCCTGAGTCGCCAGCGCGGCACTGGCCTGAAGCCGGCGCGAGCGCGCCAGATCGGCCCGGACATCGGCGGTGCGGGCGTGAATCACCGGCAGGGTGCTCGACAGGACCGCACGGACATGGACGATGTCGCCGACCGAACCGGGCTGGACGATGCTGATCAGGGCGGGGCGTCGCGCCAGCGATTGCAATGCCGCGACCAGCCGGACGACCGGCCCCTGACGCTGCGCGAGCCGCGCACGCTGCTGGGCGAGCTGGCGGCGGATGATCTCGATCCGCGCCTGCCCGGCCGCGATATCGGCCTCGGCCTGCTGGATGCGCGCGGCGACGGCCGCCTCCTGCGCCTGCGCCTGACGCGCCTGATCCTGTTCATGGGCGGCCTGCGCCTCGAGCCGGGCGGAGCGCTGTGCGGCGGCCTCGGACTGCGCCTTGGCCTCGGCCAGGCGTTGCCGCTGGTCCTGAGCGGGAAGTGATTGGGCAGCCAGGGCGAGCGCAGCCACGCCCGCGATCCATCCCCACAGCTTCGTGCCGCCCCGCATACCGCCTATCCTTCGCGGTGATAGGGGTGGTTGGCAAGGATGCTCGTCGCGCGCCACAATTGCTCGGCGAGCATGGCGCGGGCCAGCATATGCGGCCAGGTCGCCCGGCCGAACGAGAGCAGCAGGTCGGCGCCGGCACGGTCGCCATCATCGAAGCCGTCGGCTGCACCGATCATGAAGCGCGTCTCGCGCACGCCATCGTCGCGCCAGCGTCCGAGCTTCTCGGCGAAAACGCGCGAAGGCAGCACGTCGCCGGTCTCATCGAGCATGACGATCCGGGTCTGCGACTCAAGCGCCGGCAGCTTGCCGCCTGTGTCCGGTAGCTCGGTGACCTTGGTCGGCCAGGACAGCCGCTTCAGATAGCGCGCAACCAGTTCCGCCTCGGGGCTTTTCCCGATGCGACCCCGCGCGACGATATGGAGCAGCAAGGCCTAATCGTCGGAATCGGTATCGGCGTCGGCGTCGAGCACCGGCGCAGTAGGCACCGGCGGTGCATCGCCGAACGCCCACATCCGCTCCAGATTGTAGAAGCTGCGCACTTCGGGGCGGAACAGATGGACGATCACGTCGCCGGCGTCGATCAGCACCCAATCGGCGGTCGGCAGCCCCTCGATCCGCGTGGTGCGGCCAAGCTCGCCCTTGATCTTCTCGGCGAGCTTTGAGGCCATCGATGCGACCTGGCGCGTCGAGCGGCCGCTCGCGATCACCATATGATCGGCGATCGACGATTTGCCGGCGAGCGGGATGGTGATCGTGTCGACCGCCTGATCGTCGTCGAGCGAAGCCAGGACCAGCTTGTGCAGTGCCTCGACCTCTTCCGGGTCGGTCGCGCGAATGACGGGTGAAGTTGAAGCCAAAACGATTCCTATGATGAGCGTGTTGATCCGGATTGCGGCAGAAAACGCCGTTGCCAGGCGGGATCGGTCTTGCGCAGGCCGGTCGCCGAGGTGGGGTCAGGGCGGAATCGCAACAGCACGAGTGCCGGCATTCTCCACGTCGTCCAGCTCTTTGCCTGGTATGCGGGCCGGATGAAGCGCCGCAACCAACCCATCGCGGGAGCCGCGCGGGCAGCATGCTCATACCCCGGACGGGCAATGACCGCAATCGGAACCTCACGCGCGATGCCGCGCCAGTCGCGCCACTGATCGAATTGCGCGAGATTGTCCCCGCCCATCAGCCAGATGAAGCGCTTTTTCGGGTAGAGCCGGACCAGCTTGCGCAGCGTATCAACGGTATAACGCGTGCCGAGCCGGGTCTCGATATCGGTCGGCCGGATCGGTGCATGCCGCGCCATCGCCCGGGCCGAAGCGAGGCGGATGGCCAGGGGCGCCATATCGCGCGCCTTGTCCTTCAGCGGATTGCCGGGCGAAACGAGCCACCACACTTCGTCAAGCCCAAGGGCGTCGAGCGCGGCCAGGCTGATCGCGCGGTGACCGCGATGCGCCGGATTGAAGGAGCCGCCAAGCAGGCCGATACGGGTCAATCGCGTTTCCAGTCCTGGCGACCATGATGGATGCGCAGAACGTCGATCCTTTCAGCCAGCACGCGATAGATCAAGACATAGGGGGTCGAGCCGACCCGCCATTTCCGGACCTCTTCTCGCCGCAACGCTGGTCCGGCCCTCGGCATCGTCGTCAGGAAACGGGCCGCTCGTTCGATCTTGTCGGCCCTCTCTCCCGCCGCGGCTTCGGAATAAGTCATCCAGTAATCGTCGATCGCCTCGAGGTCGACGATCGCAAGATTCGATACAGATGATCAACCCCGCACCTGCCCCGTGCCTCGCACGACCCATTTATAAGTCGTCAGCCCTTCCAGTGCGACCGGACCGCGAGCGTGCAGGCGGCCAGTAGCGATGCCGATTTCCGCGCCTAGGCCGAATTCGCCGCCATCGGCGAACTGAGTCGATGCGTTCCACAGCACGATCGCCGAATCGACGCCCGCGACGAACCGGTCGGCCACGGCTTCGTCCGCGGTGACGATCGCGTCGGTGTGGTGCGAGCCATGCGCCGCGATATGCGCCATCGCGCCCTCGACCCCATCGACGATTGCGACCGAGGCGATCGCATCAAGATATTCGGTGTCCCAGTCGACCGCCTCGGCAGCCCCGATCGAAGCATCGAGCGCGCACACCGCCGGATCGCCGCGTACTTCGCATCCCGCCGCCGTCAGTGCCGCGGTCAGGCCGGTCGCCAGCGGGTAAGAGCGGTCGATCAGCAAGGTTTCCATCGCACCACAGATGCCCGTGCGGCGCATCTTGGCGTCGACCACGATCTTTTCCGCCATAGCGGGATCGGCGGCGGCATGGACGAAGACATGATTGATGCCGTCGAGATGCGCGAGCACCGGCACCCGTGCCTCGGCCTGGACGCGCGCGACCAGGCTCTTGCCGCCCCGCGGCACGACCAGGTCGATCACCCCTTCGGCGGTGAGCATGGCGCCGACCGCAGCACGGTCCGTGGTCGGCACGAGCTGGGCGATATCGGCGGGCAGCCCTGCACCCGCCAGCCCGGCAACGAAAGCGGCATGAATCGCGCGATTGCTGTGCGCGGCCTCCGATCCGCCGCGCAGGATGACGGCATTGCCCGCCTTGACGCACAACGCCGCCGCATCGGCGGTGACGTTGGGGCGGCTTTCATAGATGATGCCGATCACGCCGATCGGCACGCGCACGCGGCGCAACACCAGTCCATTGGGCCGCCGGCTTTCATCGATCAGCGCGCCGACCGGATCGCGCAAGCCCGCGATCGCCGCGACGCCCGCCGCCATCGCATCGATCCGCGCTTCGTCGAGCATCAGCCGATCAAGCATCGCACCCGACAAGCCGATCTCCCGGCCATGCGCCATATCGAGTGCATTCGCAGCGAGGATCTCCGCCGTCGCGCCGCGCAATCGCTCCGCCGCCGCATCGAGCGCGCGTGCCTTGGTCGCGCTCGGCAATGCGGCAACGGTACGCGCGGCATGGCGGGCGCGAACGCCCATATCGGCGATCAGCGAGACGGGATCGAATATCGGGGCGTTGTCAGCCATGACCGCACCGCTATCACGCCAGCCGCGCTGGACCAATCCCTTGGGCGAACCCCTATCGCCTTTCCCGATCCTGATGCTATTCGGTGCGGCGATGACGGGGGAAATCGAAGCAGTCGGCGACATCGCCACCGGGGCACTGGTCGGGCGCGCCATCGAACCGGGAGGTGCCGGGGCGCATGGTGCCGGCGCGCATGGGCCGTGCCTCAATTGCGGCACCGCGCTGATCGGGGAGCATTGCCACCAGTGCGGCCAGACCGCGCACATTCATCGCAACCTTCACTCGCTGTTTCACGACCTGTTGCACGGTGTGTTCCATTTCGAGGGCAAGATCTGGCGCACGCTGCCGATGCTATTCGGGCGGCCCGGATCCCTCACCCGCCGCTATATTGCGGGAGAGCGGATGCGCTTCGTCTCGCCGCTGGCCCTGTTCCTGTTCTCGGTCTTTCTGATGGTCGCGACCTTCGGAACGATCGGCGGCCCGCTCGGCCATGGCGCGACGGTAGTGCACAATGGCACAGCTACCAGCAGTGCCGATCTGTCCTCAGAAATCGACAAGGAAAAGAAGCGCGAAGCGCGGCTGGTCAAACAACGGGAAGCGGCGGTCGCGCGCGGCGGCGATACCGCACGGATCGACGAGCGCCTTGAGGACGTGCGCGGCGACATCAAGGGGCTGGCCATGGCCCACAGCATCACCGAGGGCAAACTGGCCGAGCCGGTGACGGTCCAATTGGCCAGTACGGGCAATGGGTGGCTCGACAAGCGCGTCCAGAAGGCAGCCAAGGAACCGGGGCTCTTCTTCTACAAGGTGCAATCGAGCGCCTATAAGTTCAGCTGGGCGCTGATTCCGATCTCGCTGCCCTTCATCTGGCTATTGTTCGCGTTCCGCCGCGATGTCGGGCCGTACGATCATGCGATCTTCGCGATCTATTCGCTATCGGCAATGACGTTGGGAGTGGTTGGGCTGAGCATAGCCAACGCGCTTTACCTGCCGAGGGGGCTTATCGCCCTGGTGATCCTGATTGGGCCGCCGCTCCACATGTACAAGCAGCTAAAGGGGGCTTACAGTCTTACCCGCTTCGGCGCGCTGTGGCGGACATTCGCGCTGGTCATCTCCGCCTATGTGGCGGCGCTCCTGTTCTTCATGGCGATCGTCAGCACCGTTTCGGGCTGAACCACGAAAAACCCCTTTCCAGCCCGGGCCGGAAAGGGGTCATTCTGCATCGCCGTCCAGAACCGTGTCAGGCGCCGACGGGACTCGGGTTGCCGAACGGCCCCTTGGGGCGCCGCGTCTTGGGGATCGAGGTGCCGCCCACCGGTACCGAAGGCGCCTTGGGGCCGCTGTCGCGGTCGATCGCATTGCCCGCGACCAGCGCCTTGATCTCTTCGCCGGTCAACGTCTCGAATTCGAGCAGTGCACCGGCAATGGCGTGAAGCTGATCGACATGCTTGGTGATCAGCTCGGTGGCGCGCTTGTGGCCACCCTCGACCAGGCGGCGAATCTCACCATCGATCGCGAGCGCCGTCTCGTTCGACATGTTGTGACGCTGGGTCTGTGAATAGCCCAGGAACGTCTCGCCCTGCTGCTCTTCATATTGCAGCGGCCCGATCGCCTCCGACATGCCCCATTGCGTGACCATCGCGCGGGCGAGCTTGGTCGCCTGTTTGATGTCGCTCGACGCGCCCGACGACACCTTGTCGTGACCGAAAATCACTTCCTCGGCGACGCGGCCGCCCATGACGGACGCCAGATCGGCGTACATCTTGTCGCGGTGATAGGAATAATTGTCGCGCTCCGGCATCGACACGACCATGCCGAGAGCACCGCCGCGCGGGATGATCGTCGCCTTGTGGATCGGATCGGACGCCAGTTCATGGACGCGGACCAGCGCGTGGCCCGCCTCATGATACGCGGTCATGCGCTTTTCGTCGGGCGTCATGACGAGCGATTTCCACTCGGTGCCCATGATCACGCGATCCTTCGCGATCTCGAACTGCGCCATCGCGACGAGGCGCTTGCCGAGCCGAGCCGCCATCAGCGCCGCTTCATTGACGAGGTTGGCGAGATCAGCACCCGACATGCCCGGTGTGCCGCGCGCCAGCGTGCGTGCATCGACATCCGGCGCCAGCGGCACCTTCTTCATATGGACTTCGAGAATCTTCACCCGGCCCTCGATATCGGGCAGCGGCACCGTCACGCGACGATCGAAGCGGCCCGGACGCAACAGCGCTGGGTCGAGCACGTCGGGGCGGTTGGTCGCCGCGACGATGATGATGCCTTCGCTTGCTTCGAACCCGTCCATCTCGACCAGCAACTGGTTGAGCGTCTGTTCGCGTTCGTCGTTACCATTGCCGAGGCCGGCGCCGCGATGGCGGCCGACCGCGTCGATTTCGTCGATGAAGACGATGCACGGTGCCGATTTCTTGGCCTGTTCGAACATGTCGCGCACGCGGCTTGCACCGACGCCGACGAACATCTCGACGAAATCCGAACCGGAAATGGTGAAGAAGGGCACGCCCGCCTCACCCGCAATGGCGCGGGCGAGCAAGGTCTTGCCGGTGCCGGGCGAGCCGACCAGCAGCGCGCCCTTGGGGATCTTGCCACCAAGCCGGGCGAATTTGGTCGGGTCCTTGAGGAACTCGACAATCTCCTGCAGCTCCTCGCGTGCTTCGTCGATGCCGGCGACGTCGTCGAAGGTCACGCGACCTTCCTTCTGCGTCAGCATTTTCGCACGCGATTTGCCGAAGCCCATCGCGCCGGAACCGGAGTTCTTCTGCATCTGACGCAGCACGAAAAAGGCAATGCCGAGAAACAGCAGGAATGGCAGCGACTGGATCAGGATGACCTGCCAGATCGCCGGGCCTTCCTCAGGCTTCGCGGTGATGACGACATTCTTGGCACGCAGCTTGTCGGTCAGCTGCGGATCGGCCATCGCATAAGTGCGGAAGCGCGTATCGTCGCGCAGCGTGCCGGAAATCACGTCGCCGGCGACATTGACCTCCTTCACCGTGCCCTCCTCGACCTTGTCGAGGAAAGTCGAATAGGCGATCGCGCTGCCGGCGGCCGGCTGGCTGCGGGTGTCGATCGTCATTACGAACAACGCCAGCGCGACCAGGATGCCGCCCCAGATGAGCAGGCTCTTCATCCATGGGTTGGGACCACCATTGTCGGGGCCGGGCTGTTTCTCGTTATCGTTCATCGCTGCGCATACCTTTCGAGATCACAAGATAGGCGGTGCGAGGTTAATGGCAATGGAACAAGCGCAGGACTCGGGTTTATCAGTGTTATCGCCGGGGTGGAGCCAGCCGGAAATGCCATCCCCGGGGCAGAATGCGGGCCTGAACATCGGCCAAAGTTCCCCCTTTCCCGCTATCCAGCGCCGCGACAAGCCGATCGAGTCCGGTTGCTGACCACACCTCGAACATGCCATTTTCCTGCCGGATGCCCTCAATCGCACGACGCACGAATCGGCGGCGAAGTTCATATGGCAGCTCGCGTGCATCGAGCCAGAGGCCGCCATTCTCGTCTTCGGCGACTCGAGTCTTCAGCTCGCGCCGCACCATCCACTCGATCGCATCCTCGGCATGCCGCAAATTGCGGGCGGCAAGCGCCAGCCGCGACGCCGGCAATTCGGGGGTGACCGCGAGGATCGCGCGCATCCGGCTGCGATCAAAGCGTGGATGGCTGTTCGATGGATCCTCGGCATGGCCGATCCCGGCGGCCGCAACGATCGCGGCAAGTTCGGATCGGCTCCAGCCAAGCAGCGGTCGAATCAGCACGGGCCACTCGCCACCCTGGCCGAACGGTCGCTGTCGCACCATTTCAGCGAGCCCGCCGACACCGGCGCCGCGCCGCGCACGCATCAGCAGCGCCTCGGCGACATCGTCGCGTTGATGGGCAACCGCAACCCAATCGGCATGCCGCAAACCCGGTGCGGCGCGGCGCGGCGATCCAGCCCAGAGCTCGAGCGCCGCGTAGCGCGCCACGCGCGCGCGATCCTGAATATTGCCCGCAAAACTATATCGCGGCGGCATGCCGAGAATGGCGTGCTCGATCCCCATGTCCGCGCACAGATGATGCACCTGGGTTGCCTCGCGAGCGGCATCGGGGCGCAGGCCGTGATCGACCGTCGCGGCACATACGGCACCCGGATAGGCCGTGGCGGCAAGCAGCAGCAAGGCAAGGCTGTCGCCGCCGCCCGACACCGCCAGACCGAGTCGCGCCTCGGATGTCGGCGGAGTGCCTGTGATCGCCTCCAGGTCGCGCCGGAAGCGTTCGACCAGCGCCGGGCCGGGCATGCTCATCCAACCACCGTCAGATGACGGCAGGAAGGATCATTTGCATTTGGAAGTGACACGACCGCGCGCGACATCGGCCTTCATCTGCGGCGACAATTTGTCGGGATAGACATCCTCGAGCTCATCATAGACCTTGCAGACCTCCCCCGCCGGCTTGTTGAGCTTCACCAGCGCCTGGGCGAGGTAGAACAGGCTCTCATGCGCGCGGTCGCCCTTCGGCATCTTGCGGTAATTGTCGTAGAAAGCGAGGATCGCGAGGTTCGGCTTGCCGCCGTCGAGCAGCGAGCGGCCGAGCATGTTCTGCGCCCGGCTGATACGGCGATGCTGCGGATAATCCTTGATCAGCGCTTTGAACTGCACCTCGGCCTCGGGATAGAATTTCGCCTCCCAAAGCCGGTAGCCATAATTGTACAAATCCTCGCCGGCGTCGTCGGTGGCGGGTTTTTCGATCGCCGCGACGCGCTGCGCGCGCGCCGGATCCTTCGCCGGCGCTGCAGGAGTCGCGGCGGGCGACGTTGCGGGCCGGGTGGCGCCCGGCTTGGGTGCGGGTGGTTTCGGAGTCGTGGCGGCAACCGACGGTGTGTCGATCACCGCCGTGCTGGTCGGGGCGCTTGTGCCCTCAAGCGCCGTCAATCGCGCATCGGTCGCCCGCTTATAGGCGGCAAAGCCTTCGTCCAGCTGCCGGCCCTTGAACTGAAGCTGCTCGATCTGACCGGTCAGGCCGCTCAGCTGCGATTCGAGCGCATCGACCCGCGCGGTCAGGTCGCTGATCGCGCTACCCGATGGTGCGCCGGTCGAAGGGGTCGAAAGGTCGTTCGGCGCGATATCGGGCTGAATCAGCTGGTTGTTGCCACCTTGACCCTGCGGTGGAAAAACCTTGCGCTGAACCGCGCGCATCTGTCCTTCGAGCCGCTCGACGCGGTTCTCGACCGCCGACTGCGCGACGGCGCTTCCCGGGATGGTCGCCACCCCGATCAATAATATTGCTGTCTTCAGATAGTTACGCATGACACCCCCCGGTGCAGTGAATGGGGCGGTATAGCTGACATCGTCATCCTGTCGCCAGCCTTAAGGAGCGGTCGCCGGCGACGCTGCCGGCGCGGGAGGAGGGACGAGCGGCGCAAGCGTTGCCGCCGGCGTGGGCGCACCCGGTGACACCGGGCCTGCCTCCGAACGCCGCCGCGAAGCGGTTGCCGGCGGCGTCGTGCCACTTTGCGGAGTCGCGACGGGCGGTGTCGGGACCGATACGCCATTGACCCGCGCATTGAGCACGGCGGCGCTGATCCCGACATCCTTGATCGCCACCCGGCCATCGCCGAGCGGCGGCAGCTGCGATCCGTTGAGCAATATCTGCAATTTGTCGGGCCGGCCGATATTGATCATCGGGCCATTGGCATCGGCCGGCACGTCATAGCGATCCCCCGGCTTCATCGTATTCTCGAACAGGGTCTTCTTCGTCGCATCGTAAACGCGCAACCAGACTTCACCGGTTGCAACCAGCGTGACCTGACCCGTGGCTGGCGCCACCCGCGTCGGCTCGGCTGCCGGTACCGGTGCGACCGTGTTTTCGACAATTGAGGCCGGCGGCGCCGACTCCTCGCCGCGGAACAGGGTCGTACCGTACCACAATATGGCCGCGAGGATGAGCAATGCTGTCAGCGCCACGGTGACGATCACGACGCCGCCGGTCGGATTGCGCGACGGATCGCTGATCTCATAGGCCTCATATTCGGTGCGTCGCACGCCTTCGTCATTCTGGCCGCGCACCTCGCGTGCGATCGCGACTTCGTCGAGACCGACGGCACGGGCATAAGCCTTGGCGAAACCGACCGAATAGGTGACCGAGGGCAGGGCCGAGAAATTGCTCGTCTCGATCGCTTCGAGCTGGCGGATCGGGATGCGGGTCCGCGACGCGATCTCGGCCAGCGACAGGCCCTGGCCTTCACGCGCATCACGCAACCTTTCCCCCGCCGTCTTGGGAAAAAGTGTGGCTTCCTCGCCGGGTTCGACGTCGGTCATGATTGTCTCCGGCAGGAAGGTGCGGCCCGATGTTTTTTCCTGCGATTGCAGACGTGTCTCACAAAGGGTTGCGGCAGTGTCAACGCCCCCTCTACCCGGTCCGTCACACAATCATGCCAGTTCGACGCCGCTTTCCGCCGCCCAGGCGGTCAGCGCGCCGCGCATGTCGCGCGGCGGCGCCGCCAAAAGGGTTTTCATGTGCGCCATCAACGCCGCGCGATCGAGCGAACGGACCATCGCCTTGATCGGCCCGACGGCGGCAGGCGTGATCGACAGCCGGTCGATGCCGAGCCCGATCAGCGCCATCGCCTCGAGCGGCCGGCCGCCCATTTCGCCGCATACGCCAAGCGGCACGCCCGCCTCGCTCGTCGGCGCGACAAGCCGGGCAAGGAAACGCAGGATCGCCGGGCTGAGCCAGTCATAGCGCTCGGCCAGCTTGGGGTTGGCGCGGTCGGCGGCGAACAGGAACTGAGTCAGGTCATTGGTGCCGATCGACAGGAAATCGAGCTTGGGCAGCAGGATGTCGAGCTGCTCGGCAAGCGCCGGCACTTCGAGCATCGCGCCGTAATTGATCTCATTGGGCAGCTTGCGGCCACGCTGTACGAACCACTCGCGCTGTGTCTCGAACAACGCACGCGCCTCTTCATATTCCCACGGCTCGGACACCATCGGGAACATCACGTTGAGCGTCCGTCCCGCCGCCGCCTCAAGCAGCGCGCGCGCCTGGACCTTCATCAGCCCGTCGCGTTCGAGCGCGAGCCGCAAAGCGCGCCATCCCATCGCCGGATTCTCTTCCTCGGCATCCTCCTGGGTCAGATAGGGCAACGCCTTGTCGCCGCCGATATCGACGGTGCGGAAAATCACCGGCCGGTCGCCCGCCGCATCGAGCACTTCGCGGTAGAGCCGCTGCTGCCGCTCGCGCGCGGGAAGCGTGGCGGAAACGAGGAACTGGAACTCGGTCCGGAACAGGCCGATGCCATCGGCGCCGGTCATATCGAGGGCGGCGACATCGTCGCGCAGGCCGGCATTGACCATCACCGTCACACGGTGCCCGTCGGTGGTGACCGGCAGTTCCGATTTCAGCGCAGCGAACACGGCACGGCGCTTCTGGCGTAGCTGCAGCTTCGCCTCGAACGCTTCCTCCATCGCCGGCGACGGGCGGGCAAAGACATTGGCTGCGGTTACGTCGAGCAGCAGCATGTCGCCCTCGGCGATCGAGCGGCGCACGCCCTTGACCCGGCCGAGCACCGGCACACCCATCGCTCGTGCGACGATCGTGACGTGCGCGGTCAGCGACCCTTCCTCGAGGATCACACCCTTCAGCCGGCGGCGATCATATTCGAGCAGTTCGGCGGGTCCGAGATTGCGCGCGATCAGGATCGTGTCCTGCCGGAGCCCGCCCTGCGCGGCCGTGCCCATCTGGCCCGAGACGATGCGCAGCAGCCGGTTCGACAGGTCCTCCAGATCGTGCATCCGGTCGGCGAGCAGTGGATCGTCGATCTGGCGCATGCGCTGGCGGGTGCGCTGCTGGACGCGCTCGATCGCGGCTTCCGCGGTCAGACCGGAATCGATCGCCTCGTTGATGCGGCGGCTCCAGCCTTCGTCATAGGCGAACATCTTGTAGGTCTGCAGCACCTCGTCATGCTCGCCGCCGACGCCGAATTCGGCCTGGCTGGCGATACGCTCGATCTGCTCGCGCATCTTGTCGAACGCGGCATAGACGCGGTGGCGCTCGGCATCGATATCCTCGGCGACGGTGTGCTCGATGGTGATGCGCGGCTGGTGGAACACGGCATAACCGCTGCCCATGCCCTCGACCAGCTTCAGCCCGTCGATGCGCATCGCCGCGGTCGATTGCGGCCGCAGCGTCGCGGCACCGGCGGTATCGACCAGATCGGCATTGGCGATCAGTTCGCTCAGCACCATCGCCACGGTCTGCAGCGCCTCAATCTCGACATCGTCATATTTATGCGGATCGGCATGCTGGACGCAGAGCACGCCGACGGCGCGTTCCCGGCGGATGATCGGCACGCCGGCAAAGCTGTGGAATTTTTCCTCGCCCGTCTCCGGCTTGTAGGCGAAGTCGGGATGGCTCGCGGCCTCGTCGAGGTTGAGCGTCTCGACCTGTTCGGCGATCGTGCCGACGAGCCCCTCGCCGAGCGCGAGCTTGGTGACGTGCACCGCCTCCTGCGCCAGGCCGCGCGTGGCATAAAGTTCGAGCACGCCGTCGCGCAGCAGATAGATCGAACACACCTCGCTGGTCATCGCCTCGCCGACGATCCCGACCACCGAATTGAGCTTCGCCTGTGCCGCGGTGCGCGACGCCATCACGTCGTGCAATCGAACGAGGATTTCACGGGCGGAGTTGGCGGCGGTCGGCATGCCCCTAGCGCTATCAGATTGTTGCGCGGGGAGCTATCATCCAGCTGCGCAACTTTTGCTCCGTTCCCCCGAACTGTAGCGGCAGGGCCTCAGCTGCGGAGTCGCCCTTGCCGAACCCAATCTAGATCAGGATATGCCCCTCCATCACGACGATGCCCGAACCGGATAGTTCCGGCTGCTTCCCGACGTCGACCGACAACAGGCTGCGACGCCCCAACCGGGTACCCTGTTCAACCAGCAGCGCGGTGTCACGCAACAGGCCCTGCTCAAACAGATAGGCCGCCAATGGTCCGGCTGCAGTGCCCGTTGCGACATCTTCCGACATACCCACCGCCGGACTGAAGAAGCGCGCATAGGCTTGCGAACCGGATTCTTCGTCGAATGAGTAAACGTAACAACCCTCCGCCCCGGCCGGCTTGAGAATGTTCAAAAGCGCCGGCACATTCGTTTCGGCACGATCGACGGCAGCCTTGTCACGGACCCGGACCATCAGATGCGACGCACCGGTATCGGCAGCACGCGGCGGCGGATTGGACAGGAAATCATCCGCCGCGAGACCCAGCGCAGGCGCCAGGCCGCTCGTATCGCTCAGGATCGGGAACAGCTGCAACGGGGCCTGCTGCATCCTGACATGGACTCGCTCGCCGCGGCGCTCGACAATCACCGGCAGAATATTCTCCCCAATCTCCTGGTGAAAAATGGTGGCCGAATCGAGCGGCCCGAGCGCATCGCCGCGCGCCAGCCAGAGCCATGCGCCGAGCGCATTATGCCCCGCGCCGGCCACCTCGAATCCAGCCGCGGTGAATGAGCGGAGCTTCCGGTCGGCCCTGTCGCTTTCCATGATGAAGGTGGTTTCCGCCTGGTTGAACTCGCGCGCGATCGCGCGGAGCACATCGTCCGAAAGTTGCTCGCCGCCTTCGACTACGGCGAGCGGATTACCCTCAAGCGGCGCATCGGCGAAAACATCGACCATCCCGAACACTAGCTTGCTCATTCCGAGCCTCCTATGGTGATGTAAATTCATCTGCTCACTTGCTATTGAGGAGTGTTTGTCTCAGCAATCGATCAATTCTCAGCTTAAGATGAGTAGGAATCATCATTCCATTCACCGACGTTCCACCGCTCGCTGCCCTGCGGACCTTCGAGTCCGTGGCCCGTCATGCGAGTTTCAAGCGTGCGGCGTTCGAGCTCTCGGTCACACCGACCGCCGTCAGCCATCAGATCCGGCAGCTGGAAGACAATCTGGGCACCAGGCTGCTGGATCGGAACCCGAGGCAGGTGCTGCTGACACCGGTCGGCGCCGACCTTTATGAAGCCGCGGCCGCTGCGCTGAAGACGATCGGCGATGCGACGCGGCGCGTGCGGCACGGTGCAGGCCCTGCAAAGGTGACGCTTTCCGCAAACACCGCCTTTATGAGCCAATGGCTCGTACCCCGGTTGACGGAACTGCAGGCGATGTTGCCATCGGTCGACCTCCGCCTCCACGCCTCTGATGAGCTGGTCGATCTTCGCCATGGCGAAGTGGACATCGCGATTCGCTACGGCCCCGGTGGCTATCCGAATGCGAACTCGGTCAAACTGATCGATGACGTGTTTGCGCCTGTATGCAGCCCGTCGCTCGGCCTGACGGACCGATCGGCGCTGCATCGCGCCGTCCTGCTCCACATCGATGGCCGACGCGCGCCACGTGCGACACCGGATTGGCCACGCTGGTGCGCGACGGCGCAGGTCGATGGCCTGGATGTCGCCACGGGCCCCCGCTTCACCGATGGCGGCCACGCAATCCAGGCTGCCATTGCCGGCCATGGCATTGTCATCGTCAGCCTGATCCTCGTCGCCGACGCGCTGGCAGCCGGGTTGCTCGTCCAACCGTTCGCGGTGGTCCTGCCGGGCGATTCATATCACTTTGTCCGCCCGCTCGACGCACCCGATTCCCCCGCCATTGCCGCGCTGCGGTCGTGGATGATGAAGGCACTCCGGCCTTACGCCGCCTGATCCCGGACACTGCGGCGCGACCGCCGAACGATCAGTCGAACAGCCCGTCCTGCGAATCGGCCGGCGGGTTGAGCCCGAGATGCTTCCAGCCGCCGGCATTCAGGCACCGCCCGCGCGCCGTCCGCGCGATCAGGCCGAGCTGGATCAGATAGGGCTCGATCACTTCCTCGATCGTGTCGCGCGGCTCGGACAGGCCCGCTGCCAGCGTCTCCACTCCGACCGGCCCGCCACGATAGATATCGGCGATCATCATCAGATAGCGCCGGTCCATCGCATCGAGCCCGAGCGAATCCACCTCAAGCCGGTTGAGCGCCGCATCGGCGGCCCGGGCATCCACCATGGGCGTACCCGCGACATTGGCGAAGTCGCGCACCCGGCGCAGCAGGCGTCCGGCGATGCGCGGCGTACCCCGCGAACGCCGCGCGATTTCATGCGCACCGTCGCCGGAGACATGGAGATCGAGCAGCGACGCAGCCCGCGCGACCACCCGCTCGAGCTCATCGACGGTGTAGAAATTGAGCCGCACCGGAATGCCGAACCGATCGCGTAGCGGCGTGGTCAGCAATCCCTGCCGCGTCGTCGCACCAACCAGAGTGAATCGCGGCAGGTCGATCCGCACGCTGCGCGCACTCGGCCCCTCGCCGATCATCAGGTCGAGCGCACGGTCCTCCATCGCCGGGTAGAGCACTTCCTCGACCGCCGGCGCCAGCCGGTGAATCTCATCGATGAACAGCACATCGCCATCTTCGAGATTGGTCAACAGCGCGGCGAGGTCACCCGATTTGGCGATCACCGGGCCGGACGTGGCGCGAAATCCGACGCCCATTTCACGCGCAACGATCTGCGCCAGGGTTGTCTTGCCCAAGCCCGGCGGGCCGAAGAACAGCACATGGTCAAGCGCATCGCCACGCGATTTGGCGGCGGCGATGAACACGCGCAGATTCTCGCGCGCCGCCTTTTGCCCGACAAACTCGTCGAGCGATCTGGGGCGCAGCGCGGCGTCGATATCCTCGGGCTTGCGCTCGGGTGTCATGAAGCGGTCGGCATCGGTCACGACTGCGGTCGTAGCGGGAGGCACGCCCCGCTGTCGAGCGCGACGGCAAATCGCTTTCGCTCGCACGGACCCCGGCCTAGGTTCGCCCCGCTGCATCTATTGGGCGCGCACCGCAGCGGATAACGGGAGAGACGGTATGAAACCGATCAACAAGACCATGATGGTCGCGGGCCTGGGCGGCACATTGCTGCTTGCCGCGTGCAACGCCCCCACCGGCGGCGGCACGGCCAACGGCACTGCGACCGCGGAAACCAGCGCGAGCGGCAGCACCGGCGGCGGCACCAAGCCGCCCGGCAACTGGAACGCGACCGATGCTTGCACCCTGCTCGACAAGGCGACGGTCGGTGCGGCGCTCGGCACCCAGGTCACCGAAGCCCAGCTCGGCCTGGTCCATGCGGCGGATGGCAGCAGCGCCGCGACCTCGGAATGCACCTATGTCCTGGCGGGGGGCGGGCGGGCAAGCTTCATGGCGCGCTGGTCGCCGATCGCCGACAATAGCGACGGCGCCATGAATGCCGCCAAAAATGCTACCGCGGCATCGATCAAGGCATTTTCCGACAAGCCGGTCGAGGACATTGCCGGTCTCGGCAAAAAGGCGTTCTTCGTGCCCGGCATCAATCAGCTGAACGTCTTCATCGGCGAGGACAGGTTCGTCATCATCACCTTGGCGAGCGCGGATAATGCGCACGCAAAGGACATTGCGGTCGCCTTGGCCAAGAAGGTCGGCGCCTGACGAAAGGGGCGGCCGACATGCGTGCCGGCCGCCCTTCTTCATCGCGATCGATGCCGATCCATTTGCCTCAGTAGAAGGCGCCGTAGATCACATCGGCGATGCGCCCGGTGCGCGTCTGCACCAGCAGCAGGTCCGGGCCATAGCGGACCCAGCGATAGCCGCGCGGCGGCGCACCCACGCCCAGCCCGTACCAGTCATTGTAATAATAGCGGCTCGACAGGAACAGGTGCGGCAGCAGCAACCCGACTACCCAGCGGCGATAGCGATAGCCGCGCGGATACTGGAATCCGGGTCCGTGGATCGGCCGGAAATGGGGCGGACGTCCGGTGCCGGGGCGATGCGGCGGACGCGGCGGCCTGACCTGACCGGGGCGACCGGGACGCGGCGGCTGAATCTGCGGACCGCCATTGCCCGGACCAGGCCGGCCTGGACGTGGCGGTTGAATCTGCGGCCCCCCGTTGCCGGGACGTGGAGGCTGTATCTGCGGACCGCCATTGCCGGGGCGGCCTGGACGCGGCGGCTGAATCTGAGGCCCGCCCGCTCCCGGGCGCGGCGGCTGGACATGCGGCCTGCCCGGCGGCGCGGGCCTCGTCTGCGGCGGGCCGGGCCGGCGTTCGGGTGCCGACTGAACGGCAAGGGCCAAATCGGGAAGGATCAACAACACGCTGGTTGCCGCCAATACGAGTCGCTTCATGCGTCGTCTCCGCCTGTGGAACGGAGCAAGCTATGCCGGTCGATGCGGGCTGACAACCGGCGTCGCAACCATCGTCGAGGCAACCGGCCCATCGCGCGAGGATCCGCCGCTATCGGCGATGTGGAAGATGAATCTTGAGAAGCGGGACGACCAGATAACCGCCGCTCACCGACCGCAGGATGCGCCCGCCACCCGAACGGTCGTTGCTTGTCAGACGTGCGGACAGCCGTTCATTGTGGATCATGTCGTCGAGGCCGGCAGCAGTGGCATTGCCGCGCGGCCAGAGATCGGGATCGGTGACCGCGTCGCTCGGGTCCGGGTCGGGCATCCAGTCGGCGCCAAGCGCGGGAAGTGCTGCGGCAGGCACCGGCGTCGATGCGGGTTTATCCGCAAAGCACGGCGCAGCGGCGAGCGCGATCGTCCCGGCAATGATGAAACGCATTTTCATGACACCCCATAATCGATTCGGCATCGCAAGGTTCCGCCTCACTTCGCTGCCTTGCGCAACGCCAGGCGAACCAGCGCGTCGAGCGTCGCCCCGACACCCAGTTCCTCTTCCGCCGAGGCGACCGCGGCATTGGCCTCGGCCGGGCGAAAACCGAGATTGAGCATTGCCGACACCGCATCCGCGCCCGCCCCGCTCGGCACGATCGGGGAGACGCCGCCGATCGCGACGCCGCCGATCTTGTCCTTCAATTCGCGCACGATGCGTTCGGCGAGCTTGGGCCCCACACCGTTGGCGCGCGCGACCATCGCCTTGTCCTGCGCGGCGATGGCGCGGCTCAGATCAGCCGCATCGAGTGCGGAGAGGATCGCCAGCGCGACCCTCGCACCGACGCCCTGAACGCCGGTCAGCAAGCGGAACCAGTCGCGCTCGCTTGCGGTCGCGAAGCCGACCAGGCGGATGAAATCCTCCGCGACGAGCATTTCGGTGTGGAGCATCACCGCCTCGCCGACCGGGCCGATACTGGCCAGCGTCCGGGCCGACGCGCCGACCAGATAGCCGACACCGCCGACATCGATCACCGCATGGTCGATACCGGTTGCGTCGAGGCGGCCCTTGAGATGCGCGATCATGATTCAACCATAGGTTGATTTTGCGCTCCCCGTCATCCCCGCGAAAGCGGGGATTCCGCTTCTTGTTCTTTTGCGGGCGGGAAAGGAAGCGGGACTCCCGCATTCGCGGGAGTGACGAGGCTTATTTTGACGGGTCAGGAATACGCCGCGCCGACGCCAGATGATGCGCGTGGCAGATCGCCACCGCGAGCGCATCGGCGGCGTCGGGGCCATCGATCTTCACACCGGGCAGCAACCGGCCGACCATCGCATGGACCTGCGCCTTTTCGGCGGTGCCGGTGCCGACCACCGCCTTCTTGACCAGGCGCGGAGCATATTCGCCGACCTCGATGCCGCCGCGCGCCGCCGCGCACAACACGACGCCGCGCGCATGGGCGAGCTTCAGGGTCGATTGCGGGTTGGCGTTGACGAACACTTCCTCGGCCGCAGCGCCGTCGGGCGCATGGTCCGCGATCAGCGCGGAGATCAGCGCATCGAGATGCGCGAGCCGGCGCGGCAGCGACGCGGCGCTGTCGGTCTTCAGCCTGCCATTGGCGAGATGCGACAAGCGATTACCCTCGGCGCGAATCACGCCCCAGCCGGTCGTACCGAGCCCGGGGTCGAGGCCGAGAATGATCATGGCGTGCGCCGTGCCGGCACGATCAGAACCACATCAGGAATCGCGGATCCTCGTCCTCAAGCGTCTGCCCGCTGCGCACTGGCGCCGGCGCGGCGGCATAGATCGAATCGGCCCAGTCACCGGCGACCGTCGCAGTGCCGGGGCATTGTAGCGTCGACACGTCCTTGCCGTCGAGGCTCACATGAATCCCCGACCATGTCTTGCCCGGCGTCTCGGTATATTGGCCGCCCACCCCCTTGAAGACGATGTAATGATAGCGCCCCGCGGTGAAGCGGATGCTGTCCTGGCGCCCCCCCGCCGCCACCGGTGATGGTGCCGAGATGGATGTTGCTCCATTTCCCGTCGGTCGCGAGATCGATCGCCGGACGGTTCGCCGGTCCGTAGCGATAATGAACGGCGGTTTTCGATGCGCAAACACTGCCGACTGCTCGTGGGAAGCGGCAGGAATAGAGAATCGTCTCAGCCGCGGCGCACTGGCTTTCGCCACCGGCGCGTTCTGCGACCGGAGGGGCGGGGCAACCGCACCCGACAGCAGGAAGGGAACGAGGAGCAGGGTCACATGAAGCGCGCGCATCGTCGTCCCTTCTCCTTCGGCTGATTAACCCAGCTTCTCCATCACCTCGTCGGAGACTTCGTAATTGCCCCACACCGTCTGCACATCGTCGTCGTCGTCGAGCGTGTCGATCAGCTTGAACAGCAGGCCGGCATCGCCCTCCCCGACCTCGACCATGGTCTGCGGCCGCCAGGCGAGCTTGGCGCCTTCCGGTTCGCCGAGCACCGGAGTGATCGCTTTCACCACCTCGTGCAGCGAATCGTTGGCGGTCCAGATCTCATGGCCGTCCTCGGTCGACGACACATCCTCGGCGCCCGCTTCGAGCGCCGCCTCGAACACCGTGTCGGCATCGCCCGCGCCGGCCGGATAATTGATCAGGCCCATGCGGTCGAAGCCATGGCTGACCGATCCCGAAGCACCGAGATTGCCGCCATTCTTCGCCACCGCGGTGCGCACATTGGTCGCGGTGCGGTTGCGATTGTCGGTCAGCGCCTCGATGATCAGCGACACGCCGCCGGGGCCGAAGCCTTCGTAGCGGATCTCTTCATAGGTCTCGGCATCGCTGCGGCTCGCCTTGTCGATCGAGCGCTGGATATTGTCCTTGGGCAGCGACGCCGCCTTGGCCGCGTTGACCGCCATGCGCAGGCGCGGGTTCATGTCCGGATCGGGCAGACCCATCTTCGCCGCAACGGTGATTTCGCGGCTCAGCTTGGAGAAAAGCGAGCTGCGCTTCTTATCCTGCGCACCCTTGCGGTGCATGATGTTCTTGAACTTGGAATGGCCTGCCATGGTCGTCCTGATCGTCGTTCGGGCCGTTTCCGGGTCACGGCCGCGCTGAATGTCCTCACGGACTAGTGGAAAACAGCCTTGCTCGACAAGTCGGGGCTCGACAAGTCAGGCCTTTGGTCGGGCAACAGGGTCAGGCGTCGCTGACGGTCACCGCGGTGCCGGTCACCGACACCATCAGCATCGATCCCGACTTGCCGATCACCTGATAATCGACATCGATGCCGATGATCGCATTGGCGCCCTTGTCGCGCGCCTCCGCTTCCAGTTCCTGGAACGCCGTTTCACGCGAGGAACGCAACGGCTTTTCATAGGCGCCCGATCGCCCGCCGACGAAATCGCGCACGCCGGCGAACAGATCGCGAAACACATTGGCGCCGACAATGACCTCAGCCGATACGATGCCGTGATAGCGAGTCACGGTCTTGCCATCGAGCAGGCTGGTGGTGGTAAGGATCATGATCGGCGCTCCCTGATGCTGCGTTCCGGTCTATGGGCCGCCTTATACCAGACCGAGCGCGACCTTGTAGGTCTCGAGCAGCGCCTCGGCCTCGTCGCGATGGTGCTTCTCCATGCGGCGCAGGCGGACGATCTGGCGCATCGTCTTGGTGTCGTAACCGGTCGACTTGGCTTCGCCGTAAACATCCTTGATGTCGTCGGCGATGCCCTTTTTCTCTTCTTCGAGGCGCTCGATACGTTCGATCAGAAGGCGTAGCTGGTCGGCGGCGATAATGTCGCTCATGAGTGGGAATGCTCCGGTAGGATGAAATGATTTGAGGCGGGGCCTCTAAGCCATCGCCGGGCGCGGCTCAACCGGCCCTGCGATCAATTCGGTGGAAAAGCCTGGCGAACGCCACCGACCTTGACCGCGACACCGTGCCGCATGACGAAATCGACCTGTTCCAGCCGGGTCACATCGCCCAGTGGATCCTCAGTCACCGCGATGATGTCGGCGAACTTGCCCGGTTCGAGCGATCCGAGCGTGTCCTTGCGCCCGAGCAGATCGGCGGCATCGATCGTCGCAGCGCGGATCGCCGCGGCGGGCGTCAGACCGGCCTTGACCATCAGCGCGAATTCCTTCGCATTCTCGCCGTGCCGTGACACGCCGGTATCGGTGCCGAACGCGACCTTCACCCCGGCGGCAAAGGCGCGCCGGTGGCTTGCCGCGGCAGCGGCGGCCGCCGCCTCAGCCTTGGCGATCGTCGCGGGCGGCAATTGCCCGCCCCGCGCCTGCGCCAATGCCGAGATCGGCGCGATCATCGTCGGGACCAGCCAGGCATTGTGCTGCTTGAACAGCCGGATCGTCGAGTCTTCGATGAAAGTGCCATGCTCGATCGAATCGACTCCCGCCTCAAGCGCGGCCTCGGTCCCTTCGCGAGCATGGGAATGCGCGGTGGCCTTGCGGCCGAACGCGTGTGCCGTGTCGACGATCGCCTTCATCTCCTCGGGTGTCATCTGCCGCCCGAGTCCGCCTGCGACATTCGACAGGACGCCGCCGGTCGCGGCGAACTTGATCACCTGCGCGCCGAGCGAAATCTGCGCGCGCACCGCGCGGCGGCAATCGTCGGGGCCGTCACAGGTATTGATCTGATGCGCATGGACCGCGTCGGCGAATTCTTCGGCCAGCCCGTTGCTGCCATCGCCATGCCCGCCGGTGACGGAGATCATCTGCCCGGCATTGACGATCGTCGGCCCGGCCACCGCACCGGCCTCGACTCCGTCGCGCAGCGCACGGATGCCACGCGGATTGCCGCCCAGGTCGCGCACGGTGGTGAAGCCGGCTTCCAGCGTGACGCGCATATTCTTCTCGGCCTCGATCAGATCATCGCTGTCGTCGCGATTGAGTTCGCCGAGCCGTGCGCGCATCGGGTCGCCGCCAATGCCCCACAGATGTACGTGCATGTCGATCAGCCCGGGCAGGACGTAGCGATCCTTGAGGTCGATCACGCTGGCGTCCGCATCCGGCGCGGCAAAGCCGTCGCGCAACTCGACCACCTTGCCGTCGCGCACCACGATGGTGGTCGCACCGCGCGACGGCTGGCCGGGACGGTCGATGACATGACCGGCATGGATGAAGATCGTTCTGGGCGCCGGGGATGCCGGCTGTGCGGTCTGCGCCTGCGCCATAGTCGCCAGGCCCATCGCGAGGGCGATCGTCGAAACCAGCATCCTGTGCATTGTCATCCCCTGACCCCTTGATTGTCCGGACCGTATCGATCGGCCCTGAGGGTCAGCCCTAACCGGGTTTGGCGCGCAATCAACTCTACTGGCCGGCATTTTTTGCGACGCTGAGCCGCATCCGTTCAAGCTGCTCGGGCGTCGCCTCGGCTTGATGCTCGGCCTTCCACTGCGCATAGGGCATGCCGTAGATCGCTTCGCGTGCCTCGTCCTTGCTCAGCCGTCCTTCGCTGGCTTCCTCGACCCAGTCGGACAGGCAGTTGCGGCAGAATCCGGCCAGGCCCATCAGGTCGACATTCTGCGCATCGTCGCGGTGACGCAGATGCGCGACAAGCCGCCGGAACGCTACGGCAGCCGCGGCATCGTCGATCTGTTTAGTTTGCGACATTATCATTCTCCCGGTTGATCGGGCGGAGATAGGCTTTAGAGCCAAGGCCCGCAAAGCCCCGAGGACGCGAAGCAATGACCAAGGCCATCAGCCCCCGTTCGCGCAAGGTGCGCGTCCTCGCGACGCTCGGTCCCGCCAGCAACAGCGTCGAGATGATCGGCAAGCTGTTCGAGGCCGGGGCCGACGCGTTTCGCATCAATATGAGTCACGGCGATCAGGAATCGAAGATCGCGGTGATCAAGTCGATCCGCAGCCTCGAAAAGAAATATGGCCGCCCGACCACGATCCTCGCCGATCTCCAGGGCCCGAAGCTGCGCGTCGGCAAGTTCGAGGGCGGGCGCACCGAACTGGTCAAGGGCGCGATGTTCACGCTCGACCGCGACAAGACGCCGGGCGATGCGACTCGCGTCGAATTGCCGCACAAGGAAATTTTCGCCGCGATCGAGCCCGGCGCCCGGCTGCTGCTCGACGATGGCAAGCTGGTGCTGCGCGTGACCGAACATGATCCCGACCAGATCATCACCCGGGTCGAGGTCGGCGGCACGCTGTCCAACAACAAGGGGCTGAACGTGCCGGACGTGGTCGTGCCGATGGCGGCGCTGACCCCGAAGGACCGCAGCGACCTGGCCTTTGCGATCGACCAGGGGGTCGACTGGATCGCGCTCAGCTTCGTCCAGCGGCCCGAGGATCTGGCCGAGGCACGGCTGCTCATTCAGGGCCGGGCGGCGCTGCTCGCCAAGATCGAGAAGCCCTCGGCGATCGACCGTCTCGAGGAAATTGTCGAGCAATGTGATGGCGTGATGGTCGCCCGCGGCGATCTCGGCGTCGAATTGCCGCCCGAATCGGTCCCGCCGCTGCAGAAGCGAATCGTCGAAGTATCGCGGCGGCTCGGCCGGCCGGTGGTGGTCGCGACTCAGATGCTCGAATCGATGATCACCTCGCCCTCGCCGACCCGCGCCGAAGTGTCCGATGTGGCGACCGCAATCTATGACGGCGCCGATGCGATCATGCTGTCGGCGGAAAGCGCCGCCGGTGCCTGGCCGGTCGAATCGGTCGCGATGATGAATTCGATCGGCGTCGCGGTCGAAGGCGATCCGATGCATGGCGACCGGATCCATTTCACCGTCACCCGGCCCGACCCGACCACCGCCGATGCGCTGGCCGAGGCAGCAAAGAACATCGCCGCGACGGTTGGCGTGGCGGCGATCATCTGCTTCACGACGTCGGGCTCGACCGCCCGGCGCGTCGCGCGCGAGCGGCCTTCGGTGCCGCTGATGGTGCTCACGCCGAAGATCGACACGGCACGGCGGCTCGGCCTGTTATGGGGCACCCATGCGGTGCACACCCGCGACGTCGAATCGTTCGAGGACATGGTGGCCAAGGCCAAGCGCATGGCGCTGCGTCACAATATCGCCAAGGCGGGCGACCGCGTGATCGTGATCGCCGGCGTGCCGTTCCGCACACCCGGATCGACCAATGTGCTGCACGTGGTGCGCATCATCGGGGACGAGCTGAAGGGCTATACCGACTAATCCTTCCCGTTTCGGGGAGGATTAGGTCAGGCGAGCAGGCCGAGCCCCACCAGATCGTTCCGCAAGGTCACCGCGTCGGTGAACAGCAGGCCGATCATCCCGACATTCTGCGCGCCGACGATATTTTCTTCGCGATCATCGACAAACACGGCGTGATCGGGGCGTAACCCGAATCGCTCCAGCGCGAGATGGTAGATCGCCGCGTCGGGCTTGGTCAGCTTCTCGTCGCCCGACACGACGATGTCGCGGAACCGGTCGAAGATCGCCGCCTCGCGGTCGCGGAACGGCGGCCAGAACTCACCCGAGAAATTGGTGATCGCATACAATGGCACGCCGACCGCATCGAGCTCCTCGACCAGCGCCTGCATGCCCGGCAGCATGTGCGGGATCTGCTCGTGAAAATGCGGCCCCCATAGCGCGATCATGTCGGCATAATGGGGATGTTGCGCGCTCAACTCCGCCGATGTCTCCGCAAAGGGACGGCCGGCGTCGTGCTGGAAATGCCATTCCTTGGTCGCGACATCGCGCAGGAATGCATCGAGCGCCCGATCATCCTTGATCAGGCGCCCGTAAGGGACCCGCGGATCCCAATCATAAAGGACGTTACCGACGTCGAAGACGACGGCGGCCGGTCCGCTCGACAATTAGCCCTGGCGGGCCTTGAAGCGGCGATTCGTCTTGTTGATGACGTAAGTGCGCCCGCGACGACGGATCACGCGGTTGTCGCGATGACGGTCCTTGAGGGACTTCAGGGAATTGCGAATCTTCATGTCGAAACTTCTTCGATTCTGGTGGTGCCGGAAAGACGTGAGCGCCTATAGTCGGCTGCCGCCCAAGTCAAGGCGAACCGGCCGGGAAACTGCCGGGGGAACCGGCAGGGGGCGGTGAAGCGTTACACACATGCAACAATCGGCTTAAAGAGGCTCGCACATGAAGAACGTGGCATATGGACTGGCGATCGCGCTGGCGGCATCCTCTCTGGGCGCTTGTGCCACGACGACGGCGAGCGGCCCGGTTGAGGTCACCCGCTTCCATCTCGGCGCCCCGCTCGAGCACGGATCGCTTGCGGTCGAGCCGCTTGCCGGCGGCGGTGCTGCCAGCATCGAATTCAAGACCTATGCCGCGGCGGTGGAAACCGAACTGCTCCAGGCCGGCTTCACCACGCCGCCACAGGGCGCCACCGCGCAATATCTCGCGGTGGTCGGCTTTGCCCGCACCGCGCAGGATGTCGGGCCGGCGCGCTCGCCGGTCTCGATCGGCCTGGGCGGCGGGGTCGGCAGCGGCGGCTATCGCGGCGGCGGGGTCAGCCTGGGCGGCGGCATCTCCTTCCCGATCGGCAAACCCAAGACGCGCGAAATCGTGCTGACCGAATTGTCGGTGCAGATTCGCCGGCGCAGCGACGGCACCGTGATCTGGGAAGGCCGCGCCCAGACTGGCGCGGACGTACGCGCGGTCGATGCTCAGGCCAATGTCGCGGCGGGTAAATTGGCCAATGCGCTGTTCCGGGGCTTTCCGGGAGAATCGGGTCGCACTATCACGGTCAAATGAGCTCGACCCCAACGCCGATCCCGGCCAGCATCGCCATCAACGCCGCCTTTGACGGCGGCAACATCAAAATCGTCGCCATTGACGGGGACCGAATCGACCTGGAGATCGTGCGCGATCACCAGTCCGATTTCTACCAATGGTTCTATTTCCGGGTCGCCGGCGCCAAGGGTCGCAAGCTCAGCTTCCGCATCCTCAATGCCGGCGATTCGGCATATCCGCTCGGTTGGCCCGACTATAAGGCGCGCGTCTCGACCGACCGCGAGACCTGGCGCCAGACGCCAGCGCGCTATGCCGGTGGCGTGCTCGAATTCGACTGGACCGGCGAGACCGATCTCGTCTGGTTCGCTTATTTCGCGCCCTATACGATGGAACAGCACGATGCGCTGATCGCGCGCATGGCGCTCAAGCCGGGCATGACGCACCGCCAGCTCGGCACCACGATCGATGGCCGCGCGATCGATTGCCTCACGATCGGGCGCGGGCCGAAACAGGCCTGGCTCTATGCCCGCCAGCATCCCGGCGAATCGATGGCCGAATGGTGGATGGAAGGCGCGCTGGAACGGTTGACCGATACGACCGACCCGGTCACCGCCGAGCTGCTGTCCAAGGCGACCTTCCATGTCGTGCCCAACATGAATCCCGATGGGACGTTCCGCGGTCATCTTCGTACCAATGCGGTGGGCGTGAACCTGAATCGCGAATGGCACGAGCCTTCGCTGGAGCGCAGCCCCGAAGTGCTGTGCGTCCGCAATGCGATGGACGCGAGCGGCGTCGATTTCGCGATGGATGTCCATGGCGACGAAGCGATCGCCGCCAACTTCATCGCCGGGTTCGAAGGTATCCCGTCCTGGACCGATGCGCTGGGCGAGAAATTCTACGATTTCGGCCGCCGCCTCGCGGTCAACACGCCGGACTTCCAGACCGAGCTCGGTTACGGCAAGGCCGCACCGGGCCATGCCAATCTGAGCATGTCGACCAACCAGGTCGCTGAACGCTTCGGTGCGCTCAGCATGACGCTGGAGATGCCGTTCAAGGATCACGATGCCAACGCCGATGTCGAATTCGGCTGGTCGGCCGAGCGCAGCAAGAAGCTCGCGCACAGCTGCCTCGAAGTGCTCGCTGAGGTGATCGACACGCTCTGACCCATTGACGCCGTCACGCTGAACCGCGTTCGGAGTGACGTCTGTAAGGAATGCCATGCCCACTCTCGTCCTGATCCGCCACGGCCAGTCGTCGTGGAACCTCGAAAACCGCTTCACCGGCTGGTGGGACGTCGACGTGACCGAAAAGGGCGCGGAGGAAGCGCGCGCGGCGGGGCGGCTGATGGCGGAAAAGGGCCTGGATTTCGACCAGACCTTCACCAGCCTGCAGACCCGCGCGATCAAGACGCTCAATCTCGCGCTCGAGGAGATGGGCCGGCTCTGGCTGCCGGTCGAGAAGGACTGGCGCCTCAACGAGCGGCATTATGGCGGACTGACCGGCCTGAACAAGGCAGAGACCGCGGCGCTGCACGGCGACGAACAGGTCCATATCTGGCGCCGCAGCTTCGATATCCCGCCCCCGGTGCTCGAAGCAGGGAGCGAATACGACCTGTCGCAGGACCGCCGCTATGCCGGCATCGCCATCCCCTCGACCGAAAGCCTCAAGGACACGATCGCGCGCGTCCTGCCCTATTGGGAGGGCCGTATCGCCCCCGCGCTCAAGGCCGGGCAGCGCGTATTGATCTCCGCGCATGGCAATTCGCTGCGCGCACTGGTGAAGCATCTGTCGAACATTCCCGACGACGAGATCACCTCGCTGGAAATCCCGACCGGCCAGCCGATCGTGTACGAGCTCGATGCCGATCTGAGCGCAACCGACCGCTATTATCTGAGCGAGCGATAGCTCCACCCGTCCGCGCCATTCGACCAAGGAGGTTGTGTTCCCGCGAAGGTAAGGAGCGATCATTCGACTAATGCCGATCCTTCGACCGAAGAGATAAGCACCGAACAGGTACGGGCGAGGTACATCCTATATCCTGCCCGGTTGCCCTCCCCCGATCGCGCCGCTAGTCAGGCCCTTCCTTGGGACGGGGCACGGACATGGCGGATACGCCACTTATCGGCATCATCATGGGTAGCACGTCCGATTGGGAGACGATGCGCCATGCCGCCGACATCCTCACCCAGCTCGGCGTGGCACATGAAACCAAGGTCGTGTCCGCGCACCGCACTCCGAAACGCCTCTACGATTATGCGACCAGCGCCGCCGGGCGCGGCCTGCAGGTCATTATCGCCGGCGCCGGCGGCGCGGCACACCTGCCAGGCATGGCGGCGTCGATGACGCATCTGCCGGTGCTCGGCGTGCCGGTCGAAAGCGCCGCGCTCAAGGGCATGGATAGCCTGTACTCGATCGTTCAGATGCCCGGCGGAATCCCGGTCGGCACGCTGGCGATCGGCAAGGCGGGCGCGATCAATGCCGGCCTGCTCGCCGCCTCGATCCTCGCACTCGGCGATCTCGCCCTGAGCGAACGGCTTCAGGCATGGCGTACGGCGCAGACCGATGGCGTGGCGACCGACCCGGCATGACCGTCCTGCCCCCCGGTTCCACCATCGGCATCCTTGGCGGCGGCCAGCTCGGCCGGATGCTCGCGGTCGCCGCCGCGCAGCTTGGCTATAACACCCGCGTGCTCGCGCCCGATGCCGAAAGCGTCGCGGCGCAGACCGCGTCGAGCTTCACCCGCGCCGATTATCACAGCCGCATCGTGCTCGACGAATTCGCCGCCGCCTGCGACGTGGTGACCTATGAGTTCGAGAATATCGCGCTCGAACCGGTGGAATATCTTGCCGGCAAAGTACCGGTCCATCCCGCCCCGGCCGCGCTCGGCATCGCGCAGGATCGCGCGACCGAGAAGGCGTTCGTCGAGACGATCGGCGGTCGCACCGCCCCCTGGGCGGCGGTCGCGACGCTCGACGAGCTGAAGGCGGCGATCGACACGATCGGCTGCCCCGCGATCCTCAAGACGCTGCGGCTCGGCTATGACGGCAAGGGCCAGGTGCGAATCGCCGCGCCGGGCGATGCCGAGGCGGCCTGGCAGGCGATCGGCCAGCGCCCCGCGATCCTCGAAGGCTTCGTCACCTTCAGCCACGAATTCTCGATCCTGCTCGCTCGCAGTCCCGATGGATCGACCGTCAGCTACCCGCCGCCGTGGAACGAGCATAAGGATGGCGTCCTCGACCGCTCGACCCTGCCCGCCCCGGCCGAGATCGCCGCGCAATGGGACGAGGCGGCGGAGCTTGCCGGCCGCATCGCCGAGGCGCTCGGCTATGCCGGCATCCTGGCCTGCGAATTCTTCGCCGGTACGGACGGCCCGGTGTTCAACGAAATGGCGCCACGCGTGCATAATTCGGGGCACTGGACGATCGAAGGCGCCAATTGCTCGCAGTTCGAAAATCATATCCGCGCGATC
Organism: Sphingomonas alpina; assembly: GCF_014490665.1. Lineage (NCBI taxonomy): Bacteria > Pseudomonadati > Pseudomonadota > Alphaproteobacteria > Sphingomonadales > Sphingomonadaceae > Sphingomonas > Sphingomonas alpina. Next base: position 4,827,349 of record NZ_CP061038.1, on the reverse strand, counting down.
TGCGGCCTGCCGCTCGGCGATACCGGCCTGACCGCGCCGAAGGTCGTGATGGACAATCTGATTGGTCACGACGCCGATCGCTGGGCCGAAATCCTCGCCGAGCCGGGCGCACATCTGCATCTCTACGGCAAGGAAACCCGCCCCGGCCGCAAGATGGGCCATGTCACGCGGCTCCTGCGCGATTAGAGTCCGGGGCCGGGGGCCCTCCGCCCAACGGCGATTCAATCAAACTACGGGGTGCTGCACTGTGACGGTCGGACACGACGCTGGTCAGGCGTTCTTGTCCCGCTCTTTCACATGGCTGCAAAGCGTCGGGCGACATCGCCCCTGTTTTGATGGAGACGGCCCCTGTTATTGCCCCTGTTCCGCCCCTGTTTTCATAACAGGGGCCGGCGCAGCCATGCTACTGAAAATGAACGCGTAATCCGGCGGTCAAATCCAACATAACAGGGGCGCGAAAATACACTGTCGAAAACAGGGGGTAACAGGGGCGAACAGGCGCGAAAGCGATGACGGCGGTCGATCAGCCCGGATCGAAAACGCGCCCATGAAAAAAGGGCCCGCCACATCGGTGGCGAGCCCTTCATTCACGTCAGCAGGCGGCCGATCAGGCCCCCCGATCAGGCGGCGCGCGTTCCCGTCAGCGGGAAGCTGCCGAACGCGCCGGCGCCGACATTGCCGGTGATCGTGTCGCCATCGACCGTGGCGCTGCAATCAAGCGTCATCGGCATCGGCACGACAATGCTCATCTTCCAGGTGATGGTGTTGCCATCGACACCGCCATCGGTGATTTCGACCGAACCCATCGCGCCAGTATTGCTGCCGGTCCAGCTATTGCCGTCGCTCTTCACGACAAGCGTGGCTTTCTGATCGCCAAGCGGCGACTTTACAACGGTATCCCAGGTGCCATCGACATCGGCCATTACGTCTCTCCCTCAACTCGAAACTGGTTGGTATCGGATCACTTCGCGCCCGCAATGGACGCGGCGGGCACCACCTCAACCGGCAACCCGAGGCTGTCAAGCTGGGGGCGGACCGTCTTGGCATCGCCGACCACCACCCAGATGAAGCTCTTGGGGTCAATTGTCGCGCGTGCCGCAGCGTCAAGTTCGGCCTGAGTCAGCGCACGATATTTTTGCGTGATGGTCGCATAATAATCGTCCGGGCGCTTGTAGAGGTCGTTGGTCTGCATCGCACCGAGCACATCGCCCGATGTTTCGAAGTTGCCGGCCAACTCCCGAGTCTTGCCGATGATCGTGCGGTCGAACTCGGCCTTGGTCAGCCCCTTGGTGGTCAGGAAGTCACCGACCTGCTGGCGGATCGCCGCGATCGACGCGCCGGTCTTGTCGGCCTGGACCGGCGCCGAGACAATATAAGGTGCGGCATTTTGCGAACGGCTGAAATTGCCCGACGCGCCATAGGTCCAATGCTTGTCCTCACGCAGGTCCATGTTGATCCGCGACAGGAAGCTGCCGCCGAGCGCATCATTGGCGGTGATCACGGGCAACAGCTCGGCCGTGCCCTTGAGGCTGTTGGGCGCGGCACCGAGAATCAACGACTGTGGCGAATCGGGGCGGTCGATCAGCAGTATCTTGGGTGCCGACGGCGCTGACACCGCGGTGAAATCCTTGACCCCGGGTGCGCCGACCCCCTTCCAGCTGCCGAAGCGCTGGTCGAGCGCGGCCTTGACCTCGGCGAGCGGACGATCGCTGACGACGAAGATCTTGGCCTTTTCCGGGCGCAGCCAGGCATGCTGGAACGCGACCAGATCGGCGCGCGTCAGCGCCGCGACCGCGACCGGATCGCCCCGTCCCGCCGACTTCGCATAGGGCGAGGCCGGACCATAGATGAGCTTGGGCAGCGCGCGGCCGGCCAGGCCGCCGGGATTGGTCAGCTCCGACGCGATTCCGGCAAGCTGCTGGTTCTTCAGCCGCGCCACTTCAGCCGGTGCAAATGCCGGGTTGAGCGTCACATCGGCGAACAGGTCGAGCGACGGGCCGAGATTGGTGCTCGGCGTCGAGAGCGACAAATAGGTCCGGTCGAGGCTGGCGCCCGTCCCGATCTCCGCACCGAGCCGCTCGCGCGCTTCGGCGATCGCGATCGAATCCTTGGTCGTCGTACCCTCATCAAGCATGCCGAGGGTCAGTTGCTGGGTGCCGAGCTTGGTCGCGGGATCGGCCGCGACGCCGGCGTCGAAGCTGATCACTGCGCGCGTGATCGGCACCGCATTGCGCTGCGCATAGATCAATTCGATGCCGTTTCGAAGCTTGGCGCGCTCGACCTTGGGGAAATCGAGATCGGCGATCGTGCCGACCGCCGGCATATCGCCGCGCGTGCCCTTGAACGGCGCGGCCTCGGCGACGTCAGGCTTTTCCTCGGCCGCCTTGGCTTCGTCATAGGCTGCACGCGCACCGGGCTCGATCGTCAGCGCATAGACTGGACGCGACAGCCATTTCGCGGTCACGGCCTTCACATTGGCCGGCGTCTCGGCGGCCAGCGTCGCAAGCTGTTTCTTGTAGAAACCGGGGTCGTCCGAATAGAGCGCGCCCTGCGCCAGAGCGACGGCCTTGCCCCCGAATCCGCCGACCGATTCCAGCCCTTCGATGCGGTCGCTGACCTCGCCGGTCGCGACCCGCTGCACCTCGTCGGCGGTCGGGCCGTTCTTGATGAAATCGGCAATGATCTCGTCGAGCCGCTTGGCGACCAGCGCCGGATCGACGCCGGGACGGACATCGGCACTGACTTCGAACATGCCGAGTTGAGCGAAGGTCTGGTTGCCCGCCGTCACCGCGACCGCGAGCTTCTCCTTGCGCACCAGCGCATTGTCGAGCCGCGAGCTGGCAAGCCCGCCCAGCACGCTGGCCGCGACATCGAGCGCGGTCGCATCACTGCTGTCGAGGCCGGGCACGACCCAGGTGCGCATGATGCGCGTCGTGGCAACGCGATCCTTCATCACCTCGACCTTGGGCGCGGACAAGGTCGGCACGGGCGCCACCGGGCGCACGGTCTTCTGACCTGCCGGGATTGCGCCGAAATACTTCTCGATCAGCGGCCTGGCAGTCGCGACGTCGACATCGCCGGCAAGCACGACGATCGCGTTGCTCGCGCCATAATGGTCGCGGAACCAGTTCTTCACATCGTCCAGGCTGGCGGCATCGAGATCGGCCATCGAGCCGATCGTGTCATGACCGTAAGGGTGATCGGGGGAGAACAGAGCCGCGGTCTTGGCGTAATCGACCAGGCCATAGGGCTGGTTGTCGCCCTGGCGCTTTTCGTTCTGCACCACACCGCGCTGCACATCGAGCACGCGCTGAGTGATCGCGCCGAGCAGATAGCCCATCCGGTCGCTTTCCAGGAACAGCGCGCGTTCCAGCGCCGGGGTCGGCACGGTCTCGAAATAATTGGTCCGGTCGTACCAGGTGGTGCCGTTATAGTCGGTCGCGCCGACCTGTTTCAGCGGCTCGAAAAAGTCGCCCGGTGCATTCTCGCTGCCGTTGAACATCAGATGCTCGAACAGATGGGCAAAGCCGGTCTTGCCCTTGGGCTCGTGCTTCGACCCGACATCATACCACACCGACACCGCGACGACCGGCGCCTTGCGGTCCGTATGGATGATGACGCGTAAGCCGTTCTTGAGCGTGAATTCCTCGTACGGAATATCGACTTGCTTGACGAGATCCGCCACCGGCGCGGGCTTGGCGATTGCCGCCGCCTGAGGAGCCGCGAGCGCGGGGGTTGCGAGCGCGAACAGCGCCACGCCGGAAAGCGCGAGAATCTTGGCAGTCATTGGGGAGAAAATCCTTGGCTTAAGACCGTTGTGTGACACTATAACACCCAAACGATCCGGCGCAATCGCAAGGGCCCGTCGTTTCGATCCGATCCGGTTAGGGTCGATAGACCCGTTCGACATGGCCGCGCAGCGATGCCGGCGCGAAGCGGACCGGTTTGAGCTTGTGCGCCACGAACAACGGCGCCTGATCGGCATAATGCGGCGAATTGGGCCGCGTGGTCGCCGCGCCATAGGGCTGGATCGAGTCGGAGCGCACGCGCCCTGCCTTGTCCCATTCGATGAACATCACAAAGCTGTCGCCATGGTTGACCACCAGCCGCCCATCGGGCGCCTCGTCCCAGGTCGATGCGGCGCGCAGCACATCGGGCGCGCCGTCGAGCGGCAGATCGACCTTGCCCTGGCGCAGCCGGAGCACGGTGCCGAGCGGCGGATCAAGCCGGCCGAAATGCGTCGTCAGATAGGCTGCGGCCGTACCCAGTTCCACGCGCGGATCGAGCCGCGGCGCGCGGCGATAATGCCATTTCTGCCCCGCGCGCAGCAGGATCGCGGCCAGCGCATCGGCCGGGCCCTTGCCGTCGAAATTCCAGTCCCATTTCACCATCAGCGCCTTGGCGTCGGCAATGGCGCGATCACCCTTCGGATCGACCGCCGCCAGGTCGGCATACCATTTCGCCGCCCAGCCGAGCCGGCTCACGCCGGTGTCGAACTTGATCCGTTCCAGATCGGCGCGGCTGATCGATCCATCCGCCCCCATCAATTCGATCGCCCGCGTACCCCGATTGGTCGTGTCGGTTTCGATGCCGAGCAGCGGCGAGTAATCGCTCGGGCGGATCTCGGACCCCGCCCCCGCCGCCTGATAGGGCGTGTTGTTGGCGTTGATCAGAAAGCCCGACGCCGGGTTCACGTTGCGCGGCACCTTATCCCAGGGCACCGTTCCCGCCATCAGGTCGCGCGACGTATCGCCCGGCAGGACGGTGGCATAATCAAAGCCCGGCTTCCGGTTGGGGAAGCTCGCATTGTAGAAATAGGCGATGTTCCCCTTGGCATCGCCATACAGGAAATTGGTCGCCGGCACGCCCTGGATCGCCAACGCCTTCTGCCATTCGGAGAAATCGCGCGCCTTGGTCAGGCGGTAATATTCCTCGATCATCCGCACCTGGTCGGCGCCTGCATAACGCATTGCGAACGCGCCGTTCTTGTTGACGATGACCGGTCCCTGCACCGCGCGGTACACCAGCTTCGGGATCGGCAGCACGAACGGCCCGACCTTCACATGCAGCCATATCCGCGTGCGTTGCAGCGGCAGCCATTTCCCGTCGAAGCGATACTGGGTGCCGGCCGAATCGAGCACCAGCTTGTAGACATCGGTCAGGTCGGGCCGGTTGACCGTATTGGTCCATCCAAGCGTCTCGTTATGCCCGAGCACGGGAAACGGCACGCCGGGAAAGGTCGCTCCGGCGAAGTTCCAGCCCTGTCCGGAATGCACCACGAGCTCATACCAGGTAACCGGTCCGCGCCAGGGCTGATGCGAGTTCGACACGAGGCGCGTGAAGCCGTCGGACGAACGTTTGGGTGCGACGATGAACGCGTTCGAGCCATTCGAATTTTCCTCCCCGGCACTCGAGGCCCCCGCCGGAATCGTCGCGGGATCGGGTGAATCCGGCGTCGGCCCGGCGCTTTCCTTCGGCAATGGCATGTCGCCCGACAAGGCGCCCAGCACCTGATCGAGCCCGAAGAAGAACGGGGTCCTCAGCACGAAGCCGGTGGCGATATCGCGTCCATCGACCGGGAAGAGCCGGGACAGGCGCACTTCGTCGGGATGACGCTCGGCGTAGCGGTTCAGCCCGGACGCATAGCCATCGAGCAGGGCGCGGATATCAGCGGGCTGCTTCGCATAATCGCGATCCACGGTCGCGCGCGCGCCGAGCAGGTGCAGCGCATAATCGACCTTCGCGCCGTCCGCGCCGAGCATCGCGCCGAGCCGCCCGCGCGACATCGCGACCGCTTCCTGCAGCGTCGAGAAATCATCCTCGGCATGGGCATAGGCGACGCCGTACGCGACATCCGCATCGGTCCTGCCGAAGATATGCGGGACACCGAAATCATCGCGCGCGATGACGCTGTCATAGCGGTGCGGCGGTGGCGGCGCGGGCGCTCCGGCAAGGAGCGGCTCCCACACGGCAAGCCCGATCGCGACCAAGCCGAGCAGCGCGGCCAAACCGAGCGCACCGAGCTTCAAGACTTTGCGCATGCCGCCCTCCCCGCTTTTTTGTTGCGGGCAGGGTACAGCAGGCGGGGTGCTTCTCAACCCCTCCCGACGCGGGAGGGGTTGAGAAGGCCAGACCTTAGAGTCCGGTCTTGAGCGTCACGAACACCTGTCGCGGTGCGCCGATCAGCAGCGTCTGGCTGTCGCCCTTCTGGACGAAACCGTTCGAGCCGATCGTCGCGATATAGTCCTTGTCGAGCAGGTTGGCGCCGTTGACCTGCAGTTCGACCTGGCGGTCGCCGGCGACCTTCAGCCGCACGCCGACCGTCGCGTCGAACAGCACCCGCGCCGAAACGGACTGATCGTTGCTGTAGGAGAAATAGCGCTTGCTCATATAGTTCGCGCCAAGCCGGCCGAAGAACAGGTTGCTGTCATAGGTCAGCTCTCCCGATGCGATGTGCTTGGGCGCATCGACCACGGTCTTGCCTTTGATCCCCACGCCGCCGACCAGCGAACCATCGGCGTTGAAGACATCGTTGCGATAGGTCGAGTTGTTATAGGCATAGGATGCGAACGCCCCGAACCCGCCGGGCAGCTTGACCTGGCCGGTCGCTTCGATGCCATAGGAGCGCACCCCGCCGACATTCTGCAGGATCGCCGGATTGCCAAGGATCCCCGCGCCATTGGCGAACGCCAGCAAGCGGTTGCGGAAGTTGATATAATAGGTGCTGAGCGACCCGGTGAAGATGCCCGAACGTCCACGCACACCGAGTTCATAGGTGTCCGACGATTCGGGCTTGAGATCGCCGAGCTTGTTGAAGCCGGCCTGGCTGGTGGCCAGCGGCCCGCTAGTGGCCGCCGCGACGAACGCGCGGGTCACCTGAGTGAAGCCGCCGAACAATTCGGCGCGCTCGCCCAGCTTGTAGGTGAAGCCGGCATGCGGCTGGAACCAGTCGGTGGTCTTGACCTTGCCGGTCGCAAGCGGACCGGCGAGGATCGCGTCGGAGCTGCCGCGAACGTCGAAGCCCTTCCAGCCCAGATTGATGGTCAGATCGCCGATCGGGATCTTGTCCTCGACATAATATTGTACGGTATCGGTCTTGTAGCGCAGGTCCCATTGCGTCGCGAACGCGCCGTTCTGAAACTCGAGCGCATTGCGCGTCGGCACGGTCCGGCTGTCGAGCCCGTAGAAACGGCGTGCCTGACGCAGGTCGTTGCGCTCGTACCAGCCGCCGACGGTGATGTCGCCAAACGCACCCAGATCGGTGCCGAGCGAGCCGAATACGCCCTTGCGATGCATGTTGTATTCGGTCGTCCGCACCGAAATCGGCACGCCGGAGGGCGATGGGACATAGGGCGTGAACCAGATGCCCTGGCCGCGATTGTCGTGATAATAGGCCTTGAACTGGCCATGGACCTTCGCGTCCTTGCGGGTCTCGATGCCAAGCGAGGCGACATAGTCGTTCCGCAGGCCGGCCGCATCGTAATAAGCGTCGTCAATGGAGCCGAATGGAGCAGGGAAAGCTTTCCCTGCGGCGGGGTTGGAAGGAGCAAGCCCGGTGATATCCGACAGGCCGTCGCCGCCCGGTGCGCCGGTCGTGTTGTTCACATTATCGATATTGTTCGCGACATCGGCGACCCGCACGGCGAGCGGAAACTGGCCGGTGATATTGTCCCAGCGATAGCCAAGCCGCTTGATCATATCGAGCGACATGTCCTGATAATCTTCCTCGCGGCGCTCCGAATAGTTGAACGTGCCCACAAGGCGCAGGTCGGGCGTGATCGGTGCGATAGCCTTGGCGTTGACCTGGTTCTGGCGCTGTGCGCCGCGGCCCTTCCACTTGCCGGTGTCGAGATGGCTGTACGACACATAGGCGCTGGGCCCGTTGTCACCGAGCTGGCCAGTGTCGAGCCGGCCAAAGGCGTGGACCGTATTGTTGCTGCCATAGCTGCCGTCGAGCGACAGGCCGAAATCCTGCTTCGGATCGGACGAGAAGAATTCGATCGTACCGCCAAGATTGTTGGTCGCCTGAGTCCCGATCGAACCCGACCCCTGCGACACCCGTGTCTCGCCGATATTCTCGGAGCTGATCGCGCGGCTGATATGCAGGCCGTTGGTATTGCCATAGGTCCCGTCGCCAAGCGGAATGCCGTCAAGCGTGAAGCCGAGCTGATTCTGATTGAAGCCGCGGATCGACACGCGCTGCGACCATTCATAGGCGCCGAAGGGATCAGCGGACTGGAAGTTCACGCCGGGCAGCTTCTGGATTGCTTTGAGCGGGCTGGTACCCGGCGTCAGGATCGCAATGTCATCCTGGCCAAGGCGCTGCACCTGACGGGTCTCGCCGCGACCGATGACGATGATGTCGCCCTCGGCGGCATTTGCGTCCGGCTCTGCAAGGGTGGTGTCGACGGCGGGGGCAGCCGGCGCGGCGGCGACATCGTCACTGACGGCAGCAGTAGCAGCAAGCGGCCAGCCGAGCGCAGTGCCGGCGAGCAAGCAAGCGGTGAGAACACGCATTATGAAATCCCCTTAGGCAGAACGAGGCGCGCAACTGCGCGTCGCCCGCCGCCTAGGCGTTGTGCGTTGCACAATTACGCAGGCGTGATGACAGTTCGATGCCAGTCTCATGGCGTATTCGAGACACCTTGCGGCGCGCGGCGCGTTACGCTCCAATCATCACGGCAAAGCTGCGGCCGGGCGGGTTGTGTTGCATAAGTGCAACACTATATCGCACGAGCAAGTGGAGATGGGAGCAACATGAACCTCGAGAAATTCACCGACCGCGCCAAAGGCTTCCTCCAATCGGCGCAAACCGTCGCGATCCGCATGAGCCACCAGCGGATCGCACCCGAGCATTTGCTCAAGGCACTGCTTGAGGACGAACAGGGCATGGCCGCCGGGCTGATCACGGCGGCGGGCGGTGATGCGAAGCGCGCGGTGAGCGAAACTGACCTCGCTTTGTCGAAAATCCCTGCCGTGTCGGGCGGTGGCGCGCAGCAGACGCCGGGCCTCGACAATGACGCGGTGCGCGTGCTCGACCAGGCCGAGCAAATCGCCGCCAAGGCGGGCGATAGCTTCGTGACGGTCGAGCGGCTGCTGGTCGCACTGGCCCTGTCGCTCAACACGGCGGCGGGCAAGGCGCTGCAGGCGGCGGGCGTTCGCGCCGATGCGCTCAACACCGCGATCAACAATGTGCGCGGCGGGCGGACCGCCGATTCCGCGGGCGCCGAGGACCGTTTTGACGCGCTGAAGAAGTTCGCCCGCGACCTGACTCAGGCTGCGCGTGACGGCAAGCTCGACCCAGTGATCGGGCGCGACGAGGAAATCCGCCGCACGATTCAGATCCTCGCACGCCGCACCAAGAACAACCCGGTGCTGATCGGCGAACCCGGCGTCGGCAAGACCGCAATCGCCGAAGGCCTTGCGCTGCGCATCGCCAATGGTGACGTGCCCGATACGCTGAAGGACCGCCGCCTGATGTCGCTCGACATGGGCAGCCTGATCGCCGGCGCGAAATATCGCGGCGAGTTCGAGGAACGGCTCAAGGGCGTACTTGACGAGGTGAAGTCGGCCGAGGGCGACATTGTGCTGTTCATCGACGAGATGCACACGCTGATAGGCGCGGGCAAATCCGAAGGTGCGATGGACGCATCGAACATGATCAAGCCGGCACTGGCGCGCGGCGAACTGCACTGTGTCGGCGCGACCACGCTCGACGAATATCGCAAGCATGTCGAAAAGGACCCGGCACTGCAGCGGCGCTTCCAGCCGGTGTTCGTCGGCGAGCCGACGGTCGAGGACACGATCTCGATCCTGCGCGGGCTGAAGGAGAAATACGAACTGCATCACGGCGTGCGCATCACCGATGCGGCGATCGTCGCCTCGGCGACGCTCGGCAACCGCTACATCACCGACCGTTTCCTCCCCGACAAGGCGATCGACCTGATGGACGAGGCGGCGAGCCGAATCCGCATGGAGGTCGAATCCAAGCCGGAAGAGATCGAGACGCTCGACCGGCGCATCATCCAGCTCAAGATCGAACGCGAGGCATTGAAGCGCGAGAGCGACGCTGCGTCGCGCGACCGGCTTGCCGCGCTCGAAGGCGAACTCGCCAATCTTGAGCAACAATCGGCCGAACTGACCACGCGCTGGCAGGCAGAGAAGGACAAGATCTCGGCCGAGGCGAAGATCAAGGAAAAGCTCGACGCGGCGCGGCTCGAACTTGAACAGGCACAGCGCGCTGGCGACCTCGCCAGGGCGGGCGAGCTGTCCTACGGCACGATCCCGCAATTGCAGCGCCAGCTCGACGAAGCCGCGGGCGCGACCAAGGGCGCGATGCTGCGCGAGGAAGTGACCGCCGACGACATCGCCGCTGTGGTCAGCCGCTGGACCGGCATTCCGGTCGACCGCATGCTCGAAGGCGAACGGGCGAAACTGCTCGGCATGGAAGAGGCGATCAGCAAGCGCGTGATCGGCCAGCAACAGGCGGTCCATGCCGTCTCGACCGCAGTGCGCCGTGCGCGCGCCGGACTGCAGGAGGCGAACCGTCCGCTTGGCTCCTTCCTGTTCCTCGGCCCGACCGGCGTCGGCAAGACCGAGCTGACCAAGGCACTCGCCGAATTCCTGTTCGACGATCCCTCGGCGATGGTGCGTATCGACATGAGCGAGTTCATGGAGAAGCACGCAGTCGCTCGGCTGATCGGCGCACCTCCCGGCTATGTTGGTTATGAAGAAGGGGGCGTTCTAACCGAATCGGTTCGCCGTCGGCCTTATCAGGTCATTTTGTTCGACGAAGTCGAGAAGGCGCATGGCGATGTATTCAACATCCTGCTTCAGGTGCTCGACGATGGCCGGCTGACCGACGGGCAGGGCCGTACGGTCGATTTCTCCAACACGCTGATCATCCTGACCTCGAATTTGGGCAGCCAGTATCTCACCAACCTGGCCGATGGTCGGCCAGTGAGCGATGTCGAACCGCAGGTGATGGAAATCGTGCGCGGGCATTTCCGCCCCGAATTCCTCAACCGGCTCGATGAGATCATCTTGTTCCACCGCCTCGGCCAAAGCGAGATGGCACCGATCGTCGATATTCAGGTCGGCCGGATCGGCAAGCTGCTCGCCGACCGCAAGGTGACGCTGGATCTGACCGAGGCGGCACGCGCCTGGCTGGGCCGGGTCGGTTATGATCCGGTCTATGGCGCGCGGCCATTGAAACGGGCGGTGCAGCGTTACCTGCAGGATCCGCTCGCCGACCTGATCCTGCGCGGCGAGGTGAAAGACGGCGCGGCGGTGAAGGTCGATGAAGGCGATGGCAAACTTGAGTTGACGATCGGCTAGCGCAGTCGCGCGAGCGCCTCAGGGAGTGCTGGACGAGAGAACTGCCGGGATCGTAAATCGCCCCGGCAGTTCTCGTGATCCGAGAGGCTCAACAGCCCGCTTGCCTCTGGCACGAACCGACCTGAGTTTGCTGGACCATCGCACGATCATTTTGACGTTGGGCGGCCCATTCGCTCCGCGTCTTGCAGACCCGTCGCACCGCAAGACGGCTTCCGAGTACCTCTTCCTTCTGGCAGACGACCTCGTTTGGATCATTCTTTTTCCTGGCATCTGAAGGCGTGCCCTCCTTCGCCATCGCGGGTGTGGTCAGTGCGAAGCTGACCAGCAACCCAAAAACGGCCCGCCGAGCGACATGGTTCACTTTCTATCCTTTCAAGGCTGAAGAGTTGCTTTGAAACTATAACAGACGAAAGTGAAAACCCAGACTTTTCGAAACGACAACCCCGATCCCTGGCCTAACGCGGTGGCGCGACGTCGAAGGCGATGGTCAGTCTCTCCCCTTGCGCAAAGCGTCGCGTACCGTGCCACATCCAGGAGGGGAATAATATCAGCTGTCCCTCGCGGGGTTCGATCATTCGTCGCGGCGGTAGATCAAGGCCAAGCGCCGCCGGAGGCTCGCCAAGCACCAGCCAACCAGCATGGGCAGACTCATCCGGCTGGCGCCGGGGAAGCGAGACATAGAGCGCCGAACTGATCCAGCCCTGAGGATGGACGTGATTGGAATGGTGCCCGCTTGCCGCGAGCCGAACCGACCAGCTGCCAGCAAAGCGCACGCGGCGATCGCGACGACCAGCCAGGAGCGGGTGCGAAGGATCGGGCGGTGGAAGTTGGGCAATATAACGCGTCACAGCCTGCGTTATGGCATCGCGTGCGGTACGGATTATCGGCTCGATACGACTGAGCAAAGGCCCGTCCGTCTGGGTCCCGCCACGAACTGACTGATCCAGATACTCCCCCTTTGCGACATGCAGCGATCGCAGCAGTGCAGCAAGCTGTTCAAGCGGAGGTAGATTCCGCTCAAGATCCATCACCGTCACAAACCGAGAGTCGTTTTCCAGCCATTCGCCCCGGGAGTCTCCGGTCAGGCGCCACGTTGCAGCGGCATAAGGCCAGACGGCAGTCGCGCGCTCCGTCATCAGTTCATTATCGATCAGCCGCGATGCCCATTCAGCCCGTCCGCTTCGCAGCAGATGACGAATTCGCCATATGGCAAGCTTTGATTCCATGGCAGAGGCGACGTCGAACAACGTATCCGCACGCTCTTCGTCGCCGAGTTCGGCCGCAGCAATTGCTCTGTACTCGGCGCAGAACGGGTCGGCTTGTCCGGCTTTTTCCGCTGCGTTCACCCGGTCGGCAAGGGTCGCATAATCCTCACGGCGCAGATGGAGGTCAAAGAGAGCATACCACAGCGCGCTTTCGCCGGGCTGCGCCGCCAGCGCTCGCATCAAGGATGTTTCCACAGCCTGGGGCTGACCCAGCATTGAGCGAAGTTGCGCGAGCTGCGTATGCCCCTCAATCCACATTGGCGATCGAATGAGGATCGTATCGAGAGCCGCGGCCGCTTCCTCGCCGCGTCCCATGGCCATACGCGCTGCGGCAAGGCCAAGGACCATATCGCCCGCCATCGGAGCGAGGCGGCACGCCCGTTCAAAGAGAGCGATGGCATCGAGACCCGCCTCGAACGTTACCTGAGCATGGCCACGGGCAATACTGACGTCAGAAGGCGCCAGCCTGACCGCTTGCCCAAACGATTGTAGTGCAGCTTCGTGCTGGTCCAGCGCTCGTTGCAACAGGCCAGTCCATTGCCATAAACGGGCATCCATCGAACCCCGCGCTGCCCGTTCGAGCAACGGTAATGCGCGCTCTTCCTCACCTGCATCAAGTGCCAGCCCGGCCAGATCGGCGAGACTGTCTCTATTGAATCGACCATTGAGAATCGATGCGAGCCGAACCTCGAAAGTCACAGGCCAACCGCCGATACTCCGTCTTCGGCAGCGATAAGCGCCGCGATCGCCTCACGCTCGATAGTGCTGAGATCGGGGTGCCAAATATCGCAAATGAAGACGATGCGAAGCTGATCGGTTGGATTCGCCGCTTCATGCTCAATGGTGTCGTCGAATATAAAGGCTTCTCCACGCTGCCAGTGTCGCCGTTCGGCACCGACACGAAACCAGCAGCCTGCCGGCACAACGAGCGGAAGATGGCAGACCAGCCGTCCATTGTTGATGCCGACATGCGGTGGAATCTGGGTCCTTGGCGCAAGCAGCGAAAACATCGCATTGGGCGAGGCACCCGGTATCACTGGCTGGGGAAGTCGTTCGAGCAGTTCGAGAGTGCGCGGACAATGGCGGGAGTTGGCCTCGACCTTATGACCGTTCTTCCATAGGTGAATGGCCGTCCAATCGGCATTGTGGTTCAAGGGCCGCCATTGCTGAAGCGGAAGGTGGTCCGCGTATTGGATGTATGGCACAAGCTCAGCGCGCTCGGCCGACATGACTGCTTCCAGCTCGGCAACGATGATTCGGGTTTCCGCTTCGAGCTCGGCCAGCCATGGGAACAGTGTGCGGGGATGGAATTCGCGCTCAACCAGACCTGGAAAATGAAAATGGGTCGGCTCACTGTGAAAATGTCGTGTGCGGCGCAGCGCATTGCTCCTGAAACGCGCGATGCGTTTCCGCTCCTCGTCATCCGCTTGTTGCTCAGCAACGGCCATCGCGGCTTCCAATCGCTGCTCGCGCGCATCGAGCCAGGCAGCGTGCCGACGCTCCCCCTCCGCAAGTACCGCGGCCATCTGCGGCGGTAACTGACCATCCGGCTTCTGGGCAAGGGCATGGCCCCAAGCCTCCCCCGCCATTGGATCCCCCGCTCGATCCAATAGCCCGGCTCGCATGAGAAGCGCGGTAAAATCCAGTGGGGAGAGAGAGAGTGCGCGATGCACGGCATCGAGCGCGACGCCGAACTGGCCGATAGCACGGCTGACCCCGGCTAGTTTCAAGAAGATCGACAGATCCTCCGGCTGCGCCAGAGCCGCTTCGCGCAACAGCTTCTGAGCTCGGGTAAAGTCCTGCGCGGCTAGAGCCCGATCAGCCTCCCCCAGAAGAGATGCCAAGCTCATGGTCAAAGCGAATAACCGAACTTCGCTATCCAAGGCTCAAGCACTGGCAGGATCAGCTCCAGATGTGGCCGGTAGCGTTCCCAGCGACCGGCGGCGCGTTTGTAGATCGGCTCCGTTACCTGTGAATAGCTTGCGGTCGTGATCAAGCCGCGCTTCTTGGCGGTACGCTGATGGTCGAGCGCATCGGCATGCCATTCCAGACCGAGAAAATCGAACAGCGGGCGAACCTCCCCCTCGACGTCGTCGATCAATCGCTCATAGAAAATCGTATGTACATTGATCGGGAACAACGCACGCGATCTTTCCCAATGCTGGAACGTCAGGTCATAAAACTCGGCTGCGTCATCGAGCCGAAGAAAGTTGGACATCGCCGGATTCAGGCGAAAATTGCTCATGAAACAACTCAGGAGAACGTCGCATGGATGGCGTAGCGCCAAAATGAATCGCGCATTCGGGAAAAGGCGCTGAATGAGCGGTACCTTATGCAGGAAGAGCGGCGATTTATCGATCAGGAGGCTTGATGTTTCGACCTCCTGAATTTTATTCACCTCATCGAAGTAATGTCGGCGTGCATCGGCGATGCCGAGCGCATCGAGCGTCGGAATGGCCGCCAGCCCACCAATCGCCTTATCGGTCAGGCTCAATGGAGGTTTTTCCTCCAGCACGACTGTATCGGGATGACCCATCAGGATCGTGTCGAGCAACGTCGTACCCGATCGCGGAAAGCCAACGAGGAAAACCGGATCCGGCCGCTCCGGCACGACCGTTTCCCGAGACCAGCTCGTCCGCCACGCCGGTGTGAGCAAGGCAACCTCCTGACGAATTTCCGCACGAAAATCGGCGGCGCGGGAAATGGGATCGACGGGGTTTCCCTGGTGCAACCGACTGGTTTCGGCGAACGCGGCGAAGGCCTCATCTGACCGGCCGAGCCGATCCAATAGCGTCCCACGAAGATGTGCGCTGCGTTCCGGCTCGAACTCGGGCGGCACCATCGTCAGGCTCTTGAGCCCCTCCTCAAACCGCCCGGCCCGACGATGCTCCATCGCCCGCAGGAACTCGAGCGCGCCCCGGTCCACGCCATTCGCCTCGGCGAGCGCAATCAGCGGCGCGAATTCCTCCTCGCGATTGGTGTGTTCGTATTGGATTGCCAGACCGGCATAGGCATCCATCTGCTGCGGCTCGAGAGCCACGACCTTGCGATAGGCGCGCTCCGCATCGTCGACCCGCTGGATCAATCCACATTCGACGCCATATTTGAGCTGCAGGTCTGCATCGTCGGGATCGCGCGTGACGGCCTCCTCGATTGCCCACCACGCCTCGTCCTGCCGCCCGTCACGTTTCAGTTCGATATAGAGCTCACGCAGAGAGCGGGCATCCTGCGGGAAATCCTTGGCAGCAGTGCGCAGCACGCTTTCGACTTCCGCGGGTCGACCGGCCGCGCGAAGTACGGATGCGAGGTTCAGGCGTGTGGGAGGAGCTGATGGGTCGAGCTCAACCGCTCGCTGAAGAGCGGCGACACTACCGTCGAAATCGCCCAACGCCGATCTCGCATTGCCCAGGTTATTGAAACTCTCGAAATCATTCGGCGCGCGCGCGATCACATACTCATAGGCTTCGGCCGCTTCTGCGAAATTCTCAAGTGACTGGGCGAGAAACCCGCGATAGCGCGCGATCCGCAACGTCGGATCCGAGAAGGACAATTCGCGCGTCGCGATATCGAGTGCGCCAGCCAGTTCGCCGGAGTCGATCAAAGCGGAGATCAGGTTGCAAGCGATCGTGGCGTCATCAGGCCG
The DNA here is from genome assembly GCF_014490665.1 of Sphingomonas alpina. NCBI lineage: Bacteria > Pseudomonadati > Pseudomonadota > Alphaproteobacteria > Sphingomonadales > Sphingomonadaceae > Sphingomonas > Sphingomonas alpina. The sequence continues at coordinate 4,811,104 of NZ_CP061038.1, read as the reverse complement.
GCCGCGATGAGCTTCCCGCAAATGGCGGATTGCGCCGACAGGATCGCCGATACGAGCTCGCGCCATACCGAGAAACGCATTGAGGGCCACCGTGTCGCCGCCTTGCAACAGCGCATCCCCGGCCAGTTGAATTGCGCGAGGCATGTCTCCGCCCTGGGCGGCACCCATTGCGCGCCTGAGAACGTCGACGGTGAGCGGGTCTAGCATGGATGCAGTCGTCATCTTTGCAGTTTGAACCGCTCTGCCCCTTCGATGCAATCCAAAGCGGCCATCACCGGGCAGAACGGGGAAAAGAAAGGGCGGCTGATCCGAAGACCAGCCGCCCGAAGAGTCGAAATTTTCCGACGATATTAGAAGTCCAGCGTTACACCCGCATAGAGGTAGCGGCCCAGCGCATCCCAGGTGGCGGGATAGGTATTGCCGTTGCACGGACCGCTCGGGCACAGGTTCGAACCATCACGACCGCCATTGCCGCTGGTGATGTATGGCGGCTGTTTGTCGAAGATGTTGTTCGCACCCACGCGGAAGGTGAACTTGTCGGCAACGTTGAACGTCGTGGCCAGATCGAAATAGTTGACCGCCTTGACGTGCAGGCCCGGGTCGAAGTTGAAGTCGCCGTGGAGCGACTGGTTCGCCTCTAGCGTTTCGGCCTTCACCTTGCCGACATAGCGCCACTGCAGCGAGAGACCGATGCCGTCCGGCAGCGTCAGAGTGGCACGTGCCTTATGGCGCCACTTGGGCATTGGCGCGCCGCTGCTGACGGTACCGCCAGCGCTGCAGGTCGGCCCATAAAGGCCGGCGCAGTCATAGGGCTGGGTGACACCATTATCGATCGCATATTTGTCGAGATAGGTGCCTGTCAGGCTGAGGCTGAGATTGCCAAAGTTGCCGAGGCCGGTCGACCAGGCCGAGTTGACTTCGATACCACGGGTATTGGCGGTACCAAGATTGTTCGGGATGTTATCGACATAACCATTGGTCGACAGCCAGAGCGACCCGGCTGCATCGCGCCTGACCATGGAGCATGACAATGGCGTGAAGGTCGCCGTCGCGTTGAGTACGCAATCCTTGAGGATAGCGTCCTGAGCAGGCGGTGCGATCGTATCCCGGATCTTGATGTCAAACCAGTCGACCGTCAGCGAGAAACCAGGCAGGAACGTGGGCTGAAGCACGATACCGACCGTCTTGGTGGTCGCGATTTCGGGCCGCAGATCGGGGTTGCCGCCGATCAGGCCATTATACTGACCTGATGGGTTGCCGGCCGTCTGCTGGCCGACAACGAGGCCCTGCGCACGGCAGCCAAATTCCGCCGCCGTGATCTGATGGCCAGAGCAGGGATCGGTGGAGCCGTTGAGACCCACCGTCGGCGTTGCGAACAGTTCCTGAATGTTCGGCGCACGTGCAGCGCGATTGTAGGTGCCACGGAAGCGAACGCCGCGGATCGGCGCGAATTCCAGACCGACCTTGAAAGTGTCGGTGTCGTAACTCCGGTCCGCGCTCGTCTTGTACGATGAGCGGCGATAACCCGCGTTCAGCGACAGATCGTAGATGAAGCTGTCATGGACGAGCGGCACCTGCGCCTCACCAAAGAATTCCAGGACGCGGAAATTCCCTGAAATCGGCAACGTCGCGCCACCTTGACCAGTCAGATCACCGGTCTGGAAGGCGTTGTCAGTCTGAAGTTCAAGCGACTCCTTGCGATACTCGGCACCGAAGTTCACCGCCACTCCGTCGTTCGTCCAAGGGGTCTTGAGGCCATAGTCGCCCAGCAAACCGGTGACCGAAACGCTCGCAATCTGCTCCGACGTCTGGCCCTTCTGGAAACCGGTCGCGGACAAATAGTCAACCGACGCCTGGCTCGCAGCACCCGCGCCGCCAAAGACATTATAGGGTACGCAATTCGGATCGGTTCCGTCGCGAGCGGAACGACAAATCGGCGTACCCCCAGGACCGGATACGACATCAAGTGCTCGGGCGAGACGCACGGCCGAGAACTCGTTCGAATAGACCTGCGAATAGTTCGACCGCCCATATTGATAATAGGCATCGTAGGACCAGACCTTGTCCAGGTCGCCCTTAGTACCGATCACGCCACGGAAATTGGTGTGCTGCAGGTCCGATTGGCGGGGACCGCCTTCAACATTGCGGCGCAGCAGCTGAAAGAATGCCTTTTGATATTGCGCGCCAGTCACCGGATCGGTGAAATTGAGAACTGGAAGCCCCGGATTCGGGTTATACGACGCCCCGACCGGTATCGGTGTGGTGGTTCCGGGGAAGAGCCCGTTAATCATGTTCCCAGGCGTGAAGACAATAGCGCGCTGGGCTGCTGACAGCAGCGGATTGTCCGAATTGATCGTCTGGGTATTACCGAAATCGCCCGAAGGAGCGATCTGCGCGACCGTTCGATCGTCCATGAACATGAACTCGACGTAAGGCTTGATCGAGTCATTGATTTCATAATTGGCGAACAGACCAGCGGTGTAGCGCTCGTCCGGCCGCTGATAATAATTAGTCGGGGCGAAGTTGTAGAGGCTGGTGGCATTATTAAATCCGCCGCCGGGCGCGAAAGTGTAGATCGTCGACGTGATACCGGTCCCACGAGGATCGGCAAACACGACCGCATTGCCGTTGTCCGAGGTGGCGGATCCGCCGCAGGTCGGCACGCCTGCTCGGCTGTTCTGCAGGACGCAGGCGCTATAGTCGCGCCTGGACTGCAAGACCGCGTTGACCTTCCGGTAGCCGAAATAAACCAGCGCATGACCGCGATCATCGGCAAATTTGCTGCCGATCGAAATCGTGGCGTCGATCGTGCCGCCATCAGCGACATTACCTTGAGGATAATCGAAGCCAGCGACGCCGGCCTTGATTTTATCGTTCAGCAGCGGCGTCAGGAACTTGTCGCGATTATTGTGCTGAAACAGGCTGTACTGGCCATCGAGCCGAACACCGGTGAAGTCGGTGTCGATAATGAAGTTGACGACGCCCGCAACCGCGTCCGCGCCATAGGTGGAGGATGCACCGCCGGTCAGCACTTCGACGCGCTTCAGGATCGATGCCGGAATGATGTTGATATCGGCGGCAGAGCCGCTGGTCGGGCTCGGGTCACCCGGAAGCAGGCGGCGGCCGTTGACCAGGCTGAGCGTGCGGCTCGTCCCCAAACCGCGAAGATCGATCGACGCCGTGCCGTCGGCACCGTTCGAAACGGTCGAGGACTGGCTTGCATAGACCGACGGCAACGAATTGAGCATGTCCTCGATTCGCGTCGTGCCCTGGAGCTTGATGTCCTGGTTGCTGACGATGGTGACGGGGCTGAGCCCTTCGAGGTTCGGCTGCGGGATGCGCGAACCGGTAACGACGATGTCGTCCGTCGGCGCGCTGGTGTCGGTGGCAGTCGCCGGAAGTTCAGCGGCCTGCGGATCGGCTGCCTGAGCAAAGGCTGGCCCGGAGATCAACGCCAGGCCCAGCACGATCGGCGCGGCGCCGTTCCTGAGCTTCGCGATGGTTGTAAATTTATTCACGTCCCTGTTCCTTTCGCATCCGCGGCCCTGACCGCGAGGCTGTCCCCGATATGCGAGCGATTTTCTCGTCAGATCGGGCGATGGTGCGATGAGTGCCTTTCCGGCAATGCGCTGTAAACGGATTTGCCTGCGGCGCAGCAAATTGACTTAATAGTGTTGCGTCCTTGCCACATAGCGCGGATGCCGGGAATTGAACGATAAGGCCGAATGACTTCCGGGGAGAAAGACGATGAAGCTGTTTTACGCCGCACTGCTGACCGGACTCGCGGCCAGCCCGGCCCTGGCAAAAGAGAAGGAGCCCCCCGCCCGTGCCCAGGCTTTTCAGCGACTGGTCGATTGCCGCGCAGTCAAGGATTCTGCCAGCCGCTTGGCCTGTTACGACAATGAAGTCGCCGCGCTCGACGCAGCCGAAAAGGCGAAGGAACTCGTCATCGTCGACAAGGAGCAGGTGCGCCAGGCGAAGCGCACTTTGTTCGGACTGAGCCTGCCAAGCATCAAGCTGTTCGGGGGTGATGACGAAGACGACACCGTCGCGCAGATCGAATCCAAGATCGCATCGGCCAGTGAAGACATTAATGGCTGGACGATACGACTGGTCGATGGCTCGGTATGGCGCCAGATCGACAGCAAGCCGTTCTACCGTCTTCCGAAGGCCGGCCTCGATGTCGTGGTGAAGCGCGCAGCGCTTGGCAGCTACATGTTGCGGGTCGGCGGCTCGCCGGGGGTTCGGGTCAAGCGCGTTATCTGAACGCGGAGGACGAGCTCACCCTACTCAGCACGCGGCATCGGCCCTGCAAGCAGCAGCGGGTCGATCCGCGCGTCGCGCCACTTCAAACCCCAGTGGAGATGCGGGCCGGTGGCGCGGCCGCTCATCCCGACCGCGCCGACCACCTGGCCGCGACGGACGCGTTCGCCGACCCGAACGTCGATCCGCGACAGATGGAGGAACGCCGAGTTCAGCTCCATGCCGTGATCGATCATCAGCAGATTGCCCTCCAGGGTGAAGGGATGATCGGCGGCAAGAATGACCACGCCGTCGGCCGGCGCCAGCACCGGCGTGCCGGTCGGCTTGGCGACATCGGTACCCGAATGATAGGCCCCGGGCTCACCCCGATAGACGCGCTGCGACCCGAACATGCCGGTGATACGCCCGGTCGTCGGCCATAGAAACGTCTGGCGCCACCCCGACGAATCGGATCGGATCCTTCGCGCGGCAGCGATCTGCGCGAGCTCGGCCGGCCGCAGCCGCGCCATTTCCGGCTCGGGCTTGGGAAATCTGGGCAGGGTATTGAGCCGTTCGATCAGCCATGCGCGCGGGGCGACGGCCAGCGTATCGCCGACCTGACGGCCATCCTCCAGCGTCGCGACGAGCGTTGCCGAGGGGCCGGCGTCGCGGTCGAAGGCGATCAGGAACCGGCCATCGGCGGTCACCGGCACCTGAGCGCCGTTGAAGGTCAGCAGGCTGGTGCCGGCGGGCGCGATACCGATCACCGCGGCGCCCTGCATGCGTGGACCGCTATAACTGAAGGTCACCGGTCCTGGATCGCGAGTCAGCTGTGGCGTGGGCTTGTCCATCCGGGGAGATGGCGGCGGCGCCTGAACGTGCTCCGGCGTCGTGGTGCAGCTTCCGAGTAGCATCAGCGCGGCCGCCCCAATGGTCCAGCGCCGCACGCGGTTCATCTGGGCGGGCTCATCGCTTCGGTGGCGATCTCGGCAGTCGCATAGGCTTCCTGCGCAGCGACGCTCCAGTAGCGCAGATCCTCGAGCGGGATACGCGCGCCGGACACCGCACAGACGACATGGTCGCCGGTGGTCAGCACACGAAAGCCATTGGCCATATAATGGAGCCGCGCGGGGCGATCAGTGTTCGACATCAACATGGTGCGTGGGTCCGGTTACAACAGGGTCGGCTGGTCGGGCTTGGGCCGAGTACCCAGTCCGTCATTTCCCTTGTCATATGCCTTGCCGCCGCCGCGCTCAACCCGCGCGTCGACTTCTCCGTCCCGGAAATGGAGCGTGACGGCCCCCGCCGTCCTGGCAGCCGCCGCACTCGCAAGCACAGCGCCCGACAATTTTGCCGAGACGCGGACATAGCCGCGATCGAGCAACCGGTCGGGATTGAGCGATTCGACCAGCCGCCAGGTCCGGTCGAGCCGGTCGCGCGCGCCGGCGAGCTGGCGTTCGAGTACCGACAGCCGCAACGCCCCACCGGCACGGTCGAGCGCGCCCCGCGCCAGCGTCACGCGCCGCTCCAGGCCACGGTCGAGCCGCGCACCCATATCGTCGGCCTTTTGCCGCTGCGGCCCGAGCAGCGCATCGCGTTTCGGCAAGACGCGAACCAGCGCATCGAGCCGCTCCCGGCCGCGCTCATGATAGCGCCGCGCGCACCGTTCCATCCGCTGGCCATGACCGTCGAGCGTCAGCCGCAGATCGGCAAGCACCGGCACCGCCATTTCCGCCGCAGCAGTCGGTGTCGGGGCGCGAAGATCGGCCGCGAAATCGGCCAATGTCGTGTCGGTTTCATGGCCCACCGCGGAGATGATCGGGATCGAGCAGGCGGCAATGGCGCGCACCACCACTTCCTCGTTGAACGCCCAGAGATCCTCGATCGACCCGCCACCGCGCGCCACGATCACCAGGTCGGGGCGCGGTACCGAGCCGCCCGGCGCGATCGCGTCGAATCCACGCAGCGCCGCAGCGACCTCGCCCGCCGCGCCGTCGCCCTGCACCTTCACCGGCCAGACGATGACATGGGTCGGACAACGATCCTCGAGCCGGTGAAGGATATCGCGGATCACTGCGCCCGTCGGCGACGTGATCACGCCGATGACGCGCGGCAGGAACGGAAGCGGCTTTTTCGCCGCGCTGTCGAACAATCCCTCGCCCGCCAGCTTCGCCTTGAGCTTGTCGAGCAGCGCCATCAGCGCGCCCTCGCCGGCCAGTTCCATCCGCTCGATGATGATCTGGTATTTCGACCGGCCCGGATAGGTGGTGATCCGGCCGGTGGCGATCACCTCGACCCCGTCTTGCGGCTGAAAGGCGAGGCCCGACACCTGCCCCTTCCAGATCACCCCGTCGATGACCGCGCTGTCGTCCTTGAGACTGAGATAGGCATGGCCCGAGGCGACGCGCTTGTACCCGGAAATCTCGCCGCGCAGCCGGACATGGCCGAACTCGCCCTCGACCACGCGCTTCAGCTTCATCGCCAGCTCACCGACGCTGACCGGCGCGGCGTTGTCGCCTGCCACCTCCTCGGCTACGAGCCGCCCCATGTCTGTTTTGGGTAAGTCGGAAAAGGGGTCGGCCATGAATGTCCTGTTGATTGGATCGGGTGGCCGCGAACATGCGCTGGCATGGCGGCTGGCGCAATCGTCGACGCTGACGAAACTCTATGCCGCGCCCGGAAATCCCGGCATCGCCGAGCATGCCGAGCTGGTCGCGCTTGACCCGGCCGACCATCGCGCGGTGATCGATTTCTGCATTCGCCATTCGATCGGCTTCGTCGTGATCGGGCCGGAAGCGCCTTTGGTCGACGGGCTTGCCGACAATATCCGTACCATGGGCCTGCCAGTGTTCGGACCGGACAAAGCGGCGGCGCAGTTGGAGGGATCGAAGGGTTTCACCAAGGATCTGTGCTCCCGCGCCAATATCCCGACCGCGGCCTATGCCAAGGTCACCTCACGCCAGGGCGGGATGGCGGCGCTCGACGATTTCGCCATTCCGGTCGTGGTGAAGGCCGATGGCCTTGCCGCCGGCAAGGGCGTGACGGTGGCGATGACTCGCGACGAAGCCGAAGGCGCGATCACGGACCTGTTTTCGGTATCGGGCGCCGAAGCCGTGATCGAGGAGTTTCTCGAAGGCGAGGAAGTCAGCCTGTTCGTCCTGACCGACGGCACGACGATGGTGCCGTTCGGATCGGCGCAGGATCACAAGCGCGTCGGCGATGGCGATGTCGGTCCCAATACCGGCGGCATGGGGGCCTATAGCCCGGCGCCGGTGCTCACGCCGCAGCTGGAACAGCGCGCGCTCGACGAGATCGTCGCGCCGACCATCGCGGCGATGGCGGCGATGGGTACGCCATTTTCGGGCGTGCTCTATGCCGGGCTCATGCTGACCGACGCGGGGCCCAAGCTGATCGAATATAATGTCCGCTTCGGCGATCCCGAATGCCAGGTGCTGATGATGCGCTTCCAGGGCGATCTGCTCGACCTGATGCTGGCGACCGCGCAGGGAACGCTGGCCGACCATCCGGCGCCGGCCTTCGCTGAAGACACCGCCTTGACCGTGGTGATGGCCGCCAATGGCTATCCCGGTACGCCCGAGAGCGGCGGTGCGATCGCAGGCATCGAGGCGGCGGAAGCGACCGGTGCCCGGGTCTTCCAGGCCGGGACACGCCGCGACGGCAAGACGCTCGTCGCATCGGGCGGACGGGTGCTGGCGGTCACCGGGACCGGAATCGACGCTGCGTCTGCCAAGGCAGCCGCTTATCGCGGTGTTGCGGCAATCGACTTTCCGACCGGCTTCAGCCGCAGCGATATCGGCTGGCGCGAGATCCAGCGCATCGCCGGGTGATGCTTTGTCGGCAAGGCTGAGTTAGCATCGGTTCGAAGAGCAACGGAGCATCAATCATGGCCGCCCAGTCGACGATCACTATCGTACCACTGATCCTCATCGCCGTGTTCGCGGTGATCGTGATCATCGGCATCTGGTGGGGCATCAAGCGCAAGCGCGACCGCGTGGCGGCGCAGGCCGTCACCGAGGAGCATCGCAAGACCATCGATGCCCAGGCGGCAGACACGCAGCCCGCATCGCCCGCAGCAGTTGCATCGCCCCCTCCCGCGACGGTCGTGGCGCCCGAAGCGGTTGCGCCGCCTCCCGTCGCACCGCCTGCTCCCCCGCCGCCGCTCGCGGACGAACCGATCGTCGCGGCCGCCGCGTTCGATGCCAGCCCGGCGGCACTCGCGGCCGACATGGTCGCGAACTCGCCGGTCGAACCGGTGCTTGCCGGCGCGATCACCCAGCTCAAGGGGCTTGGACCAAAACTCGCCGCGCAACTCGCCGAACTGGGCGTGACTCGCGTCGATCAGATTGCAGCGATGAGCCCGGCGGAAATCGAAGAGCTCGATGCGAAGCTCGGCACGTTCAAGGGCCGAATCGCCCGCGACCGCTGGGTCGAGCAGGCCAAGCTGCTGACCGCCGGCGACCGTGCAGCCTATGAAGCGGAGTTTGGCAAGCTCGGCGGCTAGGACCCGTCGGCCTCTCACCCCCGCCCCTGTTATCCCCTGTTTTTTTGGCGTTAAATTCCAGCCCCTGTTATGTTGGATTCGGTCGCCGGATTACGCGTTTGTATTCAATACCTTGCCCGACTTCGCCCCTGTTATGAAAACAGGAGAGAACAGGGGCAATAACAGGGGCCGTTTCGATCGAAACAGGGGGATAAACGCCCGATGCTTCGCGGCCATGTGAAAGAGCGGGAAGAGAGCGTGCGACCCGTGCCTCGTCCGACCGTCATCTTGCCGCATCAGGCAATTCCATTGAATCGCCGTCAGGTGGATCGGTTCAACCCGACAAGGCTTTAGGGCCGATCCGGCGCATAGCGGTCGAAAGCCGCGGCGAGATCCGCGAAGCTGCGGTCGGTCCCCGAAACACTGAGCGCAATGTCGCCGAACCCCATCGACTTGTTGGCCCCCGCGACTCTGCCCAGCACATGCGCCGACCGATACCGTTCCGGATCCTGCAGCCAGAGCGCCAGGAAGCGCTGGCGCCCCAGGCTCATGGCTTCGGCGCGTTCGATCGCAGACCAGGGAATCCGCTCATCCGACCAACGCCGCCATAAAATGCCCCGCGCATCGATTTCCATCACCGGACCGGTACGGAACAGCTGGCGTGCGCCGACCAGCGCACAAGCCCCGAAAAACAGAGCACCCAGCCAGCCAGTGATCAGCGCCCGGAGATCGGTCAGCCCCTTGGTCTGCATGACGAAGACGGCGGCGGCGACGAAGCCGAGCGCGCCCAGCACCAGCAGGCCGGCACGCCAGCGCGAAACACGCGCGACGAAACCATCGTCCATTTTCAGCCTCTGCGCTTCGCCGCGCTGACCAGCAGCTTGTCGATCCGGCGGCCGTCGAGATCGACCACCTCGAACTTCCAGCCCTGCTCGACAAAGCTCTCGCCCTCGCCCGGCAAATGGCGGAACACCGCCAGCGCCAGGCCGGCGACGGTCGCATAATCGCGGTCCTCGGGCAGGTCGATGCCGAGCCGTTCGGCCAGCGCATCGGCCGCCATCTGCCCCGCGACAAGCAGCGATCCATCGTCGCGCTCGACCACTGAAGGGCTGTCGTCGGGGTCGGTATCCGACGCAAATTCGCCGGCGATCGCCGCGAGCAGGTCGGCGGGCGTCACAATGCCTTCGAAATGGCCATATTCGTCATGCAGCAGCGCCATCGGTACTTCGGCTTCGCGCAGTGCGATCAGCGCATCCATCGCGTCGAGCTGATCGAGCACGACCGGCGCCTGGCGCATCAAGGCGCGCAGGTCGAGCGGCGCCCCGCTGAGCAGCGCGATCGCCACGTCGCGCGCCTGCACCACGCCGATCACCGCATCGACCGACCCTTCGGCAACCGGCAGACGGCTGTGCGATGCCTCCATCAGCGCAGCACGGATGCCGTCGGCGTCGAGCCCGACATCGATCCAGTCGATATCGGTGCGCGGCGTCATCACTTCGCGCACCGGACGATCGGCCAGCCGCACCACGCCCGAGATGATCGAGCGTTCATGCTCCTCGATCACGCCGGATTTTGACGCCTCTGCGACGATCAGATGGAGTTCCTCCGCCGTGACATGATCCTCGGTCTCGCGCTTCAGCCCCATCAGCCGGAACAGCAAGGCGCTGGTCGAATCGAGCAACCACACGATCGGCGCGGTTCCCCAGGCGAGCCAGCGCATCGGCGCCGCCATGAATGCCGCGATCGGCTCCGGCGCGCGAAGGGCGATCTGCTTGGGCACCAGCTCGCCAATGATCAGCGAGGCATAGGTGGTGATGGTGATGACCAGCGCGAAGCCGATTGTTGCGGTCGTGTCGTCCGACAGGCCGAGCCAGTGCAGCCGGGCTGCGACCGGTGCACCGAGACTGGCGCCGGAATAGGCGCCGGCGAGAATGCCGATCAGCGTAATGCCGATCTGCACCGTGGAGAGGAATTTTCCGGGATCGGCGGCGAGCTGAATTGCCGACCTAGCGCCGCGCTTGCCGGTACGCGCCATCGCCTCGAGCCGCGCCTTGCGCGACGAGACGATCGCCAGTTCCGACATCGCGAAAACGCCGTTCAACGCGACCAGCGCGAGGATGATCGCAACGTCGATCCAGGGAAAGGGGGAAGCGGTGCCATGACGCTCCTGTTCCTTTGGCGCGAATCTGTCTGCTTCACAACAGCGCGATCATCTTTCGTTCAAATCGGATGCGGAACAATCGCGCGACAGGACGAGTTATTGCGACCGTTCGGTCGTTCGAAACCATGGCTCGCTCTAATGGCTCGGGATGACCTCAAGGGAGAATTTACGTGATCAAATCCAGGTTGTTGCTCGGCGCAACGCTTGCCGCACTGGTCGCCACCAGCGCCTGCACCACCGACCCCGAGACTGGCGAACGGCGCCTTTCAAAGGCAGCGATCGGCGGCATCGGCGGCGCACTGGGCGGGTATCTGCTCGGTGACCTGGTCGGCGGCCGCAACGACCGGACCGAGAAGATCCTCGGCGCCGGCATCGGCGGCCTCGCCGGTGCCGGCATCGGCGCCTATATGGACAAGCAGGAGCGCGAGATGCGCGCCCGCACCGCCGGTACCGATGTCCGGGTCATCCGCCAGGGCGACGATCTGATCCTCAACATTCCTTCGGGAATCAATTTCGCCACCGACAGTGCAACCGTCGCGCCCAGCTTCCGGCAAACGCTCGATCAGGTCGGCCAGGTACTCGGCGAGTATAATCGCACCTATGTCGATGTGTACGGGCATACCGATTCGACCGGTAGCGACGTGTACAACCAGAGCCTGTCGGAACGGCGTGCGGTGTCGGTCGCCGATTATCTCACCACCCGCGGCGTCCAGGCGGCACGCATCGGCACGCGCGGATTCGGCGAATCGCAGCCGATCGCTTCGAACGACACCGAGGAAGGGCGCGCCGCCAACCGTCGGGTAGAGATCAAGATCGTGCCGATCCCCGAAAGCGATCTGCGCTAAGTAAGCCGCGCCTCCTCCCCCACTACCGTTCGAGCTGAGCTTGTCGAAGCCCCGCCGCTCCCAACAGGCCATCGCCTGCGGGAAGCGGCCCTTCGACAGGCTCAGGGCGAACGGACATGTTTGTGGCTAACGCCGCGCGGCGAAAAAATCCTTCAGCAGTGCGGCTGCCTCTTCCTCGCCGATTCCCGCATAGATTTCGGGCCGGTGATGGCAGGTGGACTGGCTGAAGAAGCGCGGGCCATGCGCGACCGCTCCGCCCTTCGGATCTTCCGCACCATAATAGAGCCGGGCGATCCGGGCATGGGCGATCGCCCCGGCGCACATCGCGCATGGCTCCAGCGTCACCCACAAATCACAGTCTTCCAGCCGATCCGACCCGATCAGCGCGGCGGCCGCGCGAATCGCCCGGATCTCGGCATGGGCGGTGGGATCGTGAAGCGTGCGCGGGGCATTGGCGGAAATCGCGATGATTTCCCCGGCGCGCACGACCGCTGCACCGACGGGGACCTCGTCATTGCCGGCGGCGGATAGTGCAGCGTCGAGCGCGGCGCGCATCGGGGCAGGCATCGGGAACATGAATGCCCTATGCCCGCCCGGTGCCGGCCGGACCAGCCCGCCGGCACCATGTGGCGTTATTTCGCCGGAGCGGCGGCGTTGCTCGCCGGCGTATCCATCTTCACCGTGGGGACAGTGATCGTCTTCTGAGTGGTGCCGACCGTCGGCACGTCGATCGTCTTGTTCTCCGTTCCAACCGAGATCGTCGCCATATCGGCCTTGACCTTCGGCGCGGAACCGCCTTCGAGCTTGACCGTGGGCAGCGACCCCGGGGTGCCTTTGAACGTCAGCAAGCCAAACGACATCAGGCCGACGACGACAAGGGCGGCAAGGCCAATAAGGATCAACAGCGCGCGCATGGCATTCTCCTGGATCGACTCAATCGAATCGTTACCGTAACCAAACGTCGCACCCGCACCGTTGGTTGCACGCCAAAGTCTGAATCGGTTGACGCACTGCCCTGTCTCGGGTATCCGCGCCGCCTTCATGGGATTACCGGGCCGTCATGGCCCTGACCTTCAGGATACGATCATGTCGCGGATTTGCGAGCTGACCGGCAAGGGCCGGCTGGTAGGGAACAATGTTTCCCACGCCAACAACAAGACCAAGCGTACCTTTCTGCCGAATCTGCAGAATGTGACTTTGATGTCGGAAGCACTGGGCACCAGCGTGAAGCTGCGTGTCTCGACCCATGGTCTGCGTTCGGTGGAGCATGTCGGCGGCCTCGACAACTGGCTGGTCAAGACGACCGACGACAAGCTGTCGCTGCGTGCACGCCGCCTGAAGCGCGACGTCCGCAAGAAGCTCTCCACGGCGGTCGCCGCCTGAGCTGCTGATCCGGGCGCCGACGCGCCGCTTTGAAAATTCGCGAAAAGGCGATTTTCAAAGCGGCGCCGGCCCGCTCCCTCATCCGCCCATCCATACAGCAAAGTCTGTTGGCGGCGGATGAGGGAGCGGGCCGGTGCCGCTAAACGCGTCTGCAGCGCGGCTCGATCAGCCGCCCGGCTCCAGCCTGAATTTGAGCAGCAACGTACGTTCCAGCACGAGCTGGTTATCGTCCGAGACAATCCAGACGATCGTGTCGCGCCCTTCGCGCGTCGCCACGATCCCTTCGAAATTGTCATGGATCAGCGGCGCTGCGAGCGTCGCGATCTCGCGGCCCCGCACCACCGCGCGGGGCCGGATCTGGGCCGGATCGACAATCGTGAGCTTCGCCGAGAATTTGAAGGGCAGGGCGAATCGGCGATTGAGGATCAGCAGGCGCCCGTCGGGCAACAGCGTCGCGTCGCTCGGATCATAGCCTGCGGGCGGCAGATAGCCGAACTGAAACCCCTGATTCGGGTGCGCGACCGGATCGCCGGCGAATCGGACTGCCTTGCGGGCTGCACGGTGCCGCCACTTGGTCGTTTCGGCGATGACGATCATTCCGCCATCGGGCATCCGCACCATCGTCTCCGGGCCGCCATTCTCGTCCCACCGCGCCATGACCGGCGGCGCGGCATGTCCCCGCACCCGAGTCAGCGACGAATCATAGCGCCAGATCGCATTGGCCCGCTCGAACCCGACCCAGACATCGCCGCTCGCCGGATCCACGACCAGCGATTCGCTGTCGCGGTCTCTCTTCTGCCAGCCATTGCCCGGACCATCGGGAAGCTCCGCAAAATGCGGGTCGCTCAGTCGCCCGTAGCGGTCCAGCGCGAAGCTGACGATGTTGCCGCCATCGCTAAGCAGCGTGAAGCGATCGCCCTGTACGCGCATCGACGAAAATCCGCCAAAGGTCGGATCGGGGCTGCTCAATTGCACACCGCCAAGCCAGGTCAGTTGCCCGACCCGTCGCCGCGCAGGGTCGTCCGCGTCGAGCCGCACGCGTTTCACGTCGATTCGCGCGTCCCTGCCGAGCAGGTCGAGACGTTTCGGCCCGGTCCAGGTCGGGACCAGCAACAGTACAAGCAGGATCGACTGAAGGATGCGCACGCGCCCTCATAGCCGCGAACCGCGCAACAGCCAGTGGCTTTGGCGCATTCGGTCCGGGCCCGACATGAACCAACGATAACGGACGCATTCAGGCTGGGCTCAAAGCGAATCACCTAGAAGCAATTCATCGACGGCGATCAGACAATCCCGTCGTCACGACATTCGAGACCGGGAGATCGACTATGTTCAAGAAATTCACCCTCGCCGCCGTCGCGCTCGCCATGGGCACCACCGCACTGGTTTCCGCGACCCCTGCTTCGGCTCAGCGCTATGATCGCTATGACCGTTACAGCGATCGTTACGATCGGAACGACGACCGTGGCTATCGCGATTATCGCCGCGACGACCGCCGTTATTATAACGACAACCGCCGCGACAATCGCCGCTATCGCAACAACCGCTGCGACAATGGCACCGGCGGCACGATCGTCGGCGCAATCGCCGGCGGCCTGCTCGGCCACGAAATCGTCGGTCGCCGCGGCGACAAGACCCTTGGCGCAGTACTTGGCGCCGGCGCCGGCGCCCTTGCCGGCCGCGCGATCGATAAGTCGGATAACCCCCGTTACTGCCGTTGATAGCTCCCCGGTAGTATGCGTAGCCCTCGTGTAGCGTAGCTGAGGGTGGAGGGCCGGTTCCCGGAAGGGAGCCGGCCCTTCGTGTTTGGGTGAAGCGCGGCTACGCCCGCGCGGTGCGCAAAGCGCAGCGCCCAAACCGGCCGGCGGGCGCTTCAGCGGCCCGTCCGACGGCGGCTTTGCCGCGGGTCTACCTGGACTCTACCCCCGTTCGTTTCGAGCGCAGTCGAGAAACAAACCATGAGCGCTGCGCACAGTTTCTCGACTGCGCTCGAAACGAACGGGGGAAGGAGTTTCGTGCTTTAGCCAGCGACGGCGGCAAAGCCGCCGTCGGACGGGTTGGCGCTGCCACCCGCCGGCCGTGCCGGGCGCTGCTCGCTCTGCGAGCATCGGCGGCACGCAGTGCCGCCTGCGCCCGTCAGTACATATGTTGCCCGCCATTGATGCTCAGCGTCGACCCGGTCACGAACCCGCCCTCTTCGGAGCACAGGAACGCAACGCCGCGAGCGATCTCATGTGCCTGGCCGAGCCGGCCGACCGGAATCTTCGCCACGATCTTCTCCAGCACGTCAGCCGGAACCGCCGCGACCATGTCGGTGTCGATATAGCCGGGCGCGATCGCATTGACCGTCACGCCGGCGCGCGCGCCTTCCTGTGCCAGCGCCTTCGTGAAGCCATGGATGCCCGATTTCGCGGCGGCATAATTGACCTGGCCATATTGCCCGGCCTGGCCGTTGATCGATCCGATATTGACGATTCGGCCCCATTTACGGTCACGCATTCCGGGAAAGGTCGCCTTGGCCATGTTGAAGCAACCGCCAAGATTGGTGTCGATCACTTCTTTCCAAGCCTGATAGCTCATCTTCAGGATCGTGCCGTCGCGGGTGATGCCGGCATTGTTGACGACGATATCGATCGGGCCAAGTTCCTCGGCGACTTGCGCGCAGCCTGCCTGGGTCGCGTCGAAATCACCGACATCCCATTTATAGGCCTTGATCCCGGTGCGATCGCTGAACTCGCGCGCGCGTTCGTCATTGCCCGCATAATTGGCGGCGACGGTCACGCCGATCTCCTTGAGCGCAAGGCTGATCGCCTCGCCAATCCCGCGCGTGCCTCCGGTAACGATCGCGACGCGTGCCATACACTCTCTCCTTGGATTTTCCCGTTGAACAAAGGCTAGGCGGTGATGTTCCAGCCTTCAAGCTCTCGTGCGAGCAGCGTGCGAAGCATTTCGATGCCGACGGCGCCTTCATTGAGGCAGGGCAGATAGGCGAAATGCGTGCCGCCGGCTTTTTCGAAGCCGTCGCGACCGCGGATCGCCAGCTCTTCCAGCGTCTCGAGGCAATCGGCGGAGAACCCCGGTGCGAGGATCGCAACCTTCTTCACGCCCTGGCCCGGCAGCGCCTCGAGCGTGATGTCAGTTGCCGGCGTGAGCCACTTCGCACGCCCGAAGCGTGACTGGAATGCGATCACCAGATCGCGACCGAGCGCTTCGCCGAGCAGGCGCGCGGTCTTCTGGCAGTGGCAATGATAGGGGTCGCCGAGTTCCAGCGTACGCTCGGGCATGCCGTGAAAACTGGCGACGATCACCTCAGGCTCGAAATCGAGACGCGCGAGCGACGCCTCGACCGACTGCTTCAGCGCATCGATATAGGCGGGGTCGTCATGATAGGGTGGCAGGGTTCGGATCGCCGGCTGCCAGCGCATCGTCGCCAGTGCGGCAAAAGCCTTGTCGTTGGCGGTCGCGGTCGTCGCGGCGCAATATTGTGGATAGAGCGGCGCGATCAGGATGCGGTCGCACCCGGCCTGTTTCAGCGCCGTGAGCCGCGCAGGGATCGATGGATTGCCGTAGCGCATTGCCCAGTCGACCACCACGTCCGGCCCGAACACCCCCTGCAACGCCGCGCTTTGCAATCGGGTGATCGCGGCGAGCGGCGACCCGTCCTCGCGCCACACCAGGCCATAGGCATGCGCCGATTTTTTCGGCCGTGTGTTGAGAATGATGCCGCGCAGGATCGGTTGCCACGCGATCGGCGGAATCTCCACCACGCGTCGGTCCGACAGGAATTCCGCCAGATAGCGTTTGACCGATTTCGCATCCGGCCCATCCGGCGTGCCGAGATTTGTCAGCAGCACGCCGATCTTCCGCGCGGCGACTGGGGGATGATCGACGGGGAGGATCATGCGTCTCCAGGCCTGAGCGGCAAGGTGCGCATGCGGAATCCGGTCGCGGCCTGCAGCGCATTGGCGATCGCCGGCGCGACCGGCGGCACGGCGAGCTCGCTGACGCCGCCCGGGTCGGCCTCGCTGCGGATCATCTCGATCGTGATGTCGGGCGTGTCCGCAAGCCGCGGCAGCGCCAGATCGCCAAAGCCGCGCGCATCGGCGAGATTCTCGGTGAATTCGGTCGCGCCACCGAGCGCCGCCGCCATGCCGAAGATCAGCCCGCCTTCGATCGCCTGCAGCACGACATCGGGATTGACCTGGCGCCCGCAATCGACCGCCGCAACCAGCCGGTCGACCACGGGCCGCTGATCGTCGCCGATATGCGCCTCTGCCAGCACCGCGATATAGGAGCCGCGGAATGCGTGGCAGGCGATCCCCTGTCCGCTGCCCGGCACGCCGCCCTCCCAACCCCCGAGCGCCGCGGCGGTCGACAGGCAGCGCGCGAGCCGCGCATCTCCGCCGAGCATGCCGATGCGGTACGACAGGGGCTCAGTCCCGGCGACATGCGCCAGCTCATCGAGAAAGCATTCGGTGAAGAACGCGGTATAGCTGTGTGCGCCCGAGCGCCAATGCCCGGTCGGCACGCCGATCTCGGCCGGGTGATGGTCGATCGCATAGGCCGGCAGGCGGTAGAATGGCCTGGCCCCCGCCACCGCATAGGCGTCGCCGCCGCCACTCGTCGCGAGCAGTGCGCGGGCGGTGGTGTCGCCCGACAGCAGCCGACCGGCGATCTCGTGACCGGTCGAGGGCGCGGCGATCTTCGCCAGCCAGCCGAGAATCTGGCCGTTGGGGCCAAGCCGGGCGCTCATCCGCGCCGCTGCGGGCGGGCGATAGCGATCGTGCAGCAGGTCCTCGCTGCGCGACCAGACCAGTTGCACCGGTCGTTTGATCCGTTCGGCGAGCAATGCCGCCTGTTCAGCGACCTGATGTTCGAGATTGGCGCCGAACGAGCCGCCGATCAGCATCGGATGAACAACGACGTCATTCTCGGAAATGCCGAGAACCGCCGCCGCCGCGCCGCGCGCCAGGCCCGGCGCCTGGGTCGGCAGCCACAGCTCGAGCCGGCCGTCATGATAATGTGCGGTCGCAGTCATCGTCTCGATCGCGGCATGGACCGCGAGCCCGGCGCGATATTGCGCGGTCACGACATTGGCACCCTTGAACACCGGTCCGAGATCGCCGAGCGCCGCCATACGCGTGCCGGGACCATCGAGCGCAGCGTTGAGCGCGGTGTCGATCGTCGCGCTGCTGATGATCGCCCCCCTGGTTTCGAAACGCGGGCTGAGTGCGTCAAGCGCCTTGTTCGCCGCCCACCAGTTGTTGGCGATCGCCGCGACCCAGCCATCATTGGTCACGACCGAGAGCACGCCGCGGATCCTGTCGGCGGCTGCCCGGTCGACGCGAATCAGCTTCGAATCACCGATCGGCCCCTGTCGGATCGCCGCGAACACCATGTCCGGCAAGCGGATATCGCCGGCGAAATTGGCCGAGCCGTCGACCTTGGCAGGTACGTCGAGCCGGGGCAGCGACTGGCCGTAGAGCCGATTGGTGTCGCCGCCGCGCAGGGGAATCGGACTGGGTATCTTCTGGTGCGCCGCTTCGGCGACGAGTTCGGCAAAGCGCAATTTCTTGGTGCCGTGCACGACGAAGCCGGCTGCGGTGCCGGTCGATTGCCAGTCTACGCCCCAGCGTTTGGCGGCCGCCTTGGACAGCATGATCCGCGCCGCCGCACCCGCCGCGCGCAGCTCACCCTCGAACGCCCGGACTGAACTCGATCCGCCGGTCAGCACCAGCGCACTGCGCTGCGCATGGGTGGCGCGAAGCGGCGCGGGCAAGGCGCCAAAGGCACCGCCGAACAATTCGCTTGCGGCGAGCGCATTGGCATAGAGCGGGTTGAGCGGCGCCGGCTGCACGCTGACCGTGCGCCAGTCCGCGCCGAGTTCGTCGGCGACGATCTGCGGCAGGGTGGTATAGACGCCCTGGCCGTGTTCGGCCTGCGGCACCGCGACGGTGACATGGCCGTCGACCCCGATCTTCAGCCAGGCGCCGAACACCGTCTCGCCCTTGGCCGGGGTCAAATTGGGCGCATAGCTGCGCGGCCAGACCGCCCAGGCGACAATCAGCCCGACACCCGCCCCGCCGCCGATCAGCAGCGTGCGTCGATCGATCTTTGCCGGAGTGTCGCCCTGCGCCATCGGCCTGCTCTATCTCCGCCGGTGGAAGGTGGGAAGGGAGGACAGCGATGGCTGGACCGTCAGCGCCTCAGGCCGTTCTCGCCGCCATCACAATCCGATACCGCTTCACTCACGCAACCGCACTGGATGATCCCCGCCATCGGCCGCGATCTGCGCCGGCGTGAAGGGCAGCCGGTGCCATCCCTTGCGCGAATAAAGCCTGGTCTGGTCGGCGTACCAGGGTGATGCCGGGTCGGTCGATTGCGAATAGGTCAGCACCGCATCGGCGATCGGGCCGGCCGCGTCGAAACCGACGATCTGGATATAGCTCGACCCGTGCTTGGGCTTCACACCACCCGGCGCCGGCTCGTTGATGATCACATTGAGCACGCCGAGCAGCCCGTCGGCGCCGTGGATCGGGATACGCTCCGTCCCGCGCGGCGCATATTGGACGTCGCCCCAGCGCGCATCCAGCGCGATCCCGTCCTTGCCCAGCTTCGCCGCCGCATCGGCCAACGCCGCGATCAGCTTCGCCCCGCTCGCGCCGCTGGTGACCAGATCGCGCGGCGTGTGCACCGGATCGACCGGGTCGAACTTCACCGCCCAGAGACCGGGCTGCGCCTGCACCGCCAGCCAGAAGGTCGAGAACAGGTGGGCACCGCGGCTGTCGAGGTCGAATTTGCGCTCCCACCCCTTCAGTGCGGCGCAGGCCGCGGCGACCTCGGCCTTGCCGGCGCACAGGGCAAGCAGCGGGTCCATCACCAGTTCGGCCGCCAGGCTGTGATTGGCAAGGATCAGCGCCTTGCCTGCCTCGCGGTCGATCTTGCGGCCCGGCGCGCCGTTCAGCCAGCGCTCGATCTCTATCAGGCCCGATCGCGTGCGCAGCGTCCGTTCGGTCTGTGCCGGGCCAAGGATCGGCGACAGCGTCGCATAGGGCGTGTGCGGATTGCTCAGCCAGTAGCTGTCGTTGCTGTTGGCGAGATAATCGCGCCGTAACCACACTGCCTGCTGGCCCGCCGGCAACAGTCCGGCAACCGGCGTGCCGGGCGTCTTGTCCCAATCGCACGCACTGCGCGATCCGTCGAGCAGCACGACGCGAGACGCGACCAGCGCAGACAAGGGTGTCGCGCAGTCCTTTGCCTTGGCGATCGATACATTCGGCACTGCCGTCACATCGGCATGCATCGCATCACCCTTGCGATCGACGACCAGGGTATTGACCCAGGGAATGCCGAGCGTGCGCTCGATCGCGGAGCGCACCTCGCCGACGCTGTGCGCCCGCCCGATCGCCATCCAGGTGCCGAGCGCGCGCTGGTTGCCATGATTGGCCTCGCGAAAGGCGAATGCTCGCTTCGCCGACCAGCTCAGGCCCAGCGCCGGCATCGCGACCAGCGCGCCGAACCGCGTGGTGTAGAGTGTGCGTTCGACCGGCGCGGTGCCGTCGGGCATCGCGACGCTGATCGTCCGCCGACCCATCTTCTCGCTCTTTCCATCGACCAGATAGGCAGTCGGATCGGCCGGGTCGATCTTGAGCTCGAACAAGGTGAAGTGCTGCGCCGCGGTGACGGTATGGGTCCAGGCGATGTCGCGATTGAACCCCAGGGTCGGCAAGGGCGATCCGGCGAGCCCGCTGCCCATCGCGTCGTAAATACCCGGGATGGTGACGTGCATCTGCCAGAAACGGCCCGGCCCATTCCATGGGAAATGCGGATTGCCGACCAGCAACCCGCGCCCGTCGCTGGTCACATCGCCGCCGAACACCCAGCCATTGCTGCCCCAGTCATTGCGCCCGACATCCGTCAGGCCGAACGGCCCGGGACTGGTAGTCATCGCGGCTGCCTGCGCCGCACCTGGCGGCTGCGCAGCGACGATCGCCGCCGCGAACGCGACCGAAGTCAGCTGCATCAGCGTGTCGTTCACGCGCAGCGCGTCGTCCATCGTCATCGGCCGCACCCACGGCTTGCCGCGACACGCCACCGGCACCCGGGCCGGGCCCAGGTCGCGTAGCCACCGGTTATAGCCGGCGATATAGCCGGTCAGCAGTTGCACCGCCCCCGGTTCCTGATGGGACAGGCCGCGCCGCAGCGCCGGCAGGTCGATCACTGACCGGAAAAAGAGATCGGACGAAAGATTGTCGATCCGGCCGGACCCCAGATCAGCGCTTTCCTTCGGCCCAAAATAGCGCGATCGCTCGCCCGCGGTGGTGACGAGCTGTTCCGCGAGCAGGCACAGATTGTCCTGCGCATAGGCGTAGCCGACACCATAACCGGCCCCGCGCCAGTCGCGCGCGCTGACGTGCGGAATGCCATATGTCGTGCGCACGACCGTCGCTGCGAACCGTGGCGCGCGCGCCTCCGCCGCATGGCCATGGGCAAGGCCCAGCACAGTTGCCGCAAGCATCCATTTCCGCATCGAACAGCCCCTCTTTTTATGGGGCCGACACTGTCGCAGATCGAAGGTTCGCGCAAGATATTTACATCGATGTCAGTTGCAAACTGTTAGTGATGACCATGTGTCCCGCAACCTCGATCAGGTCGCCTCTGCCTCTGCCTTTGCCAGCGCGCGATAGGTCTCGCGCAAACTCACCTTGTCGATCTTCTCCGTTCCCAGTCGCGGCAACGGCTCAGCCGAGGTCCAGATGCGCTGCGGCACTTTGAACGCGGCAATATGCGCGAACAGGAAGGCGCAGAGCTCTTCCGGGGTCAGTTCCTCGCCATCGCGATATTTGACCACCGCGCCCGGCACTTCGCCGAAACGTTCATCGGGCAAGCCGAACACCGCGGCTTCGGCGACGGCGGGATGTTCGTAAATCGCCGCCTCGACCTCCTGGCACGAGATATTCTCGCCACCGCGGATGATAATGTCCTTCTTGCGATCGACGATGAACAGATAACCCTCGTCGTCGAGATACCCGATATCGCCGGTCAGGAAATAACCGTCGCTGGTGTATGCCTCGCGCGTCGCTTCGGGCCGGTTGTAATATTCGCGGAAGTTGCAGATCGAGCGGATCCCGACTTCGCCGCGCCCGCCCGCCGCGACCGGCTTGCCGTTCCCGTCGAGGATCGCGAGATCGACCAGCGGCAGCGATGCTCTCCCGGTCGAATTGGGCTTGGCGATATAGTTGCTTCGCCAATTGCCGCAGCCGACCCCATTGGTTTCGGTCAGACCATAGCCGAGCAGCGGCGCACCCTCGCCCTTGGGGCCGCCCATTTCGTCCTTGATCCGCCGGACGTGATCGACCGGGCGCGGCGCACCGCCGGCGGCGAAGTCCGAGACGGTCGAGAGATTGTATCGCGAGCGGTTGGGATGAGTGAGAATCTCGAAGCTCATCAGCGGCACGCCGACAAAATAGGTCACGCCTTCGGCCTCGATCAGCCGCATCGCCTCCTCGGCATCCCATTTCGGCATCAGCACCAGCTTTCGCCCCATCGCGAAGCTTTGCAGGAACACCGGCACCTCCGCCGTCACATGGAACAGCGGCACGTTGAGCAGTGTCGCATGCTGAGCGGGCGGCGACACGCCGTCCTCGGTCGAGATGCCGAGCATGACCAACGCCTGGGTCAGATAATTGAAGATCCCCTGGACCACCGCGCGGTGATCGCTGATCGCGCCCTTGGACTGGCCGGTCGAACCGGAGGTGAACAGGATCGTCGCATCATCGGTGGCGGCGAGCATCGGCAGGGTTTCCGCCTGGCCGAGGCCGGTTACCGGCGCCAGCGCGGACGCCAGCGGTTGCAGGTCATCGATCGTGACGAGTTTCGCGGCCAGCCCGGCAACCTCGGCCAGGCGTTTGGCACGCGGCGGATCGGCGAAGACCAGGCTGCATTCGACATCGCGCAACGCCTCGTCGAGCTCGGCCGATTGCCACCAGCCGTTGAGCAGGGTGGCGATCCCCCCGGCCATGACGATGCCCATATAAAGCGCGATCCAGCTCGGCGAATTGCGCATCGCGATGCCGATTCGATCGCCCTTCTTCACACCAAGCTCGCCCGCCAGCGCACCGGCGACCTGTCGGGCCGTGGCAAATACCTCGGCAAAGGTCAGCCGTTCCAAGCCGGCGACGAGGAAGGTCTTGTCGGCATGTTCATTGCAGTAATGTGCGAAATAATAGGACAAAGCCGGCGGCGCGGCGGCGATCACCGGCACCTCGACACCGAACCGGTCGAGCGCCGCTCGGGTCAATGGCAGGGGCCCGCCCTCTCCGCTCAGCCTGGCCAGGCCCTCATCCATTCGCCGGTCAAGCTCGGTGCGCATGCTCTCTCCTATTGGTTCTATCGCCCAGGCTCTTTATGGAGACTGGAAAGCCCGGGGAAAAGCCTTGATCCTGACTGCCGCCACCGCCGCCCAGACACACATGACGTTCAGCAGTCTCGGGCTCGATCCCGTGGCGCTCAACCTGGGCTTCTTCCAGATCAAATGGTATTCGATCGCCTATATCACCGGCATCCTGGTCGGCTGGTGGTATCTGCTCAAGCTGATCGCACAGCCGGGCGCGCCGATGGCGCGGCGCCATGCCGATGATCTCGTTTTCTATGCGACGCTCGGCGTCATCCTGGGCGGACGGCTCGGCTATGTGATCTTCTATGCGTCGGACATGTTCCTCGATCCGATCCGCATCCTGAAGCTATGGGATGGCGGCATGTCCTTCCATGGCGGTGTCATCGGCACCAGCCTCGCGCTGATCCTGTTCGCGCGCAAGAACGGGCTGAACTGGCTGCGCGTCCATGACTATGTCGCGTGCGTCGTGCCGTTCGGGCTGTTCTTCGGCCGGCTGGCGAATTTCGTGAACGGCGAACTGTGGGGCAAGCCGAGCAACGTCGCCTGGGCGATCATCTTCGAGCGCGGCGGCGGCCCGCTGGCGCGCCATCCGAGCCAGCTCTACGAGGCGGCGCTCGAAGGCATTTTGCTGTTCATCGTCTTGTGGTTCGCCTTCTGGAAGACCAAGGCGCGCTACGATCCGGGCAAGCTCGTCGGCATCTTCGTCGCCGGCTATGGCATTGCGCGCTTCTGCGTCGAATTCTACCGCGAGCCCGACGACCAGCTGCGTGATTTCGCTGCCTCGACCGGCCTCCATATGGGCCAATGGCTGTGCGTGCCGATGATCCTGGGCGGCATCTATCTGATCGCGACATCGGCGAAACGACGCGAGCGTGTCGAGCCGATCGCGGGGGGCGAGAGCGTCGCCTGAACCAGTCCGCTATCTCTTCTTGCGTTCGTTTCGAGCGAAGTCGAGAAACAGCCACCGGCACCTGCCCTAATGTGTCTCGACTTCGCTCGACACGAACGGAAGGGGGTTTTCCGATGATTGAAGATGCCCCCCTTCCCGACCGGCTCGCCCGGGCCATCACGCTGGCGGGGCCGATTCCGCTCGCACATTTCATGGGCGCGGCGAACGCGCATTATTATGCGACGCGCGATCCGCTGGGCGCAGCGGGCGACTTCACCACTGCGCCCGAAATCAGCCAGATGTTCGGCGAGCTGGTCGGCCTGTGGTGCGCCGATCTGTGGGACCGCGCCAGCCGGCCGGATATTGCCTGGATCGAACTCGGCCCGGGGCGCGGCACGCTCGCCGCCGACGCATTGCGCGCAATGGCGACCGTCGGCCTGACGCCGCCGGTGCATTTCGTCGAAACCAGCCCGATCCTGCGCAAGGCGCAGGCAGAGCGGGTGCCACAGGCGATCTGGCACGACAGCGTCTCGACCCTGCCGGGTGACCGGCCGCTGGTCGTCATCGCCAATGAATTCTTCGATGCGCTGCCGATCCATCAGCTGGTCCGCACAACCGGCGGCTGGCACGAGCGGCTCATTGCCTGCCAAGACCTGCTGTTCCTGCCGATCGCCGGCAAGCAGGTGCCCGATTCGATCCTGCCCGCGGAGTTGCGTGAGGCGCCGCCGGGGTCGATCATCGAAACTTCCCCCGCCAGCGTTGCGA
The DNA here is from genome assembly GCF_014490665.1 of Sphingomonas alpina. Taxonomy (NCBI): domain Bacteria; kingdom Pseudomonadati; phylum Pseudomonadota; class Alphaproteobacteria; order Sphingomonadales; family Sphingomonadaceae; genus Sphingomonas; species Sphingomonas alpina. The sequence goes on along the minus strand of NZ_CP061038.1, from coordinate 4,785,922 downwards.
TCATGCGCGACCTGGCGCAGCGCATCGTCGCGCAGGGCGGTGCCGCATTGGTCATCGACTATGGCTATGAAGGCCCGGCAGTCGGCGACACGCTGCAGGCAATGCGCGCGCACGGCTTCGTCAATCCGTTCGACAATCCCGGCGAGCATGATCTGACCGCGCATGTCGACATGGCGACGCTCGCCGCCGCCGCGCAGACCGAAGGCGCTGCCCGGTTCGGCCCGGTCGATCAGGGCGCCTTGCTCTCCGCACTGGGCATCGCCGCGCGCGCCGCAGCTTTGAGCGCGGCTGCCCCCGATCGCGTGGCGGGCATTACCGCCGATCGCGACCGGCTGATCGGGTCCGACGCGATGGGCACATTGTTCAAGGCGCTCGCCGTCACCGCGCCGGCCTGGCCGGCACCGGCGGGCTTCGCATAATCGAGGCGATCGGTAGCGGGATCGGCCGCAACGGCATATGGCGGACATCATGACCGATCTCGCTCCCCCACCCGCCATCACCTATCGCGACGCGCGCACCATCGACGGCCCGGCCCTGTCGGCCATGGCGCGGCGCAGCTTCACGGAGACGTTCGGCACGCTCTATCGCCAGTCCGATCTTGCCGCCTTTCTCGACGAGGCGTTCGGCGCCAACGGCCTGCCCTCGCAGCTGTCCGATCCCGATTTCGCGGTCCGGCTCGCGCTCGAAGGGGACAAGATCATCGGCTTCGTCAAAATGGGTCCCGTGACCTTCCCGGGCGAATGGCGGCCCGATGCGATCGAGCTGTACCAATTCTATATTCTGGGCCCGTGGCAGGGCCAGGGCGTTGCCCAAACGCTGATGGACTGGGCGCTGGAGCATTCGCGCGCGCATGGTGCGAAGGAGATTATCCTCAGCGTCTATGTCGACAATCACCGCGCACACCGATTCTATGAACGCTACGGCTTTCGCGATATCGGCCGCTACGCGTTTCGCGTCGGCGAAACGGTGGATGACGATAATCTCATGAGGCTGGTGCTGTGAACGATCTCGAATACCGTATCCCGACCCAGGCGGACGCGGCAGCATTATCGGCGATGGCGCGCACCAGCTTCGCTGCCACCTTTGCGGCCAAGATCGCCCCGCCCGAGATGAGCGTCTATCTCGATATGGCCTATGGTCCGTCCGGGCATATGCAGCGCGACCTGGGCGACCCTGCAATCCTGTGGCGCGCGGCGTTTCAGAACAGCGTGCCGGTCGGCTACGTCAAGGTGATGCCGATGAGCTTGCCCTATGACGCCGCCGTGCCCGGGGCATTGGAGGTGCGCCAGCTCTATGTCGATGAAGGCGTAAAGGGCGCCGGCGTGGCCGCCACGCTGATGGCCTGGGCGATCGACACGGCGCGCGCGCATGACGCGGGCGAACTCTATCTTGCGGTGTTCGACGACAATGTGCGCGCGGTGCGTTTCTACGCCCGGCACGGCTTCGCCAAGGTCGGGCGGTTCGACTTCGTCACCGGCGGCCAGGTGCATGACGACGGGATCTGGCGGCTGGCGCTGTGAGCGACGTCGAATTGACCCGCAGCCGCACGCTGGGCAGCGTAGCCCACGGCTTTCTCGGCCGGCGCGGTGGCGTCTCGACCGGCGTTCATGCCGGACTGAATGTCGGTATCGGGTCGGAGGATGACCCCGCCGCCGTCGCCGAGAACCGTGTGCGTGCCGCCGATGCTGTCCTGCCCGGCGCGACACTGGTCACACCGTTCCAGATCCATTCCGCCGACGTGATCGCCGTGACCGCGCCGTTTGCCGAACGCCCGCGCGGCGACGCGCTGGTCACCGACCGGCCAGGCCTGCTGCTCGGCATCCTGACCGCCGATTGCGCGCCGGTGCTGTTCGTCGATCCGCAGGCCGGGGTGATCGGCGCGGCGCATGCCGGTTGGAAAGGTGCGATCGGCGGGGTCACCGACGCGACGATTGCCGCGATGGAAGCGCTGGGGGCCCGGCGCGACCGGATCGCGGCGGCGATCGGACCGTGCATCGCGCGCGCCAGCTATGAGGTCGATGACGGCTTCATGCAGCGCTTCGCAACCGACGACCCGGCCAATGAACGCTTCTTCGCGCCCGGCAAGCCGGGCCATCATCAGTTCGATCTCGAAGCCTATGTCACGGCCCGCCTCGCCACCGCCGGCCTGACCCGGATCGAGGCGCTGGGCCTCGACACCTATGCCGATGAGGGCCGCTTCTTCAGCTTCCGCCGCGCGACGCATCGCGGTGAGCCGGGTTACGGGCGGCAGATCTCGCTGATCGGTTTGCAATCGCCGAGCTGAGCTCGGGGAGTTCAGCGCGTCCTGATCTCTTGCGGGTCTGTCAGTTGCGACAGGATCAGGCCGTTGCCGTCCGGATCAGTCAGCATGATATAGCGGCCCCAGGGCTCCTCCGCGACTGCGGGCAACTCCAGGCCAAGCGCGGTCAGTCGCGCATGTTCGGCATCCACATCGTCGATCCCGAGCATCAGCCCCTGCTGGCCGCCGGGTCTCAGCTGCTCGAACCAGGTGACCAGCGCGATCGTCGCGCCGCCGTCTTTCGGCTGCAGCTGGATCCAGCGCATGTCCGGTCCCATCGGCGCGTCGCGCAAAAGCGCGAGGCCCAAGGTGTCGACATAAAAGGCACGCGCGCGATCGAGATCGGTGACGGGTATGGAGACGATCGCAACAGGCATCGATTTTCTCCTTTGGGGTTCTCACCTATGACGGCCGGGACGGTATCAAATGCGACTATCCGGCGTTAGGATGGGCCAACACTCCTTCCCGCAGGACATAGAGCATGCCGAACAAGAACGAAACCGAAGCCGATCTGACCGGCGTCCCGCCACGCGGCAAGCCCAAGGCCAGCGTCGAGAAGATCGGCGACCGCAAGCTGAAGCCGTCGACCATGATGATGGGCCATGGCTATGACCCGACGCTGTCGGAAGGGTCGTTGAAGCCACCGATCTTCCTCACCTCGACCTTCGTCTTTCCCAATGCGGCGGCGGGCAAGCGCCATTTCGAAGGCGTCACCGGCAAGCGCCCGGGCGGGTCGGAAGGACTGGTCTATTCGCGCTTCAACGGACCGAATCAGGAGATCCTGGAGGACCGGCTCGGCATCTGGGAAGAAGCCGAGGACGCACTCGCTTTCTCCTCCGGCATGTCGGCGATCGCCACCCTGTTCCTGTCGATGGTCAAGCCGGGCGACACGATCGTCCATTCCGGCCCGCTCTATGCCGCGACCGAAACGCTGATCGCGCGCATCCTCGGCCGCTTCGGGGTGCATTGGCTCGACTTCCCGGCCGGCGCGACGCGCGAGGAGATCGATGCGGTGCTGCAAAAGGCATCGAGCGGCAACGTCGCGCTGATCTATCTCGAAAGCCCGGCCAACCCGACCAATGCGCTGGTCGATATCCAGGCGGTAGCGGCAAGCCGCGACGCGATCTTCAAGGGCGCCAAGCCGCCGATCGCGATCGACAATACGTTCCTCGGCCCATTATGGCTCAAGCCGCTGCAGCACGGCGCCGATATCGTGGTCTATTCGCTGACCAAATATGCCGGCGGGCATAGCGATCTCGTCGCCGGCGGCGTGCTCGGGTCGAAGGAGCATATCAACACCATCCGGCTGATGCGCAACACGATCGGCACGATCTGCGACCCCAATACCGCCTGGATGCTGATGCGCAGCCTGGAGACGCTCGAACTGCGCATGAGCCGCGCGGGCGAGAATGCGATCAAGGTGTGCGAATATCTGCGCACCCACCCCAAGGTCGAGCGCGTCGGTTATCTCGGCTTCCTCGAAAGCACGCCCGGCATGGAGCGCCAGGCCGATATCTATCGCCGCCACTGCACCGGCGCGGGGTCGACCTTCTCGCTGATCGTCAAGGGCGGGGAAAAAGAAGCGTTCGCGTTTCTCGATGCGCTCAAGATCGCCAAGCTCGCGGTCAGCCTGGGCGGGACCGAGACGCTCGCCAGCCACCCTGCGGCGATGACCCATCTGTCGGTGCCCGATGCGCGCAAACAGGCACTCGGTATCACCGACAATCTGGTGCGGATCTCGATCGGCGTCGAGGATGCGGACGATCTGATCGCCGATTTCGAACAGGCGCTGGAGGCGATCTAAGCGACGCAGACGATCCATAAAACCCGTTCGCCCTGAGCCTGTCGAAGGGTCGTTCTTGTTCCTGACTTCGGACAAGAAGAACGGTGCTTCGACAAGCTCAGCACGAACGGGCGGGAGGGTCGCGCCGATATAACCTGCGGTCCGTCAGGATTTCATGGGCAAGGCACGCGCATCGCCGCTTGCCCTGCCCAGCGCGCCGCGCGATCATGGTGCATGACCGATCTCGACCGCTTCATCGCTGGCCTGCCCAAGGCTGAGCTCCATCTTCATATCGAGGGCAGCCTCGAGCCTGAGCTGATGTTCGCATTGGCCGAGCGCAATCAGGTCACGATCCCGTTCGCGAGCGTCGATGAGGTTCGCGCCGCCTACAGCTTCTCGCGGCTGCAGGACTTTCTCGATATCTATTATCAGGGTGCGGAAGTATTGCGCACCGAGCGCGACTTCCACGACCTTGCCACGGCTTATTTCGATCGCGCGGCAGCCGATGGCGTGGTCCATGCCGAGATCATGTTCGACCCGCAGACCCACACCGCGCGCGGCATTTCGTTCGACACGGTGATCGCCGGCCTGTTGTCGGGCATGGCCGAAGCCGAGGCCAGGCATGGCCTGACCGCCAAGCTGATTCTATGCTTCCTGCGCCATCTCGACGAGGAGGACGCCTTTGCGACGCTGAAGGCAGCCGAACCCTGGCTCGACCGGATCGCAGCGGTCGGGCTCGATTCGGGCGAACTCGGCAATCCCCCCGAGAAGTTCGCCCGCGTGTTCGCTGCCGCCCGGGCGCAGGGGCTGAGACTGGTCGCCCATGCCGGCGAAGAGGGCCCGCCGGACTATGTCCGCCAGGCGCTCGACCTGCTCGGCATCGACCGGCTCGATCATGGCAATCGCAGCCTGGAGGATCCGGTGCTCACCGCGCGACTGGCGCGGATGGGCATGACCCTGACCGTCTGCCCATTGTCCAATCTGAAGCTGTGCGTGGTCGAGAGCATGGAGGCGCATCCGATCGACCGCATGCTTCGCGCTGGATTGCGGGCAACGGTCAATTCCGACGATCCGGCCTATTTCGGCGGTTATATCGCGGATAATTACCGCGCCGCCGCCGCCGGGCGCGGGCTCGATCGCGACGATCTGGTCGCTTTGGCGCGGAACTCCTTCCTCGGGTCGTTCCTCAACGATGACGAGGTCGCCGGGCATCTTGCGGCACTGGATGCCTATGTCGAGGGGGACGCGGCGTGACGATCTACACGCATATTCCGCAGGCGCAGTTCGTTGCCGATATCCGCGCGCTGGCGGGCCGGCTCGATAGCGATGCGAGCTGGAACCCGACCTTCATCATCGGCATCGGCCGGGGCGGGCTCGTGCCCGCAGTGTTCCTGAGTCACGCCACCGGCCTGCCGATGCTGTCGGTCGATTTTTCATCGCAAGTCGAGGATTTCTCCGACGCGCCGCTGGTCCGCCTCGCGGCGCGCACACGCGAGGGCGAGCGGCTGCTGTTCCTCGACGATATCAACGACACCGGCCGCACCATCGCCAATCTGCGTCGCGCACTGGCCGAGGCGGGCGCAGTGCCGGGCAGCATTCGATTTGCCACGCTGATGGACAATATCCGTTCCGACCAGCGCGTCGAATATCATGCGCGCGAGATCGACCGGTCAGTGACCAAGGACTGGTTCATCTTTCCCTGGGAAGCGGTCGCGCCCGATGTGGCGATCGCACTCGATGCGGCGATGGTGCCGGAGCGCACCGCTTAGATCGGATGCGCGCCGATGGTGAGCGCGTCGACAAGCGGTCGGAGCGCATCGATCAGCGGGTCCAGCACAGCCGGAGCTCCATCCGGCCAGACCGCCTCCAGCTCCGCTATTTCCATGCCGACCATCTCGAAACCGGCCAGCACGTCGCAGACCGACCCAAGGTCTGCCAATGTGAGGCCACCGGGAACCTGATACTCGGTCGGAACGATGCCGGGTTCCAGCACGTCGCAATCGATGTGCAGATAGACAGGCCTGCCGGCCACCGCCGTGCGGAGGCGATCCGCCAGATCGGGACCGCATTCCACCAGCTCGATCCGGCCGGCATCGATCAGCTCGCGCTCGCTGCGATCGAGATCGCGGCTGCCGACCAGAATGACCTGATCGAGGGTCAGGCCGGCGCCAAGGCCGGTCGGCCACATGCCGGCCGCGCCGCTCAAAACCATCCCGCCAAGGTAACCCGTGCTGGTGCGGTCGGGTATGTTGCAGTCGCCATGCGCATCGAACCAGACAATGGCAGCGCCGGGATGCCTTTTCGAAATGACCGGCAACGTGGCCAGTCCAGCGGCACAGCGAGGGAGGAGGGTCAGCGCGCGACGCCCCTCGGACAGGGCCCGATCGAGCTCACGCGCGAGAAGCCGCAAGCCCGGCATTGCGGCGGGCAATTCGATCGTCCAATCCGCGGCAAGGGGCTTGCCAGCCGTTCCGACTACCTGAACCGGCAAGCCGGTCTCGCGGGAAAGGCGCGTCGCGAGCATATCCACCCCGGCGGCGGCCCGGTCGTTCCGATCGCCGGCGCGGCCCACATAGGCAATAAGAGCCGAAGCAGGCGGCCCGCGCCTCACCCGTCCCCGACGCGCTCGATATCGGCACCGACCGCCTGGAGCTTCTCCTCGAGCCGCTCATAGCCGCGATCGAGATGATAGACGCGCTGCACCTGAGTCTCACCGCTGGCGACGAGGCCGGCGAGGATCAGGCTCATCGAGGCGCGCAGGTCGGTTGCCATCACCGGCGCGCCGACCAAAGGCGTGACGCCACGCACCACGGCGGTGCGGCCGCGTACCTGGATGTCGGCGCCCATCCGCGCCAGTTCGGGCACGTGCATATAACGGTTCTCGAAGATCGTCTCGGTCAGCACGCTGGCGCCGTCCGCCTGAGTCAGCATCGCCATGAACTGCGCCTGCATATCGGTCGCAAAGCCCGGGAACGGCGCGGTCGACAGGGTCAGCGGCCCAAGGCCATTCGATGCCTCGACATAGAGATTGCTGCCGCGTTCCTCGATCGTCACGCCGGCCTCGACCAGTGCGGCAACGGTAGCGCGCAGATCATGGATGCCGACGCCGACCAGTTCAAGCGCACCGCCGGTGATCGCCGCGGCACAGGCATAGCTGCCCGCCTCGATCCGGTCGGGCATCACGCGATAGGTCGCGCCGTGCAGCCGGTCGCGCCCTTCAATCTCCAGCGTCTCGGTGCCGATGCCGGAAATGCTCGCGCCCATCGCCACGAGCAGATTGCACAGATCGACGATTTCCGGCTCGCGCGCGGCATTTTCGATGATCGAGCCGCCCCTGGCAGTGACCGCCGCCATGATGACATTCTCGGTCGCGCCGACCGACACGATCGGGAAAGTATATTTGCCGCCCGACAGCCGCCCGCCCGGCGCGGTCGCCTTGACGTAGCCGGCCGCCATTTCGAGAGTGGCGCCGATCGCCTCGAGCGATTTGAGGTGAAGGTCGATCGGACGGTTGCCGATCGCGCAGCCGCCGGGCAGCGATACGGTCGCCTCTCCGGCGCGGCCGATCAGCGGGCCAAGCACCAGGATCGACGCGCGCATTTTCCGCACAATGTCGTACGGCGCCTCGGTCGAGGTGAGCTTGCCGGCGCGGATCGTCATCACCCGGCCGAAATCTTCCGGCCGCGATCCTTCGATCTGGGTCGAGGCGCCAAGCTGGTTGAGCAGATGCCCGAAGCTGTCGACATCGGCGAGTCGCGGCAGATTGCGCAGGGTGACCGGTTCATCGGTCAGCAGCGCGCACGGCATCAGCGTAAGCGCCGCGTTCTTCGCACCGGAGATGGGCAATTTGCCCGAAAGGCGATTGCCGCCGCGGATAAGAATTCGATCCATTGCCGAGCTTCTATCGCGTGCACGCGTCCGCGCAACAGCCGCGTGATGCCGATCAACCTTCCCGACCGCGGATCGCCCCGCTTGATCGACTTTAATGCGCGGATTCCGCCGTGATGCTCTGAGCTTACACCTTCGGGGGAATGCGTGAGTGGCTGGTAGTTGTTTCGCCGAACGATTGGGCGACATGGTGATTCTGACCCCGGCCGAGCATCGGGCGCTCGAGCGACTGGAAGAGCGGGAGCGCCCGCTGCGCCGTGGCGGCGCGCTGATCCGCGAAAATGATCGCACCACCGAGATGTTCGTGTTGCGCAGGGGCACGATGATGAGCTCGGTCCTGCTCGACGATGGCAGCCGCCAGATCCTGCGCTTCCTGTTTCCCGGCGACATGCTGGCGGTGTCGAGCCTGGTGTATCGCGAATCGCCCGAGACGATCACCGCACTGACCGATTGCGTGGTATGCCCGTTCGAGCGATCGGCAATGGCGAGTCTGATCCGCGATCATCCGCGGCTGGCCGCGCTGATCATGGTCTATAACCAGATCGAGCGCGCGGCGCTGACCGACCGGCTTGCGGCACTGGGGCGCACATCGGCCAAGGCACGAGTCGCAGCGATCCTGATCGAGATGCGCAACCGTTTGCGCATGATGGACAAGGAGATCGGCGCCAGCTTCACCCTTGGACTGACTCAGGAAGAGATTGGCGACGCGACCGGCCTGACCGCGGTTCATGTCAACCGCATGCTGCGCCAGCTCGAAGAAGACGGTTTGATCGCGCGCGAGGCCGGACGAGTGACCTTCCACAACGAGCGGGCGCTGGCGCGGGCGGCGAATTATGTCGACCGTTATGCCGGGCTCGACCTGAGCTGGCTGCCGTCCGCGTCCTGACGTGGCCCGCATTGGGCTGGCTGTTCCTGGCTGTTATTTCGGAAAAACTTTTTTGCTGGCTGTTATTTCAGGCTGATCACGCAATTTATGGTGCTTCTTCAGAAGCTTGTGCCAAATCCGGTGGTCATCGATAACAGCCAGGTATCAGCCAGCATAACAGCCAGCTATCAGCCAGGAACAGCCAGCGACGCTGGCTGTTTGCGCAACCCATGGCGCAGGGATGGGCTTTTTCGACACATTGATGATGAGAAAGAGCGAGTCGAAGGCCGGGTGGCGCTTCGTCCGCTATTTCGCTGTCACAACTGAGTTTTGTGTTGAATCAGGATCGATGCAACGCCTGAACCCGCGCTCAGGCCTTTTCCAGCGTGCATTGCAGCGGGTGCTGGTTCTGCCGGGCGAATTCGGTGACCTGCGCGACCTTCGTCTCGGCCACTTCGTAGCTGAAGGTGCCGCACACGCCGACGCCCTTTTGATGGACGTGGAGCATCACGCGCGTTGCAGCCTCCATGTCCATGCGGAAGAAGCGCTGCAGCACCAGCACGACGAACTCCATCGGCGTGTAATCGTCGTTGAGCAGCAGCACGCGGTACGGGGTCGGCTGCTTGGTGCGCGTCCGGGTGCGGGTGGCGATGCCGAGGCCAGTGCCTTCGTCGTCACCGCCCGTGCCCTCGTCGGGCCCTTGGGCCATCGCCTTGATGTTGAGCTGTTCGATCATGAAGTTCGAAAATATGGCATGACATGCGCCAAGGGCAAGGGGTGGCGGCAAGGAGAATGGATAACAGCCCCGATACCATGGCTTTGCAAACAGCCACGACCGGGACATTCCCGAGAGCGGGACATCAAGATCCAGGCCCGGAACGCTAATCGAAGACTTTCGCCACCTCTTCGACGTCGAGGTCGCCACGCCTCAGTGCCAGAGCGCCACGCACGCCGTTGATCATGAAGGCCAGCAGGACGAAGTTGATGACGATGCCGGCAATGCCGGTCATCGTAACGAGCTTCATGACCATCTCGATGATGAGCAACAGTGCTGCGACCCCGCCCCATATGACCCCTTTGCCGGCGCGCAACCGGAAGCCGGCGACGGTGAAGACCACGGTTTCGCTCGCCACGCCGGCAATGCCCCCAACCAGCCCTTCCACAGGTCCGTTATACATCGCGACAAGCATCGCCATGCCGACGACGGTGAGTCCTGCCGCGATGAAACAGGCAAAGCCGCCATTTTGCGCGGCGCCCTCTGCGCCGTCCTGCGTCGTCAGATCGGTATTCCAGAAAGCCATTGCAATTCCCCCTTCGCCCCATAGAGCGGATTTCTAGCACAACGCCGGGCCGCGTCGAGGAATCAACAAAGCTGAGGCCGCGCAAACGAAAAGGGCGGCCCCTTGCGGGACCGCCCTTTCCTGATTGGTTCGATTGCAGCGATTAAGCGGCGATCTTGACCTTCTCGACGGCGACGGCGACGCGGTTCGAGATCGGCTGAGCGACCTCGCCGGCCAGCTTCAGCACGGCTTCGGTGTTCTTCGAGGTCTGCGCGACGATCGCATCGAACGACGAGCGGACATAGTCGCTGTGCAGCTTGAAGAAATCGGTCGGCGACTTGACGGTCGACAGGCTCTTCAGCGCGGCGGTCGCGCCTTCGAACTGCTTGCGGCTGTACTCAGCGGCGTCCTGGCCGAGCGTCTCGAAGCCCTTGGCTGCGATCTTGCCCGATTCGACCAGAGCTTCGATGTTGCCCTTGCTGAACTCGTTGATTTCCTCGAACGCCTTGGTGCTCTTTTCCACAGCGGCCTTGGCGCGGTCGTTCGCATCGGCGAACAGGGTCTTTGCCTTGTCGGCAGCGGTCTTCAGCGTAGCTTCCATGACAGTCACTTCCTTCTGGATGACGGCCTTCGCCTTGGCGACGACCGGCTTGATTGCGGTGGGCACAGCCAGCTTGGCTGCAGGCTTGATCTTGATCGGGGCAGACTTGACGGCCGCCTTGGCGACGACCTTCTTCTTGGCCACCGGCTTGCGCTTGGCGGCGGTAACGGGCTTGGCCGCAGCCTTGGCGACCGTCTTCACGGGCGCCGGCTTGGCTTCAACCTTGGGCGCGGGCGCTGCTTCGACCTTGGCGGTCGGCGCTGCGGCCGGAGCCGGATCGGCCTTGGGCGCAGGCGCTGCTGCTGCCGTCACGGCAGGAGCGGAAACCGGCGCGACGACCGGCGCGGGCGCCTTGATGGTCGTGTCAGTGTTAGGCGACTTGCTGGCCAAAACGGCCTCCTTACATTCGTTGCTGCACTGCAATATAATTGCTGCGCCGCCAAAAGCAAGGATTTTTGTTGCAACGCAACATAACAGTCACGTAACGATGTAGAAACAGTTATAACAAGGACTTAGCGGGTCCTTACATAGGTCCCGGGCGCGTCTTCGAGCGCCTTGAGTTTGCCCTTGCCCGGCTGGCGCGCGGTCCTTGCCGCGACGGTCGTCGAGTCCTGATCCTGCAGCCAGCCAAGCCAGTCCGGCCACCAGCTCCCCTTGGTCTCGTTCGCCCCGGCAACGAATTCGGCCAGCGTCTTCACTGGCATCGGATTGAGCCAATATTGATATTTGTGCAGCGAGGGCGGGTTGACCACCCCGGCGATATGGCCCGACCCGGCGAGCACGAATTTGATCGGCCCGGCGAAATGATGAGTGATGTTCCACACGCTCTCCGCCGGCGCGATATGATCCTCGCGCCCGGCCTGAATATAGGCTGGGGTCTTTACCCTGGTCAGGTCGATCGGCGTGCCGCCGGCCTGCAGCGCGCCGGGTTTGGCGAGCAGATTGTCGCGGTACAGATCGGTCAGATAGCTGAGATGCCATTTGCTCGGCAAATTGGTCGTGTCGCCGTTCCAGTGGAGCAGATCGAACGGCGCATAATCCTGGCCGAGGAGGTAATTGTTGGTGACATAGTTCCAGATCAGGTCGCGCCCGCGCAGCAGGTTGAAGGTCAGCGCCATATAGCGGCCGTCGAGAAAGCCGTCGGGGGACATCTTGGCGATCGAGGCGAGCTGATCGTCATCGACGAAATGAAGCAGCTCGCCGGCATTGGCGAAGTCGATCTGGGCGGTGAAGAAGGTCGCGCTCTTCACTTTCTCCGCTTCTCCGCGCGCCGCGAGGATGGCGAGCGTCGCGGCAAGCGTGGTGCCGGCGACGCAATAGCCGATCGCATGGACCGCATCGACCTTCAGCGCATCGCGAATCGTGTCGATCGCATCGATCTGGGCGGCGATATAATCGTCCCACAGCACGTCCTTCATGCTCGCATCGGCCGACTTCCACGACACCATGAACACGGTGATGCCCTGATCGACCGCCCAGCGGATGAAGCTTTTCTCCGGCGTCAGGTCGAGAATGTAGAAACGGTTGATCCAGGGCGGGAAGATCACCAGCGGCACGGCGAGCACAGTCTCGGTGGTCGGCGTGTACTGGATCAGTTCGTAGAGCGGGGTGCGGTGCACCACCTTGCCGGGGGTCGTGGCAAGGTTGCGACCGACCTCGAACGCATTCGGATCGGTGTGGGTGAGTTGCCCCTTGCCGATATCGGCGAGCATGTTCTGCAGGCCTTTCAGCAGATTCTCGCCGCCCGTCTCGATCGTCTTTTCGAGCACCTGCGGATTGGTCGCGGGAAAATTGGACGGGCTCATCGCATCGAGGAAACCGCGCGCGGCGAAGCGCAATTGCTCCTTCTGCTTCGCATCCACGCCCTGCAGGGCATCGACATTCTGCAGCAGATGGTCGGAGATCAGGAAATAACTCTGGCGGATCCAGTCGAACATCGGATTGTCGCGCCACGCCGCGTCCTTGAAGCGCTTGTCGCGCGCCTGTTCGGGTTTTTCCTCGACCGCCGGCGCATGCGCCGGATCGACGAAGCGCTGCCACAGGGTGAGACTGTCGGTCCAGAAGGATTGGGCGCGCTCGAGCGTTGCCGGATCGTTGAACCCGGGGATCACCGGCAGGCCGCTCGATTCGGGCGGTGCGATCGCGCCGAGCCCCTGTTCGAGCATCATCTGCTGCGCCCGGCCGATCACCCAGGTCCAGTGCTGGATCTCCTCCAGGCTGGGCAAGGTCGGCATGGGCGTGTCGGGCTTGGCCATATATAATCTCCTGAAGCCACCCTAGCCTGAGCCTTCATTCCCGCGAAAGCGGGAATGAAGCATCTGTTTCTGATCCGCCGCGAAAGCGGGATTCCCGCTTTCGCGGGAATGACGTATGGAGGCCACTCCCTCCAACCGGAATCTCATGCCATGTCCGACGATTTCTACCGCATCCGCCGCCTGCCGCCCTATGTCATCGCCGAAGTGAACGCGATGCGGGCCGAGGCGCGAGCGGGCGGCGAGGACATCATCGATCTCGGCATGGGCAATCCCGATCTGCCGCCGCCGCCGCATGTGATCGAGAAATTGTGCGAGGTCGCGCGCAAGCCCGATGCGCATGGCTATTCGGCCTCCAAGGGCATACCCGGGCTGCGCAAGGCGCAGAGCGGCTATTACAAGCGCCGCTTCGGCGTCGACCTGAACCCCGATACCGAGGTCGTCGTGACGCTCGGGTCCAAGGAAGGCCTCGCCAATCTCGCCCAGGCGATCACCGCGCCGGGCGATGTCGTGCTTGCGCCCAATCCGAGCTATCCGATCCACACCTTCGGCTTCATCATCGCCGGCGCGACGATCCGCAGCGTGCCGACCACGCCCGACGAGCAGTATTTCGAAGCGCTGGAGCGGGCGATGGCATTCACCGTGCCGCGCCCGAGCGTGCTGGTGATGGGCTATCCGTCGAACCCGACCGCCGAAGTGGTCGATCTTGCTTTCTACGAACGCGTCGTCGCCTTCGCCAAGGAGCACAAGCTCTGGGTGCTGTCCGACCTGGCCTATTCCGAGCTTTATTATGACGGCCAGCCGACCCCATCCATCCTGCAGGTGCCGGGTGCAAAGGATGTCGCGGTCGAATTCACTTCGCTGTCGAAGACCTATTCGATGGCCGGGTGGCGGATCGGCTTTGCGGTCGGCAACCCGACGCTGATCGCCGCGCTGACGCGCGTGAAATCCTATCTCGATTACGGCGCCTTCACCCCGATCCAGGCGGCCGCGGTCGCCGCGATCAACGGGCCGCAGGACATCGTCGAGCAGAACCGCAAGCTGTACCAGCATCGCCGCGACGTGCTGGTCGAAAGCTTCGGCCGCGCCGGATGGGACATCCCCTCGCCGCGCGCATCGATGTTCGCCTGGGCGCCGCTGCCGCCGGCGCTCGCGCATCTCGGCAGCCTCGAATTCTCCAAGCAACTGCTCACCCATGCCAAGGTCGCAGTCGCGCCGGGCGTCGGTTACGGCGAAAATGGCGAGGGTTTCGTGCGCATCGCGATGGTCGAGAATGAGCAAAGGCTGCGCCAGGCGGCGCGCAACGTGAAAAAATATCTGCAGAGCATGGGCGTGAATACGCCGGCGCGCTCGGCCTGACGGGGCGGTTTGCCGACACTGGATTGACGCGCCCCCCGGGGCGCGTCATCGAGGCGCCATGACCGACAGAATCGCCACCAAGCTCGCCGAACTCGGCCTCACTTTACCCGAGGCCGCGGCACCGATCGCTTCCTATGTTCCGGCCGTCGAAGCCGGCGGGCTGCTCCATATCTCGGGCCAGCTGCCGTTCAAGGACGGCGTGGTGATGACCGGGCGGATCGGCGAGGACAAGGATCTGGCCTATGGCCAGGAGGCAGCGCAGCGCTGCGGGCTGATGCTGGTCGCGCAGATGAAGCGCGCGCTGGGCGAACTGCACCGGGTAGAGCGGATCGTGAAGCTCGGCGTATTCATCAATTCGGCGGGCGATTTCACCGACCAGCCTTTGGTCGCCAATGGCGCGTCCGACCTGATGGAGGCGCTGTTCGGCGACGCCGGCAAGCACGCGCGCAGCGCGGTCGGCGTACCGGCCCTGCCGCGCGGCGCAGCAGTGGAGATCGACGCGATCGTCAAGATCGCGGGGTAAGCGCGGCCGAACTCGCGGCCGGGAGCGTGTCCAGCCATTGCTGCGCATCGATCAGGCGCCTCGCCGCGGTGTGCCGGACGGCTTCCTCCAGCATGGCGCGGTTTTTGAAGCTCCCCAATACCAATACCCGCTTGTTCGGATTGGCCGCCACCGTTCGCCGGACGCAATCGGCCATATGGCGGTCCCATTGCCCCTGCACGATCGCATAGGAGGGGCCGACCAGCCCGAGCTGTAGTGCTTGCAGCCCACCGGCGAGCGCGGCGGTCGTGGCATCCTGCACCTGGCCCGCACTGCCCCAGTACGACAACAGGCTGTCTTCCATGGCCGTCTCCAGCCTGGCGAGTGCCGCTGCGCCTTCCGGATCCCGCTGGCGCATCGCCGCGAATGCCGCACCGGCACCGGACGAGAGCGCTTTGAACGTCTCGCCGCCCGGCTCCATCGCGACGGTTTGGGCGTTCAGGCTGGTTAGAAGCGGCCAGATGACCGCCGGATATTCGGGACGTCCCGGCGTTTCCTTCTTCCCGGACAGTTCGTCGGGCCGCACTTCAAGCACCAGTATGTCGGGCCGGAATGCCAGGATTGCCGAACGCAGGTCCGCATAGCCGAATCCCGGCTCCCGAGGATGCAGGTCGTGCAGCGCGCCGATGACCAGCACGGCGTTGGATGCGGGCCTGGTGGCTTTTGGCGCGGACGATGCCGGCACCGCGAGCAGCAAGGCGGCCGCAGCCACAAGAGAGAGGAAGCGCATCGATTGGGTCCCGTCCTGTCATGAGAGCGAGACCTTTGCGAGGCGAAATCGGGGGGATCGAGCGCATCCCTGTGAGCGGGATCGCCGCGTCGCCCGGCGGGAGTCAGACCGGGAAATGCGCCGCCAGATTGTCGCGATAGCGCCGGCTGAGGCGCAACGACGTACCATTGTGAAAAACGACGCTGGCATCCCCGCGCCCGAGGCCGCGCACTTCACGCACACGATCGAGGCGCACGATGGTGCTGCGATGGATTCTCGCAAACTCGCCCGGCGGCAATTCCTCGGCAAGGCTCGAGAGCGATCGGTCGATCAGCCGGTGGCTGCCATTGGCATGGACTTCGGCATAGTCACCGGCTGCGGCGATCCAGTCGATTTCCCGGTACGGGGTGAGCCGCGAGATGCCGCCCGCACGACTCCACAATCCCTCCACAGGTGCGGTGGGAACCGCAAGATCATGACTTTCCGGGCCGCGGGCTCGACGGCCGCCCGGCCTGCGAAAATGATCCAGCGCCACCAATGCGAGATAGGCAAAAACAGCCTTGTCCAGATTGGCGAGCAGAACCGGCCGCGCCATTTCGACGGGCGAGAGGCCGGTACCGTATACCGGCCAGTAGAGGACAACGAAAACCAGCATGTGCGCTGCAACGAACGCCGGCAGGCACAGCAGATGATATGCAATACGTGAAACCAGGGCAGGCCTTTGCGCGATCCACGCCGCCGCCTTCAGCACGACGGGGGTGAGCGCCCCCCAGACCGAAAAGACCGCGACGCTATAGCCGAGCGATGACCACCAATCCTGGGCCTGACCATGGTAAAGTGCGAAAATCTGCCCCTGAAGCGCACTGGCCAGGGCCAGCACCGCCCATATCGAGGCGCCGATCGTCACCGGCATTGCGTGGCGCGCCCACAGCCGGCCGGCGGTCGATGCAGCCAAGGGCGATCCGCCCGGGGATGTGTGCGCCGATGTTGCCCCCGTCGATGATATTCGCGCCAAATTCCCGCTCCTCGCCATCGACACGGCCATACACGCTCGCGCCCGCCGCATCTAAACCCGAAACAAACCCAGATCCCACCTTGGAGCGACCGGCCCCCGCCTCTACCTTAGGGACAATGACCGCCGTCACCGCCCGAATCGCTCACGGCGTCGCCGCCATCGCGCCCGCCGACTGGGATGCGTGTGCCGGGACCGGCAATCCTTTTCTCAGCCACGCCTTTTTGTCGATCCTCGAGGATTCAGGCAGCGCCACCGCGCAGGCCGGATGGCAGCCGATCCCGATCGTGGTCGACGCTGCGGACGGCGCACCCGGCGCGATCGCGCCCGCCTATGCCAAGAGCCACAGCCAGGGCGAATATGTCTTCGACCATGGCTGGGCCGATGCGTGGGAGCGCGCCGGCGGCCAATATTATCCCAAGCTGCAGGTCGCAGTGCCCTTCACCCCCGTGCCCGGCCCACGCCTGTTGCTGCGCGATGCCGCGCTGGCCGCGCCGCTGATCGCCGCGATCGAGGCGGTGACCGACCAGCATGGTCTGTCGTCGGCGCACGCCACCTTCATCGACCCCGACCAGCTGCCGTTGTTCGAAGCGGCCGGCTGGCTGATCCGTGCGGGGACGCAATTCCACTGGCGCAACCAGGGTTATGCCGGGTTCGACGATTTTCTCGGCTGCCTCGCCAGCCGCAAGCGCAAGGCGATCCGCAAGGAGCGCGCCGCCGCGGTCGAGGGGCTGACGATCCGCCATTTGACCGGCGCCGAGATCAGCGAGGCCGATTGGGACGCCTTCTGGATCTTCTATCAGGATACCGGATCCCGCAAATGGGGGCGCCCCTATCTGACACGGCAGTTCTTTTCGCTGCTCGGGCAACGTATGGCGGACAGCGTATTGCTGATCCTCGCCGAGCGGGACGGCGCACCGATCGCGGGCGCGCTCAACCTGATCGGCGCGGACACGCTTTATGGCCGGTATTGGGGCTGTATCGAGGAAGTGCCCTTCCTGCATTTCGAGCTTTGTTACTACCAGGCGATCGACGCCGCGATCGCGCGCGGCCTGGCGACGGTCGAAGCGGGCGCGCAGGGCGAGCATAAGCTGGCGCGCGGCTATGTTCCGGTCACCACCTGGTCGGCGCATTATATTCCGGACCCGAATTTCCGCCGCGCGATCGAAACATTCCTGGAGCGTGAGCGCGAGGCGGTCGAATCGGATCAGGAATATCTCGGCGCGCTGACACCGTTCAAAAAAGACGTAGAGTCGTTTTTCGAGTAAGCCGGTACCGGCCCGCTCCCCCAACCGGCCACCCAACGGCAGTGTATTCTATGGGTGGCCGGGTGGGGGAGCGGGCCGGTGCCGGCTTACATATCAAAAAGGCACCCGCCGGACATATTTCGGATAGAGTTCGGAATCCGGCACATCCGGCCCGGGCTTCGAATGGTCGACCTTGTACAATACGCTCGATCCGTCACGCCACACCTCGATCAGCCCGGCATTGAATTTGGGGTCGTATACGGGCGGCTGGATCAGCCACACATAATCGAACGCGTCGCGCGGAAAACGCGCCAATGAGCGGATCAGCGGACGCCAGAATTCGCGCGGGCATTGCGCGCTGGTCACGACCTGCGACGGATCATGGGCGAAATTGAGCGCCCTGGTATATTTGGTGGTCAGCAGCTGCGCGCCCGGCATCGACCATTGATCATTGGTATAGGCGAGCCGCCGTTCCAGTGCGATCGCCGGCATATGTTCGAGCCGCGACATCAGCCATTTGTTGCCGCATTCTTCGCCGATGAAGCTGACCAGCCGCGCGCCGACGGGCACGTGATTAAGCGCCGCCAGCTCGCGATCATAGCGCTGATCGAACATCCAGTAGCTGACCGTGCCCGCACCCATTCGCACCAGAAAGAAAGCGCAGCCCAGCACCGCAAGGAACGCAGTGCCGCGGATCGACAGGCCCGGGCGGGGGCGCAGCGAGATCAGCGCGATCGCGAGCAGGAACGGCGCGAGGCGCATATCGGCATAGGCGGAACCGAACACGATGCGCGGCAGGATGATGAACACGGCAGCCAGGAACAAAGCCGACAGCCCCAGATTGCGCGAATATTCGATCGCCGGGTCGCGAAAGCCCTTGAACAGGATGAGATAGAGCACCGCGGTCGAGGCGATGTCGAAGAATTGCCACCGGTCCTTCAGCACCATGGTCAGCCAGCCGACCTTGGCGCGCCAGTTGAACCAGTCGCCGGTCTGGCCGGTGACGTGATTGCCCGTGCGCCAGGCGACCATCAACACCATCGGCAGGGCGAGCGGCACGCAGGCAAGCCCGGCGCGCACCCAGGCAAGGCCCCAGTGCCGCCACCCCTTGCCGCGGATCGCGTCATGCTGGCGGATCATCTCCGACGAGAAGGCGAGCACGCCGAGCACGCCCCAGCCAAAGGTGTGGCACAACCACAGCGCGCAGGAGAGCGGCACGAAGATGATGGCGCGCAGCCGCAAATGCCCAAGCCGGGCAAGCCGCAGCCACAGCGCGAAGGCGTTCAGCGCGATCGCCATTGCCAGCGCAAAATTGACGAAGCCGAACTGGAACGGGAAACTATACGCCAGCGGCAGCGCGAACAGGGCGGTCGCCGGGATGCGGCCATGCACCTCGCGTGCGATCCATAACAGGCCGAGCACGGTCAGCGCCGGGATGGCGATGACGATCAGCTTGACCGACAGCTCAAGCCCGAAGATCGGCGTCAGCGGGACGACCAGCAGATCGACACCGAGATTACCGATCAGCGACCATTTGAAATCATACCAGTCACTCAGCCAGGGATAGCTCCCGATATCGAGCTGGACCCGGTAGCGGCCCATATGGCCGGGCAGGTCGACCAGCGGTGGAATGTCGGGCTTCAACAGCGGAATGATCGAGACGAGCACCATCAACGCCACGAACCAGCGTGTCTGCCACCAGTGCAGCCTGTCGGTGTCCCCCTGCATGATCACGCCTTACCGCGAGGAATGCGAAGCAAACAAGCGCGGTTCGACTACAAACAGGCTCAATCCACTGCTATTCTGGCCGATCGGTCGCATCCAGGGCGGAATTCGGCCCTGTCGCAGCTGTGCCAGCAGGTGCCGGCGGTCGCCGGTCACCCCCGCGCCAAGCTCGACGAAGCTGTCGGAACACAGCGCGACATAACGAATCCGCCACGTTCCCGCGATCGACCGGGCCTGATCGGGCGTGCCGAGAAAGAAGCGATAGACCGCCAGATTGCCCTTGTTGTTGCGATGATAGGGGGCGCCGAGCACCGTCAGCCGGGACGAGGCCAGCGCATAAGCGCCGAGGTCGAGCGGCGCGATCAGCCTCCCTTCGGCGAGCGCCCCGATTTCGGCGAGCGCCTCGGGCGAGGTGCAGCCGCCGCCGGCCTGCACCGCGGGCGACGCCGGTGCCGATACTTCGGGCTGCGGGATGAACGCGGTCGCGGCGAGCGGGTACAGCATGCCTGCCGACCCCAGCCAAGCCGCCGTCAGCCAGGCCGATCCGCGTCGCCGCGCGGCTGCGATCACCGCCGCCAGCGCGGGCGCGGCGAGGATCGCGCCGGCATAAGCGCCGCGCAGCTGCGCCATGCTGAGCGCCAGCGCGGCGATCTGAAAGGCGAGCAGCACCGACCAATAGCCGTCGCGCGTCGAGTGCCAGCGCCACAGGCTCGCGGCGATCCCCGCGACCATCAGCCCGGCATAGCCGATCGCGACCTCAGGACGGGCGGCAAACAGGGACTGCGCCTCGCCGACATTATCGAGCCAGAGCCGGGCGAGCAGCGGATCGACCCCGCCATAGGGCGAGAGACAGGCCGGTGCGACCAGCCACAGGCCCCAGGCAGCGGCGACTGCAAGCGCAACGGCAAGGCCGGCACGAACATCGCGGCGCGCGCTGGCATAACCGGCGATCGAGAGCACGATCGGCGCGAATGCGGCAAACTGGCTTGCGCGCCACACCGTCGCGGTAAAGCCATCGCAGGCGGCGAAATCGAACTGCTCGGTCTTGAGCACGGTATTGGCGGCCAGCAATCCCGCGGCGAGCGCGATGCCGAAACCCATCAGCGCGTCATCCGCACCACGCCGGCCCCATGCCCAGCCGACAACCAGCACGATGCCCGCGACCGCCAGCAACGGCAGCGTCTCGAGACCGATCGCGATGCTGAGCGCCGCCGCCAGTCCGGCAGTCAGGCCGCGCGACATGTCGGACACGTGAACCAGCGCATGGACGACGATGAGCAGCAGTACGATCTGCAGCCCATGATGGTCGATGCGTCCGGGCAGGAAGATCGTCGTTGCGGGATAGGCGATCGCCGCCACGATCAAGGCGGTACGGGCGATCTCCGCCCCGCCGAGCGCCCGGGCGATTCGGGCGATCAGCAGCAGCGCCATGGCCAGCAGCAGCGCCGGCCAGGCGATCACTGCGGCGATCTCGGCCGCGTGCCGCCCGACGAACGGGGTCAGGCCGGCAATCAGGCCGCCCGGCACCAGGTCGGGCAGCCGCGACCAGTGCATGGCAACACCCGGCGGAAACCCCAGGCGATGCTGGGCGAGATCGGAAAAACGCTGCCCGCCGAGCCAGTCGCGAATCTGCTGCAAGCGCATGACATCATCGGTGTCGGGCAGCCGCAGTGCCGACAATTGGTGCCAGTCGCGCCAGGACCAGGCGGCGGCAAGCAGGAACGCAAGCACGAACGCGGCCAGCGCGTCGCCCTTTATCCCCCGCTGATCCCCATAGTCCATGTCCTGCCATTAGGCGGGCGACAGTTAAATTGCGGTTCCCGATCTTGCTCTCACACCTCCCCGGCAAGCCCGGGGAGGATTTGAAAATTACCGATCGCGACGGCCCAGCAAGCGTAACCGCAAGGCGTTGAGCTTGATAAAGCCCGCCGCGTCGCGCTGATCATAGGCGCCCTGATCGTCCTCGAAGGTCACGACCTTTTCCGAGTAGAGCGAATTGGGCGATTTGCGGCCCGTGACGATGACCGACCCCTTGTAGAGCTTGAGCCGGACCGTGCCCGAGACCTTTTCCTGGCTATGGTCGATCGCCGCCTGGAGCATCTCGCGCTCCGGCGAGAACCAGAAGCCGTTATAGATCAGCTCGGCATAGCGCGGCGCGAGCTCGTCCTTGAGGTGCGCCGCACCGCGGTCGAGCGTCAGCTGTTCGATCCCACGATGCGCGAGGTGATAGATGGTACCGCCCGGCGTTTCGTACATGCCGCGCGACTTCATGCCGACGAAACGGTTCTCGACCAAATCGAGCCGGCCGATGCCATGCCGGCGACCCATCTCGTTGAGCGTTTCCAGCAGCGTCGCGGGCGACATGCCGACACCATTGATCGCGACGCCGTCACCGCGTTCGAAATCGACCGTGATCGTCTCCGGTTCATTCGGCGCATCCTCCGGATTGACGGTGCGCGAATAGACATAGTCGGGGACCTCGTCCCACGGATCCTCAAGCACTTTTCCTTCCGACGAGGTGTGCAGCATGTTGGCGTCGGTCGAAAAGGGCGATTCGCCGCGCTTGTCCTTGGGCACCGGAATCTGATGCTGTTCGGCAAAGGCGATCAGCGCGGTACGGCTGGTCAGGTCCCATTCGCGCCAAGGCGCGATCACCTTGATATCGGGCGCGAGCGCGTAATAGCCGAGCTCGAAGCGCACCTGGTCGTTACCCTTGCCGGTCGCGCCATGGCTGACCGCATCGGCGCCGACCAGCTTGGCGATCTCGACCTGGCGCTTGGCGATCAGCGGCCGGGCGATCGAGGTGCCGAGCAGATACAATCCCTCGTACAGGGCGTTGGAGCGCATCATCGGGAAGACATAATCGCGCACGAATTCCTCGCGCAGATCGTCGATGAAGATGTGCTCGGGCTTCACGCCCATCAGCTCGGCCTTGGCGCGCGCCGGCGCGAGTTCCTCGCCCTGACCGAGATCGGCGGTGAAGGTCACCACCTCGCAATTATAGGTCTGTTGCAGCCATTTCAGGATCACGCTGGTGTCCAGACCGCCGGAATAGGCGAGGACGACACGATTGATCTGATCGGACATGGGCAATGGGCTCCGCGAGATAGGGACGCGCGGGCGGGTATCAGCCCGCCTCGCACGGGGCAAGTCGAGGCGCTGTCTATTCGGGCGCCGCCGTTTTCATGCCTCTGAGCAGGGCAGGCAGATAAAGGCCCAATGCGCCGGCGCGATAGGCATAGCCGAGCAGCATCGCCCACCACAGGCCGATCGAGCCAAACGGACGGAGCAGCAGGTCGGTGACGATATACAATGCGGTCGCGACGATCGCGGCGTTGCGTAGCGCGCGGCCGCGCGTGGCGCCGATGAAGATGCCGTCGAGCAGCCAGGCCGGAACGCCAATCAACGGGATCGCGGCGGCGAAGGGCAGCAGCGCGCGTGCCTGAGTCCGCACATCGGCATTGGCCGCGAGCAGGTCGATCAACGGACCGCCGGCCAGGAAGAAGAGCAGCGCGAAACCGAGACCGGCGAGCAGCGAGAATTCTCCGGTCAGCCGGATCGCGCGGCGCATCTGAGCTTCGGACCGGGCGCCGATCGCATGGCCGACGCGTGATTCGGCGGTGAAGGCGAACCCGTCGAGCACGAACGCGGCGACGCTGACGAATTGCATCAATACGTGATTCGCCGCGAGCGGCACCGTCCCCAGCCGCGCACCGGCATTGGTGAACCACACGAACAGCAAAAGCAGCGCGATGGTACGGATCATGATGTCGGCGTTGACCGCGAACAGCCGCTTCAGCGCGCCACCGCCGAACAGCGCGGCCGAGCCCAGCCGGCGCCAATCGATTCCTCGCCCGACGATCAGCAGCCCGGTGGCGAGCGCGATCCATTCCGCGCAGGACGTGCCCAGCCCGACGCCGCGAGCGCCCAGGTCGAAATGCCATACGAACATCAGATCGAGCGCGATGTTCGCGACGTTCATCACGATCTGCAGTGCCAGCGCCGCGCGTGTACGACCGACGCCGAACAGCCAGCCATTGATCGCGAACACGGCGAGGCCGGCCGGTGCGCCGATGAACCGCGCGCCGACAAAGGCACGCGCGGCATCGTCGAGGGCGCCGCCGCCGGACAAGGCGGCAAAGGCAAGCGGGATCAGCAACAGCTGCAAAGCGAACAGGACCACACCCAGCACCAGGCCGACCGCAACCCCGCGGAGCAGCAGCGCCTCGACCTCCGGCGCATCACCCGCGCCCGCCGCCTGCGCGGTCATCCCGGTCATGCCCATGCGCAGGAAGCCGAAGGTCCAGAAAATCAGGTTGATCACCGTCGCGCCGAGCGCCACCCCGGCGAGCGCCGCCGCGTCACCGGTCGCGCCGATCACCGCGGTATCGACCAGCCCGACCAGCGGCACCGTGGTCTGGCCGAGCATGATCGGCCAGGCCTGGGCGAAGATCGACCGGCGGGTGAGCACAAGCGAAGTCATCGGCGGCGCTTAGGCAGGAATGCCGTGTTGCGCTAGATTATCGGCGTGTCGAATCGGGGAATGACGATGGCGGAGAACAAGACCCAGGCAACCGATGCGAGCGTGGAAACATTCCTTGCACGGGTCGAACCCGAACAGCGCCGCAGCGACGCGCGGATCGTCATCGATCTGATGACGCGCATCTCGGGCGAACCAGCGACGATGTGGGGCCCCTCGATCATCGGCTTCGGCCGCTATCGATACCGCTACGACAGCGGGCGCGAGGGCGAGATGGCGCGGATCGGGTTCAGTCCACGCAAAGCGAGTCTGGTGCTTTATATCGCCGGCGGCTTTCCTCGTCACGACGCGCTGATGGCGCAGCTCGGCAATTTCACCACCGGCAAGTCCTGCCTTTACGTCAAGAAGCTGAGCGAGGTGGACATGGGCGTGCTGGAAGCGCTGATCGTCGAGTCGCTCGACTATATGCGGATGACTTATCCGCCGGCTTGACGCAGCCGACGCTCTTCCTCGTACATATAGTCGCGCGTGATCGGCAGAACGTGGCGGTTGCGCGCGAACTGCACCTGATAATTGACCATCCCGCCATAGCGGAATGCGGCGCTCGCCCCCGCCAGATAGAACAGCCACATGCGATAGAAGCGCTCGTCATACAGCTCGATGATCTGTTCACGCGCGGCGACGGTGCGGTCATACCAGAGGTCGAGCGTATAGCTGTAATGCAGCCGCAGCACTTCGACATCGGTCAGGAAGAATTTCTGCCCTTCGTTGGCGCGCACGATTTCCGACAGCGCGGGGTTATAGCCGCCCGGGAAGATATATTTCGCGGTCCAGTCATCGGTCACGCCGGGCGCGCCGGCCCGGCCGATGGTGTGGAGCAGCATCACGCCGTCCTCGGTCAGCAGGCTGCGGCATTTGCGCATGAAAGTGCGGTAATGCGCCGGGCCGACATGTTCGAACATGCCGACCGACACGATGCGATCGAACGTGCCGGTGACGTGGCGATAATCGATCAGCTCGAACTTCACCTTGTCGGCGACGCGGGCCTCTTCGGCGCGGCGGCGGGCGACCTTGATCTGCTCTTCGGACAAGGTGACGCCGAGCACCTCGGCGCCGGTCTTGGCATGAAGATAGAGCGCCATGCCGCCCCAGCCGCAGCCGATATCGAGCACGCGCATGCCCGGCTTCAGCGCGAGCTTGGCGGCGATATGCGCCTTCTTGTCCGACTGCGCCTGTTCCAGGCTGTTGTCGGGATCCGTGAAATAGGCGCAGCTATACTGGCGATCTGCGTCGAGGAAGAGATCGTAGAGCCGGTCCGACAGGTCGTAATGATGCGCGACGTTGCGTTTCGATGCGCGCGCCATGTTGATCCGGCCGATGCGGTGAGTCACTGCCGCCACAGCGCGTCGTGTCGGGGAAGCGACCAGCGCGGCCTTGCCCTCCTCCCACAAATCATTGGCGGTCATCAGCGTAACCAGTCCCATGATATCCTCTCCATCGACGAGCATCCGGCCGTTCATATAGGCCTCGCCCGCGCCGAGGCTGGGATGACGCACGATGAAGTTCGCCGCACCCGCGTCCGCGAAACGGATCGTGACGGTCGGGAAGCCGGGTTCGGGCGTACCAAAGGTACGGACATTGCCGTCGGCGTGGTGGACTATGAGCTGCCCGCGCTTGACGCGGGCGGCAAGGAATCGATCGATCAGTGCCATACGCGGCCCCGTAACAAGTCAGATGCCCGCATACCAATCGTAATCGACACGATCTTCCCAATATCCGCCTTTTCCCAGGCCGATGCCGGCGAGTGACGCTACGGCATCGATGCGCATGACATATTTGGCGTGCTTATAGCCGAGCTGCCGTTCCACCCGCAGGCGAATCGGCGCGCCGTGCCCGACATCGAGCAGCGTATCGTTCATCGCCCAAGCAAGGATCGTCTGCGGGTGGAATGCGTCGATCAGGTCGATCGATTCATAATAGGGCTGCCCGCCGTAGAGATCGGCGCAAGTGAAGACGATATAGCGCGCCGCGTCCCGGATCCCCGCCAGCTTCAGCAGAGTGCCGAGCATCGGCCCCTGCCATTTGCCGATCGCGCTCCAGCCCTCGACACAATCGTGGCGTGTGATCTGGCTGCGTGCCGGCATCGAGCGAAGCTGCGCCAGCGAAAGGTCGAGCGGCCGCACGACGAGCCCGCCGACCTGCAATCGCCAGTGCGCGAAATTCTCCGCCACCATCGCATTATAGCTTGGCGTATTGGGATTGGCGGTGCCGTTGGTGCGGAAACGCGGCGACATCTGGTCGGGCCGAAATTCGGGCGCCAGCGCGCCGCGATTGGTCAGCGCACGCTGCAGGCCCTGGTTCATCGCATCGCCCGATAGCAGGATCTTGCGAAACCCCGGATTCTGCGCGACCCGGTCACAGCCGCTGAGCAACAGTCCCGCGGTCACGGCACCGCCGGTGACGAGCGCCCGCCGGGTGATCAGGCTGCTCATTGATCATCCTCCGGCACGGTCCAGCGTCCGGTGATCATAGAGCGCACCTCATTCCAGGCGCCGGCCAGAATGACCAGCACGAGGTGGACGATGATGAACAGGACCAGCCCGCTGGCGGCAATGAAATGGATCGAACGCGCCGATTGCCGCCCGCCGAACAGATCGAGCAGCCACGGCCATGCCGCATTCATGCCCGGCGACAGGGTCAGGCCGGTCAGGATCATCAGCGGGATCAATACGAAGATGGTCAGCGCATAGGAGAGTTTCTGGAAAATATTGAACGCGCCGGGATGGTTCGGATCGTGGAAGCGAAAGGCGAGATGTTCCTTCAGGTCGAACCACAGATGAGCCGGCGACAATTCCGCCAGCCGGATGCGCAGATCCTTCTGGAAATGCTTGTTGATCAGGCTCGAGACCATGAACAGCAGCAGCCCGAATGCCAGCACCAGCGCGAACAGCAGATGCCAGCGTCGCGCAATGGCGAGATTATAGCCCGCCGGGATGGTCAACCAGCTCGGTGCGCGCGGCGTGTGCAACCAGGCATGGTCGAAATTGGCGCCATAGGCGCCCCAGTAGAGATGCGGGTGGGCGTTGAGAATGGTCAGGCCGCTACCGATCAGGATCATCACCGTGACGACGGTGACCCAGTGCCAGATGCGTGTCGCCAGCCTGTGACGGTAGATGGAAGACCCGGGAGCCGGAGCGAGCGGCTGAGGTGCGCGCCCGGGGACGGCATCGCCCGTCGCTGGCGGAGGCTGGGGTTCGACCGGATCTTCCATCTGTGCCTCTTGTTCGGTCGTTGCTGGCGATCGGTTACATCCTGAACCTGTATCGGCCAACGCCGCCCTGTTGACCAGCGGTCGAAACCCGGGGAACCAGGGCGGGATGCCAGAACAATATTTCTATCAGCCCGAACATGGTCACGGCCTTGCCCATGATCCGCTGAACGCGATCGTCGCGCCACGGCCGATCGGCTGGATCAGCACGGTGAGCCCGACCGGTGTGCGCAACCTCGCGCCCTATTCCTTCTTCAACTTGTTCAGCTACCGCCCACCGATCATCGGCTTTTCATCGACCGGCTGGAAGGACAGCGTCGCCAATATCGAAGCGACCGGCGAGTTCGTATGGAATCTCGCCACCCGCCCGCTGGCCGAGGCGATGAACGCAACCTCGGCGCCGGTGGCGGGCGACGAATTCGCCCTGGCCGGGCTGGAGACGGCGCGGTCACGCCTGGTCGCGCCGTCGCGCGTCGCGGCGAGCCCGGTGGCGTTCGAATGCCGGCTGACTCAGTTGTTGAGGCTTGAAAGCAAGGACGGCGATGCGCTCGACCAATGGATGGTGTTCGGCGAAGTGGTCGGCGTGCATATCGATCCGGCGCTGATCGACAAAGGCATCTACCAGACCGCCAGGGCACAGCCGATCCTGCGCGGTGGGGGTGCTGGGGATTATTTCGAGATCACCGAGGCGCAATTGTTCCGGATGCGCCGGCCCGGCTGACTTCAGCTATAGGCCCGCCAGAAGAACACGGCAGTCGTGATTGCCGTCACCAGCAGAGTCCAGATCCGGATCACCGCCGGCGACAGGATACGCCCGAGCTGCGCGCCGAGATAGCCGCCGGCAATCGCGCCCGCGAGCATCGGCAGGCACAGCAGCCATTTCACCATGCCGGTAACGATGAAGATGATCGCCGCCGCCGCGTTGGCGGTCGCCAGCATCAGGGTACGCGGCGCCGCCAGCTTGTGCGGCTCCGCCCCCGACAACAGCCCCCAGGTCGCGGTCATCATCAGCCCGACGCCGCCGCCGAAATAGCCGCCATAGATGCCAAGCAGGGCCTGCGCGCCGATCAGCGTCTTCGGCCCGATGCTGATCCGGCCGCTCAATGCCGCCGCTCCACGCTTGCCGAATGCCAGCGCGATTGTCGCCAGCAACAATAGCCAGGGGATGACGATATCGAACACCCGGGTCGGGGTGGCGACCAGCAACAGGCTGCCCGCGACGCCGCCGGCAAAGGTGATGCCGGTGAGCAGCCGCACCGACAGGCCCGACATCGGTTCCAGCCCGGCGCGATAGGTCCAGGCGCTGGCCATCGCGCCGGGCTGCAGCGCGACATTGCTGGTCGCATTGGCGATCGGCGAGGGCAGACCGAGCGCGATCAGCGTCGGCATGGTCGCAAAGGTGCCGCCGCCGGCGAGTGCGTTCATGGCGCCACCGAGCATACCGGCACCGGCCGCAAAGGCGAGATCAGCGAGAGTCACGAGGCGCGCTACCCTTCCGTTCGCCCTGAGCTTGTCGAAGGGCCGTTCCTGTCCGCCATAGAGAGAAAGAACGCTGCTTCGACAAGCTCAGCACGAACGGGGAGTGTGAGCCGCCGCGCTCACCCGAGCGCCGCGAGTTTTTCCTCGGCCTGCCGGTCGAGTTCGGCACGGCTCTTCTTTTCCGACGCGGTCTTCAGCTGACCGCAAGCGGCATCGATGTCGCGCCCGCGCGGGGTGCGCACCGGCGCGGAAATGCCGGCTTCGAAGATGATGTTCGAAAAGCTGCGGATCCGGTCGGGCGTCGAACATTCGTACGGCGCGCCGGGCCAGGGATTGAACGGGATCAGATTGACCTTGGCCGGCAGATTATAGTGCTTGATCAGCCGGACCAGTTCGCGCGCCTCGGCATCGCTGTCATTCTTGTCGCGGAGCATGACATATTCGAAGGTGATACGCCGGGCGTTATTGGCGCCGGGATAATCGGCACAAGCCTGAAGCAATTCCTCGATGCCGTATTTGCGATTGATCGGGACGATCTCGTCGCGCACTTCCTTGGTCACGGCATGGAGCGAGACGGCAAGATTGACGCCGATCTCGGTCCCCGCGCGCGCCATCATCGGTACCACGCCCGAGGTCGACAAAGTGATGCGGCGCTTCGACAGCGCAATGCCGTCGCCGTCCATGATCAGTTTCAGGGCGTCGCGTACGGCATCGAAATTATACAGCGGCTCGCCCATCCCCATCATCACGATGTTGGTCAGCATCCGCCCCTCGGGCTGGCTCGGCCATTCGCCGAGACCGTCGCGCGCCAGCATGACCTGGCCGACGATCTCCGCCGGGGTCAGGTTGCGCACCAGGCGCATCGTACCGGTATGGCAGAAACGGCAATTGAGCGTGCAGCCGACCTGGCTCGACACGCACAAGGTGCCCCGATCGGCATCGGGGATGAACACCATCTCGTAATCCTGGCCGTCGTCCGAGCGCAGCAGCCACTTGCGCGTCCCGTCGGTCGACACCTGCGCCTCGACCACTTGCGGGCGGCTGATCACGAAGCGCTGCGCGAGCCAGGGCTGCATCGTCTTCGAGATGTCGGTCATCAGCGCGAAGTCGGTCACACCGCGATTATAGATCCAGTGCCACAACTGCTTGGCGCGCAACTTGGCCTGTTTCGGTTCGAGTTGCGACGTCTCCAGCGCCATGCGCAGGTCGAGCTTCGACAGGCCAAGCAAGTCGATCCGCCCGTCGCTGCGCGGCACGAAGCTGCGCGGCACGGGCACGGGATCAATGTGCCCGGGAATAGGCATGAGGGTCGTCGCGGTGTTGGGCATGGCGGCGATGTAGTCGAAAACCTCGACAATTTCCAGCCATGGCACCGATCCGCCGCAACGACCCGGACAGGCCTCCATCGCTCAGCGTTCGATGCAGCCAAGCGCGGTCAGCGTCGCACTCACCGCCTGGTCGAGTGGGGTGTGCGGCTCCGGCCCGATCACCGCAACCAGCGCGGCATTGTCGAGCTCGACCGGATGTTCCCAGAAGGGCTTCATCTCGATCAGTTCGCGCATCGTCGGGTTGAACGGCGCGATCAACGGCAACAGCAGCCAGGGCAGGCGCGATGGCTTGAGGTTCGGCTTGCCCACCGCGCGGGCGATGGCCCGGGTGATCATGGTGCCGTCTGCATCCCAGGTGCCGGCAAAATGATAGCGTGCAAAGTCGGGCAGCGATCCCTCAATATCCAGCAGCCGGGCAAAGGCTTCACCAAGGTCGGGCAGATAGGCCCAGCCATGGCCGATCCCGCGCTTGCCCGGATAGAGGATCGACCGCACCGGCTGACCCGGCTTGACCATGCCCTGCGAAAACCAGTTATTGCCTGGCCGTGGCCCGAAGAAATCGCCGGCGCGCAGGATCATCGCCCGCACGCCCGAATCGGCGATACGCTGCTCCATCGCCACCCGGATCGCGCCCTTGCGGGTCGCGGCCCGTTGCGGCGAGTTGGGCAGCGCCACCGGCGTGGTGGCGGGATCATAATTATAGATCGTGCCGGGCAAAGCGAGCCGCGCCCCGGTCGCCTGTGCCGCGGTAATGCTGTTGTCGAGCATCGGCAGGACCAGCTTCGCCCAGTCGCGATAGCCCGGCGGATTGACCGCATGCACGATCGCGTCCGCGCCCTGTGCCGCCGCCATCACCGCGGCCGCGTCGAGTGCATCGCCCTGCACCCATTCGATCCCGTCGCTTGCCGCCGGCGCACGCCGAGCAAGCCCTCGCACCCGCCAGCCATGCGCCAACAGCGCCCGCGCCGTCTCGCCGCCGACGCCGCCGGTCGCACCCAATATCAGAACAGTCTTTGTCATGATCGTCTCCATCGCTTGATGGTGAGGATATCGGCGCGGGAGAGACTAAAAGAAATTGTCAGGCTATTCTAATCGGCCTATCATAAAATGATGAGCAATGATTTTGCCGCCGAGGATGACTGGGAACGCCACCGCGCCTTTCTGGCGGTGTTGCGCGACGGCAGTCTGGCGGGGGCAGCACGGTCGCTCAACCTGGCGCACCCGACTGTGCGCCGCAGGATCGCGGAACTGGAACATCGGCTCGGCGTGACTCTGTTTACCCGCGCGCCCGACGGATTGCGCCCGACCGACGCCGCCCTGTCGCTGCGCGAACCCGCCGAGGCGATGGCGCTCGCCGCTGCCGCCTTCGCTCGCGCCGCACAGACCCGCCACGGCGAAGTGGCCGGCCTGGTCCGCGTTTCGGCCAGCGAGATCATCGCGATCGAAGTGCTGCCGCCAATCATTGCCGAGCTCCGCCGCCGTCACCCGGCGCTGAACATTGCGCTATCGCCGAGCAACCGGAACGAGGATTTGTTACGGCGCGAGGCCGATATCGCAGTGCGGATGGTGCGGCCGGCCCAGGATGCGCTGGTCGCGCGCCATATCGGGGCGATCGAACTCGGCCTGCACGCGCGCGCCGAGGTGCTTGACGGGCACCCCTTTCCCAAAACGCTCGATGATGTGCGCGCGATCGGCCTGATCGGGGTCGAGACCGACAATGCAGTCCTGCGCGGCCTGCGGGCCCAGGGTGTTACGCTCACCCAGGCCGATTTCTCGTTCCGCACCGACAGCGATATTGCGCAGGTCGCCGCGATTCGCGCCGGGATCGGGATCGGCGTGTGCCAGGTGCAGCTCGCCGCGCGTCATCCGCATCCGACCCTGATCCGCGTCCTGCCCGATTGGTTCAGCGTCGATCTCGATACCTGGGTCGTGATGCATGAGGATCTGCGGACCTCGGCACCGGTTCGCGCGGCGTTCGATGCGCTGGTTGCAGGGATGGATGCCTATCTCGCGCAGCCCAGTGCCGCCGCATCGATTGCGGTCGCCGCGCCGCGCAGGGCATAGACATCAGCGAAGGGCACGCCGCTCTTGCTTAGCGTCTCCACACTCATGCTGCGGCCCGACCGGATCGCCGCGACCACCGCAGCATCGGTGCGCCTGTCGGGCGACCAGGCATCAGCATTGCCGGCGACCAGCGCGAATCGCCGCTCGCCGACCGACAGCGTGACCCGGGCACGCGGATCGCGGTCGCGGCTGAGACGGATATGCAGCTGGTTGCGGGCGCCCTGTCCCGGCCAGGTCGCGATGCTCGCGAACGGCCGCCAGCGCGCCGATCCGCCGGCCTGGACTGGTTCGGCAATGGCGTAGCAACGCCGCGGCGAGGGGTCGGTGAAGGCGCCCCAGCGATCGAAGATGCCGAGCGATTCACGCGCCTCCGCCTGAGCCGGCGCCACACCGGCGGCAAGCGCGAGGAGGAGCAGCGCGCGCTTCATGCCGGCGCGTGGCCCGTGCCGAGATGGACGACCGTCTCGATTCCGTTTTCGATCATCACCACCGATCCTTGCGGCAATCCGGGCAAGGCCGGGGCGCCGAAGCCGGGGATCTCCGCCGTACCGGTCATCACCCCCCGCATGACCCGGCTCGAAATGCCGTGCATGATCACCAGCCGGTCGCCTGGATCCTCATTCGTCTCGCCGAGCCAGCCGCCGACGCGCGTCGCGATCTCGTGATAAAGCTCTCCATCGGGGGCGGAGATCAGCAATCCCGATTCGCGATCGAACACCGGCCCGACCTCGGCGATGACATCGGCATAATAGCGCCCGCCCCAGCTGCCCATGCCGATCTCGACCAGCCGCGAATCGGTTTTCGCGCCGTGCCAGTCGAGCTCGAGATGCTCGGCGATCACCGCCAGCGTCTGCAGCGCGCGGCCGGTGGGCGAGGCCCATAGGGTCAGCGCCGGCTTGGTCCCCAATTCGGCGCGCAAGGCCCGCCCCATTTCGTCGGCCTGGGAGAATCCGGCGCGGGTCAGGGGGTATGGGGGTGGTCGCCCTGCAATCTTTGCGCGGCATTGAACACGGTTTCGCCGTGCCGTGCGATGAAATCGCGCCCCAATCGCCCTTGGGGCCGTGCTGCCTTGGAAGTCATGCCCCGGCATTCAACCCCGTGTGGCACAAAAGCAACGTTTTTCCGTGTTTATCTGAGGTTCATGCAACTTCGCTCCGAGCCACCTATTTGAGCATCCCCGCCCGAGTTTTGGGGGCGGGAACGACCAATGGAGTATGGTTATGCGTAAGTTTGTTCTCACCGCCGCCGCCAGCGCACTGGCGCTCGGTATCGCCGCTCCCGCTTTCGCACAGGACGGCCCTGCCGAAACCTTCACCGGCCCGCGCGTCGGCGTGATCCTGGGCTATGACAAGCTCCAGCCGGGCAGCGGCCCCGACTCGGACATCGACAGCGACCACAAGGCTGACGGTTTCCTCTATGGCGGTGACGTCGGCTATGACGTGGCGCTCGGCAGCCTGGTCATCGGTGCCGAAGGTGAAATCACCGGATCGACCTCGAAGGTCTCCAACAACCCGGTCAACGCGGCGGCACTCGGCTATGGCCGGGTCAAGTCGGGTCGCGACCTTTATGCCGGTGTGCGCGTCGGCTTCCGCGCGACGCCGAGCACGTTGATCTATGCCAAGGGCGGCTACACCAACGCCCGGCTCGACCTGACCGCAAGCGATGGCACGACCACCACGGGCCAGCACTTCAACCTTGACGGCTATCGTCTGGGTGCCGGTGTCGAGCAGGCGCTCACCGCGAAGACCTATGCGAAGATCGAATATCGCTACTCGAACTATGGCAATGCGCGGTTTGAATATGCCAACGGCGCAAACACCAACAACTTCGATGTCGATACCGACCGGCATCAGATCGCGGTTGGCGTCGGCTTCCGCTTCTGAGCCACCCGCCCGGTTTCGGGCGGGTTCAGAAACCTGCGCTTAAATCGACTCTCCCCGCCCTCCTTTTTGGGGGGGGGGAAGAACTCAGGGAGTTCCAGTATGCGTAAACCAGTTCTCACTGCCGCGGCCGGCGCGCTGGCGCTCGGCATCGCCGCCCCTGCCCTGGCCCAGGACGGCCCGCCCGAGGATTCGGCCTTTACCGGGCCGCGTATCGAAGCGCTGGTCGGCTATGACAAGGTCAATGCCGGTTCGGACGTCGGATCGAGCGACGGCGTCGCCTATGGCGGCGCGATCGGCTACGATGCGCAATTCGGCCGCGCGATCGTCGGCGTCGAAGGCGAGATCACCGGCTCGACCACCGATACGCGGACTCGCAATCTGCTCGTCGCGGGCGACCGGTTTCGTCTCGACGCGGGCCGCGATCTGTACGCCGGCGCGCGCGTCGGCATCGCCATCTCGCCGCTCGCTTTGGGCTATGTGAAGGCCGGCTACACCAATGCCCGCCTCAGCGCCCGCTATCAGAACGGCAACACCACGATCGAGGACAGCGAGAATCTCGACGGGTACCGGCTTGGCGCCG
Source organism: Sphingomonas alpina (assembly GCF_014490665.1). Lineage (NCBI taxonomy): Bacteria > Pseudomonadati > Pseudomonadota > Alphaproteobacteria > Sphingomonadales > Sphingomonadaceae > Sphingomonas > Sphingomonas alpina. The sequence goes on along the minus strand of NZ_CP061038.1, from coordinate 4,751,279 downwards.
GCCTCGAATACAAGGTCGGACCGACCACCTATATCAAGGGCGAATATCGCTATTCGCATTATGGCGAGCTGGCCGGCTACGACATCGATGCCGACCGTCATCAGCTTCTGGCGGGCGTCGGCGTCCGCTTCTGAGCGTTCGTTTGGAAACGCGCGAAAGAGCGAGTTTCAAGACGGTGCCGGCCCGCTCCCCCTCCCGGCCACCCATAGCGTATCCTGATTGGGTGGCCGGGAGGGGGGAGCGGGCTGGCACCGCCAGAATGCGCCGCAGCGCATTTTCAAACAAACGCCCTGTTTCAGGCAGCAAATAGGGGTCGGGGCGCTTGCTCCGGCCCCTTTTATCGTTAAGGAAAGAGGACGGCGAATTGCCCCCGGCTTATAACGCTCGGTGGGAAGGAAATAGGGCGGCGGCCCGGGGGATTTACGATGAAGGCGACGATCGAACGCGCGACTCTGTTGAAGGGCCTCAGCCACGTCCAGTCGGTGGTCGAGCGGCGCAACACCATTCCCATCCTGTCGAACGTCCTGCTCGAGGCGACTGCCGAGGGCGGCCTCAAGCTGATGGCGACCGATCTCGACCTGCAAATCAACGAGACCGTCGCCGCGGCCGTCGACCAGCCCGGCGCGACCACGGTGTCGGCGCACACCTTGTTCGACATCGCGCGCAAGCTGCCCGAAGGCAGCCAGGTCAGCCTGGCCGCAGCCGAAGGCAAGCTGACGATCATGGCGGGACGCGCCAAGTTCCAGCTCGGCACGTTGCCGCGCGACGATTTCCCGGTGATCGCCGAGGGCGAACTGCCGGTGAGCTTCGAGCTGCCCGCCGAAACGCTGAAGCAGATCATCGACAAGACCCGATTCGCCATCTCGACCGAAGAGACACGTTATTATCTCAACGGCATCTTCTGGCACGTGTCGGACGATCCGCAGCCGGTGCTGAAGGCTGCCGCGACCGACGGCCACCGGCTCGCCCGCGTGACCATGCCGCGCCCGGACGGCGCCGAGGGTATGCCCGACGTGATCATCCCGCGTAAATGCGTCGCGGAACTGCGCAAACTGCTCGAAGAAATCGACGGCTCGGTCGGCGTCTCGCTGTCGCCGACCAAGATTCGCTTCGATCTCGGCCAGGCGCTGCTAACGTCGAAGCTGATCGACGGTACCTTCCCCGATTACAGCCGCGTCATCCCGACCGGCAACGACAAGATCCTCAAGATCGACCCGCGCAGCTTCGAAGAAGGCGTGGACCGCGTCTCCACCATCGCCACGGAAAAAACCCGCGCGGTGAAGATGGCGCTCGACCGCGACAAGATCACCCTGTCGGTGACCAGCCCCGAAAACGGCACCGCGGCAGAAGAAGTCCCCGGCGAATATGCCGCAACCAGCTTCGAGATCGGCTTCAACAGCCGGTATCTGCTCGATATTCTCGGGCAGCTGCATGGCGATACGATCGAGGTCCACCTCGCGGACGCCGCCGCCCCGACACTGATTCGCGAGAACGACAAATCATCGGCGCTCTATGTTTTGATGCCGATGCGGGTCTGATGCGGGATAGTCTCCGCAGCATCGTCCTATTGTTGATGCGGTATTGATCGTCCAATGCCCAGCAGAATGACTGGGTTGCCCTATGCCTGCCGCGTTGATGAACGATAGCTCCGCCCTCACCTGGCGTACATCGTTGCTCGACCGACTTTCAACGCCGCTCGGCGCGGCCTGGTTGTGCCTGTTCGTCGCCCTCGTGGCCCGCGCCGTGCAGTTCGGCAATCCGGTCATCCATGTCGACGATCAATTCTATCTCTTTGTCGGCGACCGCATGTGGCACGGCGCGATGCCGTATCGCGACATCTGGGATCGCAAGCCGGTCGGCCTGTTCCTGATCTTCGCCGCAATCCGCGCGCTGGGCGGCGAAGGCGTCATCCAGTATCAACTCGTCGCAACCGGCTTCGTCGCCGCAACCGCCATCGTCATCCGCGCCATTGCCCGCCGCATCGCCAATCCGCGCGGTGCTACCGCCGCCGGGATCGTCTATCTGACCTCGCTCGGCATCTCCGGCGGCGACGGCGGGCAATCGCCGGTGTTCTACAATCTGTTCGTGGCAGTCTCGGTCTGGGCGATGCTGGCGGCGCTCGAGCGCCCGCGCTTCGATCGGCGCGCCGTGCTGCTCGGATCGGCGGCGATGCTGCTGATGGGCCTGGCGATCCAGATCAAATATACCGTGTTGTTCGAAGGCGGATTTCTCGGTCTGGTCCTGCTATGGCGCGCCTGGAAGTCCGGCCTTAGCCCGGCGGCGGTGCTGATGCTGGCGCTCGGCTGGACGATACTCGGCCTTGCCCCGACCGGCGCGGCCTGGTGGTATTTCGCCGCGGCCGGACAAGGCGATGCCTTTGTCTATGCCAATTTCACCTCGATCTTCGATCGGCGCGCCGAGCCGGTGGATGTCGTGCTCGGCCGGCTGGCGGCGATCATCATCCGCCTGATCCCCTTGTCGGTCGCGGCCTGGTACGGCATCGCAGGGGCCCGCGCGCGCGATCCCGACGAGACGCCGTCCAAGAGCCTTGCGCGCCGGATCATCGCCGGCTGGGCGCTGGCCGCATTGGGCGCGGTGCTGATATTCGGCAGCTATTTCGATCATTATGCGCTGCCCTTATATGTCCCGCTGGCGGTCGCCGCCGCCCCGTTGATGGGCGATCCGCGATCCGGCGTGGCGCTGATCATTCGCGGCCGGTCGCGGCTGATGACGACGGCGGTCTTTCTGATGCTCGCAACCAGCATCGTCACCGCCACGACCTCGGCGCGCTTCCGCAAGGAACGCGGCACCGGCGCCGAGGTGCGCGAAATGGCCGCGATGCTGAAGCCGCTGCTGAAGGATTGCCTCTACATCTATGACGGCGACCCGATTCTCTACATGATGACCAACAGCTGCCTGCCGACTCGCTGGCCGTTCCCCGACCATCTCAACAACAAGCGCGAAGTCGGCGCCGTCGGAGTCGATGCGCTGACCGAGATGCGGCGCATCATGGCCAATCGCCCGACCTATGTGGTTTCGCGCACCTCGCCGCAAAGCAAGACCTACACGCCCGGCTGGGACGAAATGCAGGTCGATCTTGCCCGCGACTATCGCTCGGTCGCCGAATGGCAGGTCGGCCCGAGCAAACGTGTCATCTACCAGCGCATCCCGGGGCATTGACAAGTCAGTTGCCGATCGCTACTAACATTCCTGTCAGTAAGGATCGACTCAATGGCAAAGCTTCCTCCCTTCCCCGGTACCAGTGGCCGCCGCGACTGGCGGACCGCGTTCGACGCAATTCGCAAGCTGCTCGCCAATGGCGACGACACGACACAGGTTTTCCGCATCATGCGTGCGCTCAACGTCGGCAATGCGCCGATGAACTATGCGCGCTTCATCGCCACCGAAGAGGGCGGACGGATGGCTTATGAGCGAGTCGAACTGGCACAGCGTTTCACCGACAAGGCATTCGTCGCGAGTTTCGCGCCTGGCACGGTCGGCGCGGCCTATCGCAATTTCCTCGAAACCACCGGCTATTCGGCCGACGGCCTTGCCGAGATCAGCAAGATCAATCGCGAAGAAGACATGCCGCATCCCTATGCCTGGTTCGGGCGGCGGGTGCGCGACACGCACGACATCTGGCACGTGCTGACCGGGTACAAGGCGGATGAGAGCCTGGGCGAAGCGGCCCTGGTGGCATTTTCCTATGCCCAGGTCGGCGGGCTCGGCTGGGCGTTCATCGGCGGCGCCGCTGCGCTCAAGAGCCTCAAGGTCACCGGGGGCACATTGTTCGCCCGGGCCGTGTGGGAAGGCTATCGCAACGGCCGCAAGGCGAAGTGGATCTCCGGCGAGGATTATCTGCAGCTGCTGCATGAGCCAATTGAAGCCGCGCGCGCGCGGCTCAACATCGTGACGCCGATCGCCTATCTGCGCGCGCAGCGCGAACTGGGCGCCGAACTGGCGTCCTACCTCAGCGCGCCGAAGGCTGACAAGACCGTTGCCGAGCCGGAGCGGGCAGCCGCTTGAGAAAGTATCCGGGAATTCGCCGCCTTCGCGAATTCTCGGACAGATGCCCGATCAGTCGCGCTCGGGCACCGGCACGTTGAAGCCGTTGAGCGTCATCGACACCAGCGCATAAAGGCCAACGAGATAGATCAGTTCGTTGGCGCCATGCTGACCAAAGGTATCGACGGCGAGCCGATAGCATGGCTCGGGCAGCACGCCGCCATTGACCAGCGCGAAGGCGACATCATAGGCGACGCTTTCCGTGTCGCTGAGGTCGACCGGCTTGATGTTGGCGCATAGCTCGGACAGCCGCCGGGCCGGCATCTTCTCGCGCTCGGCGACGGCGATATGCGCATAGATTTCATAGGCGGCGTCGAAATGCGCCCCGGTGACCAGGATCGCGACCTGCCTTGCGCTGTCGGGCAGGGTCGCCTGCATCGACATCGCTTTGGTCAGATCCCACACAGCCTTGCCGATCACCGGTTCGTGCAGCCAGGGATTCCATGGGCCGATCAGCGCGCCATCTGCATCCACGGTTTTGAAATCGTTGAAGTTGGACGCGATTCCGGCCTTCATATCTTCATAGAGCGGCCTCTGGGCGTCGGTCAGGTCGGCGGGCGGAATGAGCGGCAGGCGCATGGAATTCTCCGGTTATGTCGAAATGGGCAGATCGCGATTCCCGCACGATGGCGCCGGAGCGATTGACGACCGCTTTCGTTCCATCGGCACTGGGTGCGAAAATCGCACCCGCGATTGCGTTTCGCGCTAAGGCACTCGACGATCATGCTCGCTCGCCTCGTCCTCACCGATTTTCGCAACCATGCCGATACCGTGATCGCGCCGGGGCCGGGCTTCGTCGTGCTGACCGGCGAGAATGGCGCGGGCAAGACCAATATACTGGAAGCGGTGTCGCTGCTCGCGCCCGGCCGCGGGCTGCGCCGTGCGCCGCTGGGCGAGATGGCGCGTCAGGACGGGCCCGGCGGTTTCGGCGTGGCGACGGATCTCCGCTCTGCCGGGGACCGTGACGACACGATCCAGATCGCGACCGGCACCCAGGCCTCGGCACCCGAACGCCGCATCGTCCGGATCCAGGGCGCCCCCCGCCGCCGCGACGGCGCTGTCGGAGTGGCTCGCGATCCTGTGGCTGACCCCGGCGATGGACCGCCTGTTCGTCGAACCCGCGAGCGAACGCCGACGCTTTCTCGATCGACTGACGCTCGCACTCAACCCGGGCCATGCAGTGCACAGCAATCGCTATGAAGCGGCGATGCGCGCGCGCAACCGGCTGCTCGCCGAAGAAAGCCCGCCCGACCCAGACTGGCTGACCGCGCTCGAGGCGCAAATGGCCGAACATGGCGCGGCGATCGACCTGGCGCGGCGCGATACCGTCGCATCACTCGGCATCACCCTGGCCGACCAGCCCGAAGGCCCGTTCGCGCGCGCCGGGCTGATGCTGGAGGGCTGGACCGGCGCCGGCGACGCGCTTGCCGTCGATCTCGCCCGGGGCCGCGCGCGCGATGCGGCCGCCGCGCGTGCGCTTGCCGGCCCGCACCGCACCGATCTCGCCGTCACCCATCTCGGCAAGAACCAGGCCGCCGCGCTGTGCTCGACCGGCGAGCAGAAAGCCCTGTTGCTCGGCCTGATCCTCGCCCATGCGGATCTCGTCGCCGCGCGCACCGGCCTTGCGCCGATCCTGCTGCTTGACGAGGTCGCGGCGCATCTCGATCCGGTGCGCCGCGCCGCCTTGTTCGAGCGGCTCGCCGGCCAGGGACAGGTATGGATGACCGGCACCGAGGATGCGCTGTTCGCAGCTCTCGGCCCCGATGCGTTTCGCATGACATTGGGCGCCAGCGCTGGGTGAACCCAACCTGTCAGGGCAACTCACGCGCCATTCAAGCGCTTCCTGTCATCTGAGCCGTATCGGGCGGGGGCCAGGAGACGAATAATGACAAAATTGAACAAGCCGATACTCGCTATCGCCGCCACCGCCGCCGCGCTGATCGCCGGTGCCAGCCCCGTCTTTGCCCAGGATCGCTGGGACTGGGGTGGTGGCCGTCACGGCGACCGCGAATACCGCCTGATCGGTGCGGGCGTGCCGATCCTCTATCCCGAACTGCGCACGACCAATCGCGGCCGTGCCTTCGTGATGCGCAATTTCGACTTCAACCGTGACGGTCGCGTCAATCCGCGCGAAGCTCGGGCCGCCAATCGCGCTTTTGCCAACGTCGCCGGCTCGCGTCGCGATCGTTTCGACTGGAACAGCCGTGATCATGCCGTGGTCGTCGAAGAACGCGGCGGCTGGGATCGCGGCGCGATGCGCGGTTACGGGTTCCGCCAGACGTCGCGTGGCGCAACGCTGCGCCTGCAGGAAGATGTGCTGTTCAAGACCGACAGCGCAGTACTGCGGCCCGGTGCGATCGAGAAATTGCGCCCGCTTGCCGACTATCTCAGCTCGGAACGCGGCGTGCGCGTGGCGATCGACGGGTATACCGATTCGCGCGGCACCGATGCGCATAACCAGGCGCTGTCGGAACGCCGCGCCGACAGCGTGCGCGCCGCATTCGATGAGATGGGCGTGACTCGCGCGCGCTTCTCGGTGGTCGGACATGGCGAGGCCGATCCGGTCGCGACCAATGCAACTCCGGCCGGCATGCGCCAGAATCGTCGGGTCGAAGTGACCTTGCTTGGCCAACGCGCCGATCGTTTCAGCAATAGCGATTAAAATCAATAGAGTACCAGTCGCTTATTTGTGGCGACTGATACTCCGGCTGACTGCGGAGAATGAAGCCACGGAACTTCCGAGCTTCGGAGTTCGTTACGTCGCCGCTTTAGAATTTCAGGAGAAGAGTTATGCGTAACTATTCAATGATGACACGCGCACTATGCGTCTCCGCATTGCTACTTTCATCAGCTACACCCGCCTTTGCGCGCGGCAAGACCGATCGCGCCCATGAGGCGATCGCCGCAGCCAAGGCAAAGGTCGATGCGGCGAACAAGCTCGGTGCCTCGGGCGAAGTCCCCCGCCTGCAGGCCCAGGCCCAGGCCGCGCTGCGCAGCGCCGAGGAGGATCTCGCCGCGAAGCGCAAGGATCAGGCGATCGCCGAGGCCAATCGCGCCTCCGAGCTTGCCGATACGGCGATTGGCATTTCCGAGCGCAATCGCAACGAAGCGGTGAATGCCGAACGCGCCGCGGCAGCCGATGCGCAGCAGGAAGCCGCAGCCGCCAATGCCCGCGCCCAAGCCGCGCAACAGGAGGCCAACGCCGCTGCTGCGGATGCCGCCGCCGCACGCGCCGCGCCCCCGCCCGCGCCGATCGTGATCGCCCCGCCGGCACCGACCACCACGACGATCACCACCGAGACGGTCAAGAGTGCCGCGCCGGCGACCGTGGCACGCAAGAAGGTCACCGTGCGCAAACCGGTGCGCCGTGTCGTGAAGCGCTCGGGCACGGCCGAGAAGACGACGACAACGGTCACAACCAAGACTGAATAAGCAGGATCGGCGGCGCGCGTCGGCGCATCCTCGGGGTGCTCCGCGCGCGCCGCCATTTTGCTTCCGTTTCCGAGAGCGAATCCCTATATACTCGGTATGGCTGAAGACCCCAACAAGAACGACTATGGCGCTGACTCGATCAAGGTCCTGAAGGGCCTGGACGCAGTGCGCAAACGCCCCGGCATGTATATCGGCGACACCGATGACGGTTCCGGCCTCCACCATATGGTGTTCGAGGTCAGCGACAATGCGATCGACGAGGCGCTGGCCGGGCATTGCGACCGGATCGACATCACGCTCAATCCCGACGGATCGGTATCGGTCGAGGATAATGGCCGCGGCATTCCGACCGGCATCCATACCGAGGAAGGCGTGTCGGCGGCCGAGGTCATCATGACTCAGCTCCACGCCGGCGGCAAGTTCGAGAACACTTCCGACGACAATGCGTACAAGGTGTCCGGCGGACTTCACGGCGTCGGTGTTTCGGTGGTCAACGCGCTGAGCGAATGGCTCGACCTGACGATCTGGCGTGACGACCAGGAGCATTATATGCGCTTCGCGTTCGGCGATGCGGTCGCGCCCCTGAAGATCGTCGGCCCGGCAAACGGCAAGAAGGGTACCAAGGTCACCTTCTTCCCCTCGCCCGCCACCTTCAAGATCACCGAATTCGACTTCGAGAAGCTCGAGCATCGCTATCGCGAACTCGCTTTCCTGAATTCCGGCGTGCGCCTGTTCCTCAACGATGCGCGGCACGAAGAGCTAAAGGCGGTCGAACTCTATTATGAAGGCGGCATCGCCGCGTTCGTGAAATATCTCGACCGCAACAAGATCGCGCTGATGCCCGATCCGGTCGCCATCTCCGGCACCCGCGACGATGTCACGATCGACGTCGCGCTGGAGTGGAACGACAGCTATTACGAGAACGTCCTCGCCTTCACCAACAACATCCCGCAGCGCGACGGTGGCACGCACATGGCCGCATTCCGCGCGGCGATGACGCGCACGCTGAACAATTATGCCGAGAAGTCGGGCCTCCTCAAAAAGAGAAGGTCACGCTGACCGGCGACGATATGCGCGAAGGCCTGACCGCGATCGTCTCGGTCAAGCTGCCCGATCCGAAATTCAGCAGCCAGACCAAGGACAAGCTGGTTTCGTCCGAGGTACGCCAGCCGCTCGAAAGCCTGATGGCCGACAAGCTGGCCGAATGGCTCGAAGAGAATCCGGCGCACGGCAAGGCGATCGTCGCCAAGATCATCGACGCCGCCGCCGCGCGCGAAGCGGCCAAGAAGGCGCGCGAGCTGACCCGGCGCAAGGGCGTGATGGACATCGCCTCGCTGCCCGGCAAGCTCGCCGATTGCCAGGAGCGCGATCCGGCCAAGTCCGAACTGTTCCTGGTCGAGGGCGACTCGGCCGGCGGCTCGGCGAAACAGGGCCGTGACCGGCATTTCCAGGCGATCCTGCCGCTGCGCGGCAAGATCCTCAACGTCGAGCGCGCACGCTTCGACCGGATGTTGTCGAGCCGCGAAATCGGCACCTTGATCCAGGCGATGGGCACCGGCATCGGCCGTGACGATTTCAAGATCGAGAAGCTGCGCTACCACAAGATCGTCATCATGACCGACGCAGACGTGGACGGCGCGCATATCCGCACGCTGTTGCTGACCTTCTTCTATCGCCAGATGCCCGAGATCATCACCGGCGGCTATCTCTATATCGCCCAGCCGCCGCTCTACAAGGCGACGCGCGGGCGCAGCGAAGTCTATCTCAAGGACGACAATGCGCTCGACGAATATCTCGTCGAGAATGGCGTGGGCGCGACGATGCTCGACGGTGCGGCAGGCGGATCGCGTTCCGGCGCCGATCTGCGCAGCCTGGTCGACCATGCGCGGCGCATGCGCACGCTGATGCGCTATGTGCCGCGGCGTTACGATGCGACGATGGTCGAGGCGCTGGCGATGGGCGGAGCGTTCGACCCGAACGCTGCGCGCGCCGACCGGCTCGCCACCGTGACCGTGGTGACGGCGGGGCTCAACGCCGCCGATCCGGAAGCACGCTGGTCGGTGCGACTGACCGAGGATGGCGGCATCCATTTCGAGCGTATATGGCGCGGTGTGACCGACCATCACATCATCGAGGCAGCGTTCCTCGGATCGGCGGAGGCGCGCAAGCTCCATGCGCTGGCGGTCGAGCAGGCTGAATCCTACGAACAGACCGCCAAGCTGGTCTCGACCAAGGCGTCGGCAGCGGCCGCCGCCGAAGCTGAAGCCGCGAGCGAGACGGACGATGACGATGACGTGCCGGTCACGCTGGCCAAGGGCGAAACGATGGTCGCGCGGCCCAGCCAGCTGCTCGACGCGATCCTCGCCGCGGGCCGCAAGGGCCTGTCGATCCAGCGCTACAAGGGGCTGGGCGAGATGAATGCCGATCAGCTGTGGGAGACGACGCTCGATCCGCAGGTCCGCTCGATGCTTCGTGTCGAGGTCGACCAAGCCGATGTCGCGGACGAGATCTTCACCCGCCTGATGGGTGATGTGGTCGAACCACGCCGTGAGTTCATTCAGGAGAATGCGCTCAGCGTCGCCAATCTCGACGTTTGAGGTCAGCTTTGGTCAGCCGGGATCGCCGGACGTCCGCATACGGCTCGCAACGAAATGCTGCTGGATGCGCCACCCGGCGTCATCCAGCACTTCGTTGCGCCACAAAAAGGCGGCGCGTTCGATCGCATCGAAGGTCCAGCGCATCGCCGCCTGACCTTCGAGCGTTTCCAGCACCACCGTGTCGGCGATGCCCCGCGCGGTGAAGCGGCGGATATAATTGTGCATCGGGCCGACCCACAGCGAATGCCACGCCCCGAGTGCCGCATCGAAATAGCGGAGGCTGGTGCCATATTCGCCCTCGCCCGGTCGCGCGGTGCGATCGCCGCGCGGCGGCCATAGCCAGATATCCTGGATCGCGCGTCCTTCCAGCACCCAGGAAAAATGCCATTCGCCACGCTCCTGCCGCGCCACGCTGCCGTCGACGTCGAGCCAGGTGATCAGCAGGTCCCAGGACCCGATCATGGGCGCAAACAGACGATGTGCCGGCGGTATGTCCGGGTGAGGCCCCTCACTGACAAGGGCGGCGGCAAATGCCGGATCACTTGACGCATCAATCATTGCGGCGTGCCTTACAGGTCAATCGGAATGGCCAGGCTGCGTTTGCCCACGCCCAGCGCGACATTGGTGGTGAAGCGACGGACATTGGGATTGTCGGCGATCAGCCGGCTCATCAATGCGTCATAGGATTCTACATCCGGTGCCGCCACGATCAGGATGAAATCAGCACTGCCGGTGACGTAGAAGACTTCCTGGACATGCGCGTCGGCGTTCAGCCATTGCCGCAACCGCCCGAGCAGCTCGGGCCGCTCGCGTTCGATTTCCAGCGCCACCACGAAGAAGGTCGGCTTGCCGACGCGGAGCGGATCGACCGTCGCGACATTTGCCAAAATGACTCCATCGGCCTTCAGTCGTTTCAGCCGACGCAGCACGGCCGATGCCGATAGCCCGACTCGTTCGGCAAGGATGTCGGTCGGCGTATCGGCATCGTGCTGGACGATGGCGAGGAGCTTGCGGTCGAAGCCGTCAATCTGTGCAAGGCGCGTCATATCGGCATCTTAGCATCGAATGACGCCGTTTTCGTGCAGACTCGACACGCACTTTGCCGAATTTCGGCACCGCGGCGCGATATCTTCCGGTCATGGACAATCCCACTCCGGCCGGCATCCGCGCGGCGCTTACCCAGATCGATCCGGTCTTTCTCGATACGCCGCTGCGGCACTCGGCTTCGCTCGACGCCGCGCTCGGCGCGACACTGATCCTGAAGGACGAGACGGCCAACCCGATCCGCTCGTTCAAGGGGCGCGGTACGGGCGCTTTCGTCGCCCGGTTGATCGGCGAAGAGCGGCCGGCACGGCTGGTATGCGGATCGGCCGGGAATTTCGGCCAGGGCCTTGCCTGGGCCGCGCGCCGCCACGGCCTCACGCTGACCGTCTATGCCGCCACCAATGCCGTCTCCGCCAAGGTCGGGGCGATGCGCCGCCTTGGTGCCCAGGTCCGGCTGGCCGGCGCCGATTTCGATGCCGCGAAGGATGCTGCGCGAGGCGATGCGGGAGGTGGCGGTGTCCGCTATGTCGAGGATGGCGCGGAGCAATGGATCGCCGAAGGTGCGGGCACGATCGCACTGGAGATGGTGCGCGACGCGGCATTCGACACGATGATCGTGCCGCTCGGCAATGGCGCGCTCGCCGCCGGCGTCGGGACCTGGCTGAAACATGCCATGCCCCAGGCCCGGATGGTCGCCGTGGCGGCAACCGGCGCGCCGGCAATGGCCGATGCCGTGCTCGATCGCCCGGTGGCGGCCCAACCTGGCCTCCACACCATCGCCGACGGCATCGCGGTGCGCGTACCCATTCCTTATGCCGTGAGCAGCGTCCGATCGGTGGTCGACGATGTGCTGTACGTCGATGACGATGCGATCCGGCATGCCATGGGGCTGCTCCACCAGCATCTCGGCCTGACGGTCGAGCCCGCCGGCGCCGCCGGGCTGGCGGCAGTGATCGCCGATCCGGCGCGCTGGCGCGGGCAGCGCATCGCTGTGCCCCTGTGCGGCGGCAATGTCGATCCTGCCTGAGTCCTGACCTGCAACCCCGACCACCAAAGAGACAGACCATGATCGACCATCTCGAACTCAAAACGCGCCGGCTCGATGAGTGCCTGCGCTTCTACACCGACGCACTGGCGCCGCTTGGCTATAGCTTGCAGGTCGACGGCCCGGCCAAGGGGTTCGGCGACGGCACGACACTCGATTTCTTCATCGGCGAGGGCGAGCCATCGGAGGCGGTGCATTTCGCCTTTGCCGCACCCGATCGCGCAATGGTCGACCGCATCTATGAGGTTGGCCGCGCAGCCGGACATACACTCGACCGGGCACCCGCGCTCGCACCACATATCCACCCGAACTATTATGCCGGCTATCTGCGCGACCCCGATGATCGCCTGATCGAATTCGTCTGCCACAAACCGGAATAATCCATCGCCGCCATCGGCCGGGACGTTCATGCCATGGCGGTGGCCGTTCATGGTTTCCGATGGACGCCGCCCGACAAGCGATTATCATCCAGCGTAATGAATGCCGTGCGGTGCCATCACGGCAGGTCGGCGGCAGGCGCGGGAGAGAGATGATGTCGGCAGCGAAGCTTGCTGGTGCGGCCCTGGCCGCGCTGTTGATCACCACGTCCGGCAGCGTGCCGGCCCATGCGAAAAAAGCAGCCGCCCAGTCACACAAGACGGGAGCCGGAGCGCAGATCGCCAAGGCACTCGCCGATCCCGCACGTGCCGACCAGGCAAATGACGATGCGCGGCGCAAGGCGGCGGAAATGCTGGCCTTTTCCGGCGTGAAGCCGGGCGACCGGGTGATCGATTTCCTGCCCGGATCGGGATATTGGACGCGCATCTTCACCGGCGTGGTCGGGCACAAGGGTCATGTCCTGGCGCTGTGGCCGGCGGCCGCCGCGAAATATGCCGAGAAGCCCTTGCCGGAACTGCGCGCCCGCAACCTCGCCAATGTCACCGCCGAAGTGCAGACCGCATCACTGCCGACGGTCGATCAGCCGGTCGACCTGTTCTGGACCGTGCAGAATTATCATGACATCCCCAACAACGGCGTCGGCGAAGCTGGCCTGAATGCGTTCAACGCCGCCGTGTTCAAGACGCTCAAGCCCGGCGGCCTCTATATCGTAAGCGACCATGCCGATGCGCCGGGCAGCGGCCTGACCGGGACCGAAACCAAGCACCGCATCGATCCTGCGGTGGTCAAGCAACAGGTCGTGGCGGCAGGCTTCACCTTCGAGGGAAGTTCCGATGTGCTGGCCAATCCGGCCGACGACCACACAGCCAAGGTCTTCGACCCCGCGATCCGCGGCAAGACCGATCAGTTCGTCTTCAAGTTCCGCAAACCGCGCTGATCCGTTTCACATCAGAAAGGGTTGTTTCGATGAAGACGACGATCCTCGCCGCTCTGCTTGCCGGCGGCACGCTGGCCGGGTGCGGTCCCGCCGCGGCGCCGGCGAATGACACCGTAGCCGCACCGGCCAACGCCACCGCGCCGGCCGGCACGCTGCCCGCCCATATCGCCGCGGCAGCGGCCGATCCCGCACGCGGTACCGTGACCGCGACCGATGCGGCGCGGCACGGGCCGGAAATCCTCGCCTTTGCCGGGGTGAAGACCGGCGACAAGGTGATCGACCTGATCCCCGGCGGCGGATACTGGACCAAATTGTTCGCCAAATCGGTCGGTCCGTCGGGCCATGTCTATGGCATCTGGCCGCAGCCCTATGCCGCCGAGGCGCGTACCAATGTCGCCGATTACCAGAAGCTCGGCGCAACGGCCGACTTCGCCAATGTCAGCGCCTCGACTCAGCCGGCGACATCCCTGACCGCCGCCGAACCGGTCGATCTGGTCTTCACCGCGCAGAATTATCACGATTATCCCGACAAGTTCATGGGATCGCTCGACCCGTCGGTGTTCAACAAGTTGGCCTTTGCCGCGCTGAAACCCGGCGGGACATTGCTGATCATCGATCATGCCGCCGCTGCAGGATCGGCGATGCGCGATACCGACACGCTGCACCGCATCGATCCGGCGACGGTCAAGTCGCAGGTGGTCGCCGCCGGGTTCGAATTCGTCGGCGAAAGCGCACTCCTCGCCAACAAGAACGACGATCACACGCTCGCGGTGTTCGACAAGGCGGTACGCGGCAAGACCGACCAGTTCATCTACAAGTTCCGCAAGCCGGGCTGAGGAAATCCGGAGGTCGTCGGTTGGAGGGGGCACCGGGGATCACAAGCCATGTACCCTGGCCGAGGCTGCTTTACGTTTGCCTGAAATCAGGCATCGTTTAAGATTGAACATGTCGGTTTAAATCAGGGGATGGGATTGCCTACTACCTACGAGAGGCTTCTCATCTCCCGATTTCTGATTCCAGGTGCGGGTGGGCGTCTGGCTCTGTTCATTGCCGCGATCGGGTTCGCAGGGGTGACCATCGGCGTTGCCTCACTGGTACTGGTCGTCAGCTTCATGAACGCTGCCGAGGCTCGATTGGCTGGTCAGATCGCCTCCGTAGACGGCCACATCTTTGTCACTGCCCGAGGGCATCGAATTGAGCGTCCAGCCCGGCTGGAACAGAGGCTTGCCGGGATCGATGGCGTGGAGGCGGCGACAGCAACGCTGGACAGCACAGGCTTGATTACGGCCAATGGGAGATCGTTTGCCGCTGATCTGCAGGGGCTCGATCCATCCAGGATGACGGCGGGTCCGCTTTTCCAGCGCAAGACGGCAATCGTCGTCGGTGAAGCGCCGGCTCGTCCGGCGACCCTGGCGATTGGCAGCGACCTGGCGGCCCGCCTTGGCGTCGGCATCGGAGAGCATGCGGCGATTACCTCGATACGACATGATGGCGAAATTCTCACCGTCGCCAATTACGACTTCATCGTATCGGGCATAATCAGCACAGACGTTTACACGTTCAACAGCCGGCGGGCGATCATGCCCGTCGACGACCTCCGCACGATACTTGGCACAAAATCCGCTGCCACCAGGATCAACGTCAGGCTCGTCAATCCGGACACGCAGAATGCCGTAGTCAAGACCATCCGCAATAGCCTTGGCCACGACTACAGCCTGGCGACCTGGCAAAGCATGAACCGCGTGCTGTTCTCCGCTTTGAAGCAGGAGCGCGTCGCCATGACCATCATCATCTCGATGGTCACGCTTATCGCCCTGTCGAACATTCTGTCCTCGATGGTGATGCTCGTCCGCTACAAATCACGTGAGATAGCGATACTGAGAACCATGGGCATGTCGAGAAAATCGATCGCCAGGGTTTTTGTCGGAGTGGGCGCTGCGATCGGACTTGCCGGAGAGGCCGCCGGCCTCGGCGTGGGACTGACCCTCAAAGCTGCCAAGGACCCAATCACGCAGACGCTTCGCATGCAGATCGCGCATCCATCGGCAGAACTGGACGTCCTGCTTTCCCTGCCACTTGCGATCTCCGGAGGAGAAATCACCTGGATTGTGGCGCTGGTTTCCTCTGGCGTGCTGCTGAGCACCCTCTATCCGGCAGTTCGAGCCGCAGCGATCGATCCGGCCGCTGTGTTGAGGCACACCTAAGCCTTGAAGCTTGCAGCCTAATATGGGGACACAATACTAATTAGCCTGAAAGTTTAGTATTGTGCCCCCAAAATAAATCATGCCGGATTGTGGCCTTTCAAGCCTGCGGAAAATCAGAGATGGCCTATCGGCGACCAACCATGGCACGTCGAATATTTGCAGGAGGCGTCATTCGACTGGAACCGGACTGAGCGGCTTCACCTGCCGGATCACCACCAATGTTTTGAAGCTGCGGACGCGATCGTTGGCCGAGAACAAGCGCTGCACCAATTCGTCATAGCCTTCCATGTCGCGCGCAACGATCCGCACCGCGAGATCGTGATCCCCGGTGACATTCCAGGCTTCAATCACTTCCGGTTCCCGCTCCAGCAAGCGCATCATCTCATCGATGGTTCGCGCATCTTCGCGTTCGAGCGTGACCATCACAATCATCGATAGCGGCCAGCCCAGCGATCGCGGTCGAACAATTGCCACCTCCCGCTCGATCACTGCCGTCTCGCGCAGGCGGCGAATACGCCGGTAACAGGCCGGTGGCGAAAGCCCGACCTTCTCCGCAATTTCCGCTACTGGCTGCTGCGCATCGATTTGAAGCAGTTTGAGAAGCTTCAGGTCGAAGCTGTCGAGTGTAACCGTCTTGTTCATTCGGAGGGATGTAGCCGATAAAGTTTATCGAGAACGAGTGAATTTCGACCGCTTCGAGCAGGGCGTTTCCGTAGATTGCGCCTGTCCCAAACCTTCGAAAGAACCGCATGACCACAACTGCCATAGCGCGGCCGCTCGACCCGCGTATCGATCCCATAGCCATCGCTGCCCTGTTCGGCTCGCTTGTGTCGATCAGCGTCGGAGCGTCGCTTGCGAAAGGGTTGTTTCCGGCGATCGGACCGGAGGGCGCAACGGCACTGCGCCTCATCTTCAGTGCAATCGTGCTGTCGATTGCATTCCGGCCGTGGCGAGTCCTCACCCGATCAGGCTGGCGTTCACTTCTTCCGTACGGTGTCGCGTTGGGTATCATGAACCTTGTCTTCTACAAGTCCTTGACGTTCATACCTCTGGGTATTGCCATCGCGATCGAGTTCACCGGGCCGCTCGCCGTCGCCTTGTTGAACTCGCGGCGCAAGGTGGATTTCTTGTGGATCGCGCTGGCCGTCGCCGGACTGGCTTTGCTGCTGCCGATCTGGAAGGGTTCCGCCCACCTCGACTGGCGGGGTGTCGCGCTCGCAGGTGCAGCCGGCGCCTGTTGGGCTGTCTACATTATCATGGGCAAGCGGGCGGGAGAGAACCACGGAACCACGGCTGTAGCGGGTGGCATGGTCATCGCCGCCATCATCGCGGCGCCAGTCGGCATCGTCCATGCAGGCGCCGCGATGCTGCGCCCGGAAGTGCTTGTACTCGGACTCGTCGTCGGCATCGTGTCGAGTGCTCTTCCGTACACATTGGAGATGATCGCTCTGCCACGATTGCCAACCAACACCTTCGGCACGCTCCTGAGCGCAGAACCCGCCATGGGTGCGCTGATCGCCATGGTTCTCCTGGGCGAGTTGTTGTCAGGCGCACAGTGGTTGGCGGTTGGGCTAATCATATGCTCTTCGATCGGTGCCGCGATGACGGCGAACAAAGGCGGTGCTCCTCAACCGGACGCTTGATTAATATGGGGACACAATACGTCGCCGGACTGAGACGCACCAGAAGACCGACGCGCATACCAGGCTAAGGGCCGCAAAAACCAGCACCACGCTCAATCCGGTGCTGCTCAATATCTCACGCGGGCATCCTTATCGCCGAGAGGGCGATGATGTCGACAATAGCTACGACGCCAAGGGCGGTGGTGCCCAGATAAGCGGGGAGGCTGTAACGGCCGAGCCTGCGCAGTATCAAATGCGTCGGCAATCCAATGAGCAGAGCAACGCCGCAACTTGCCAGCAGCAGCTGTAGAAATTCTCCGAGAACAGACATGCTGTCACCATCCGACACCGGAGTTTCACAC
The DNA here is from genome assembly GCF_014490665.1 of Sphingomonas alpina. Taxonomy (NCBI): domain Bacteria; kingdom Pseudomonadati; phylum Pseudomonadota; class Alphaproteobacteria; order Sphingomonadales; family Sphingomonadaceae; genus Sphingomonas; species Sphingomonas alpina. The sequence goes on along the minus strand of NZ_CP061038.1, from coordinate 4,733,593 downwards.
CGGCAACAGGAAAATTCGGTACATCGCCGGCCCAGCTATCCATTTCATGGATAGCAGAACGGGATTTCTATCAATATCGTTTATACCAGGAATCGCTATGCTGCCAGCTAAGCCATTACTACATAATGATAATCATGAGATTTGTCACGATTGACAGCGTGCTTCGCCTGCCCCGCGCCGGAATATGGCACAATGGGGTGTCCCATATCTCTCGCCGCCCTCCCGGCAGCCCCGCCACCGACGCGATTCAACCATCACCCAGGATCAGGCATGAGGCGCCTTGCCGGGCTGGCACCGGCGCGCTCTTTCCCGGTGTCGAGAACAGGATTGCACGCTTCGCTCGCACCAGGCGCGGCGTGGTGAATCCGCTCAAATCGAAAAATGCGCTAGTTGAGCGCACCGCGCAGCGTGGCGCGAACGCCGCTATGGCCGGGGTCATATTCGACGATCGTCTGCAGACTCTGCGCCATCGCGCGGATCAGCTTGGTACCGAGGCCGGTACCGCGCGCCGGCCCGTTCTCGACCATGCCCACACCGTCATCCTCGACCGCGAGCAGGAAATGCTCACCATCGTCCTGGCTGAGCGCGATCCGCACTTCGCCGGCGCGTCCCGGATAGGCATATTTGCACGCATTGCTGACCAGCTCGGTGACGATCACGCCCAGCGACACCGCACGGTCGGTCTTCAAGCGGATCGGATCGGCGGCAAGCGACAGGGTGCGCGGCGCAGCGTTGCTCGACCAGGTCTCGCCCAGTTCCTCGACCAGCGCGCCGAGATATTCCTGCATGTCGACACTCTCGACATCGTTCGAGGTATAAAGCCGGCGATGCACCTGTGCGATCGCCGCGATGCGACGCTGCGTGTCCTCCAGCGCGTCGCGCGCCGCGCCGTCATCCAGTGCCCCGGCCTGCAACCGTACCATTGCCGATACCAGCTGCAGGCTGTTGGCGACGCGGTGATTGACCTCGCTGAGCAGGGTTTCGAGCCGCGCATTGCTCGCGCGCAACTGCTCCTCGGCCGCTGCCTTGCCGCGCTCGAGCGCGGCGCGTTTGAGCACCTGATCGAACGCGGAGGCCAGCAGGTCGAAGAAATCGCTGCCGATCGTCTTCACGACATAATCAGCCGCCCCCGCCTTTAGCGCGGCGACTGCGATCCGGCCCTCTTCCGATCCGGTGACATAGACGACCGGGGGCGCTGCCGGGAGCGCGCGAAGCTTCTTCAGCGTCTCCAACCCGTCCATGCCGGGCATGTAATGATCCACCGCGACCAGATCGAAGGTTTCGGCGCCGACCAGCGCCAGCCCCTCGGCACCGCCCTCCGCCAGCGTAACGGCATAGCCGCGCCGCGTCAGCGACCGCGCGGCCAGCGTGCGCAGCCCGGCATCATCGTCAATATAGAGGACCTTGACCGGCCCGGAGATCGGCACGCTGGGGGTCAAGCCTGGCCCTCGATATCCGGCACCTGGATGACCGAGAGGAACAGGCCGAGCTGGCGGATCGCCTGGGCGAAGCTTTCATAATTGACCGGCTTGGTGATGTAGACATTGCAGCCCAGATCGTAGCAGCGCTGAATCTCGACCTTGTCGTCGGTGGTGGTCAACACGACAACAGGCGTGCGCTTCAACAGCGGCTCACTCTTGATCTTGGCCAGGATATCGGTGCCGCTCATGTCGGGCAGGTTGAGGTCGAGCAACACCAGCGCCGGGCCGTTGAGCGCCGGGCCGTTTGCGTCGTTGAACAGATAGTGCAGCGCGCTCGTCCCGTCGGTGAAGTGCGTGATGTCGTTGAGAATGCCGGCGCGGCGGATGTTCTTTTCGATGAGGCGGGCATGCCCCTCATCATCCTCGATCATCACGATGCTGACGGAGCGATGGTCGTTCATGAGCGATTATCCTGTGGGTCGGCTAGAGTGAGCGGCAGGGTCAACCGGAAGGTCGCACCCTTGCCAAGGTCGGAAGCAACATCGATGACCCCGCCAAGGCGATAGGCCAAAGCGCGGACATGGGCGAGCCCGATGCCCTCGCCCGGCTGGTCCTGATGGCCCGAGCGGCGGAACAGGTCGAACACGCGCTGATGATCGCCCGGCGCGATGCCGCGGCCATTATCCTCGATCTCGTAGGTCACCCGCACGCCCTCGCGCTTGCCACGCACGATGATCCAGCCGGGGCGCTTCGGGTCGAGATATTTGACTGCATTCTCGATCAGGTTGGAAAAGATCTGCTCGACCGCCAACCGGTCGCTGGTGATCGGGGGCAGGCTGCCCTCGACGTTCAGCGTGGCGCCGCGGTCGTCGATCAAATGCTTGAGCGATCCGCCGATCGCATCGACCATCGCGTTCAGGTCGAGCGGCTCGGGCGCGATCAGGCGACGGCCTTCGCGGGACAATTTCAGAATCGCGTTGATCAACCGGTCCATCTTCTGGGTCGAGGTGCGGATGAACCGGATCGCCTCGGGCAGATCCTCGCGCGCCGCCAGCCTTGCTTCCTCGGTGACGATGTCCGGCGCCTTCTCCTCGGCGCGATCGATCAGGTCGGTGATCGCGGCGGTGGCCGCGTCGAGTTCGGCGGTGAAGCCCATCACATTGACCAGCGGGCTGCGCAAATCATGACTGACGATATAGGCGAAGCGCTGGATCTCCTCATTCGCGCGCGACAGGTCGGCGGTGCGCTCATTGACCAGCCCCTCGAGCGAATCGGCGAAGTCGCGCAGCACGTCGCGCGACGCGGCGAGGTCGCGGGTATAGCGCAACACCGTCAGCAACGACGCGATCGCGACGAGCAGCAGCAGGATAGCAGCGACGATCAGCGTGCCGTAGAACGTCCGCAGGCTCTCGCGCTGTTCGGCATCGCGAATGGCGAGCAAACGGCGTTCCTCATCGCCCATCGCGCTGCCCAGTTCGCGAATGTTCCGCATCCGTCGCGCTGCGGTCTCTTCGCCAAAGACGCGCAGCGCTTCGGCCTGCCGCCCTTCCTTGACCAGCGCGATCGTCCGGTCACGCTGCGCTTTCAAATCCGCGACGATCAGGGTCAGCCGGGCGATGTTGGCGCGCTGGCGCGGATTGTCGGCGGTGAGCGTGGCGATACGCGTCAGCGCAGCGGGAACCTTCGCCGCAACCGTTGCATAGGTGTCGAAATAGCTCGGCTGCGCGGTGATCAGATAGCCGCGACGCGAGGTCTCGCCCTGCTCGATCAGGATGCTCGCCTGGTCGATCGCGATCTCGACCTCATAGGTATGGTTGACCGCCTGGCTATGCTGCTCGTTTTGCGTGGTGGAGCGATAGGCTGCGTACCCGGCGGCGAGCAGGCTGAGAAACCCGATCGCCATGAACGCGATCAGGGCTCGTCCGACCAAGGCTTCACGGACCCCAAGCCGTCTGACGAGCGCGCGAAACATTGTTTCGCTTTATGACCGATACCGAGAGAAGGCCAGCACCACCGTCTTGACCTCGATCAAGCCGGATCGGCCAGGATAACCTCAGGCGTCAATCTTCAAACAGCCTGCCCTGCGGTGTCTGACGCCCGACCGCGCCACCGCCGCGCCGCCGCGCCAATTCGGTCTCGGCGCTGAAGCGAACATCCACGTCGCGATCGCCGAGCTGCACCGCCAGCGATTCGTCGCTGATCTCGTGCCAGTTCTTGCCGCGATCTGGCCCTTGCCGCACCGCCGGCAACAGGCCGGGCAGGTTCGACCATTCGATCAGCTGCGCCACCCCGGCTTCATTGAGCATGTCACGCAGGTGGAAGGCGGTGACATAGGAATCGGGAAAGGCGCGGTGCGCGGGCAGGCCGCGTTCATGCTCCATCCCCTCGGGCTTGCGCCAGTAGCGCAGCACCTGGTTGGAGAAGCTGGGGCTGTCGGGCCACAGCCGCAGCGCGCATTTCCAGGTGCAGATCCACTGCGCATTATGAGTCAGCGCCGGCGTGCAGAACTTCATCTCATAATCCGCGCGGTGTGCAGCCAGCGCGACCCGGCGCGGCCAGGGATCGAGCACCGCGCGCGCGACATCATGCCATAGCGGCTCGTTCGCAACCTGCTCGTCAAGGATATGATGGATCGCCTGCGTCACCGGCGGGATTGGCCGCCCCGGATTGACCAGCCGCGCGCCACCCTCGCCCTGCAAGTCCCAGCGCCCATCGGCGCCGAGCGCGACATCCTGCCAGCCAATCTCGCACACGCCGTGTGCGGGCGGGGCAGGACCGGTGGTTTCGAGATCGACGACGCGGATGATCTGGGGCGGCGGTGGCGGCATCAGGCGTAAGTGGCGAGTTCAGCAACGGAACGCCAGCCTTTTAGCCCTCTCCCCACCGGGGAGAGGGCTATCCGGTCAGTGTCCCGCCTGTTCACCGCGCACCAGGCCACTCGCGGCGAGTTGCGCATCGATCATTGCCAGCAGCCGGTCGAGTGCAGCCTGGTCCTTCGCCTCGGCGCGCGCGACCAGCACATCCTGGGTGTTCGAGGCGCGCAGCAGCCACCAGCCGTCGGGGGTGTTGACTCGCGCGCCATCGGTGCGGTTGACGTCGGCGCCTTCCTGCTCGAGCCGCTCCAGCACTTCCTCGACCACCGCAAACTTGCGGCTCTCATCGACCTGGAAGCGCATCTCGGGCGTGTTGACCAGAGCGGGCATCGCGCCGCGAATCTCGGTCATAGACTTGCCGATCATGTGCACCGCGCGGATCAGCCGGACGGCGGCATATTGCGCATCGTCGAAGCCGTAATAGTCGTGCGCGAAGAAGATATGGCCCGACATCTCGCCGGCGAGCGGCGCATGGGTTTCCTTCATCTTGGTCTTGATCAGGCTGTGTCCGGTCTTCCACATCAAGGGCTCACCGCCCAGTTCCTTCACGCGGTCGAACAGCGCCTGCGATGCCTTCACATCGGCGATGATCGTCGCGCCGGGCAATTCCTTCAGCACCGGCTCTGCCAGGATCGACAGCAGCTGATCGCCCCAGATCACCCGGCCCTGGCCATCGATCGCACCGATACGGTCGCCATCGCCGTCGAACGCCAGCCCGAAATCGAGCTGCTTGTCGGCCACCAGCTTTTTCAGATCGGCGAGGTTCTTCTCCTCGGTCGGATCGGGATGATGGTTGGGGAAAGTGCCATCGACCTCGGTGTAGAGCAGGTGATGCTCGCCCGGCAGCAGCTTGGTCAGCTTCTCGATCACCGGACCCGACGCGCCGTTGCCGGCGTCCCAGCCGATCCGGTACGCGCCCCCGACATAGCCGGCGAGCAGGCGTCCGACATAATCGTCGACGATATCGGCCTCGGTAACGACGCCTTCGCCTTCTTCCCAGTCGCCAGCCTCGGCCAGCCTCGCCAGATCCTGAATGTCGGCGCCGAAGAAGGGCAGATGCTGCAGCACCATCTTGAAGCCGTTGTAATTGCCTGGGTTGTGGCTGCCAGTGATCTGGATTCCGCCATCCACCTCAAGGATCGCTTCGGCATAATAGAGCTGCGGCGTCGGCCCCATGCCGGTGCGCACGACATCGACACCTGATGCGGTCAAGCCGGCGATCAGCGCGGTTTCCAGCTCAGGCGACGAGGTCCGCCCATCATAGCCGACCGCCACCCGCGTGCCGCCCGCGCGTCGCAGGCGCGTCGCGAAACCGCGCCCGATCGCAGTCGCATCGGCCGGACCCAATGTCTTTCCGACAATACCGCGAATGTCATATTCGCGCAGGGACGTAGGGTCGAAAACATGGGTCATCGGAACTCCTGTCATGATTTGCGTCTTCAATCGGCAAGCGCGAAGAAAGTTCAACGCGCGCGCATCAACTTGGGCGCTTCAACAAGGTATCGCGCGCGGCATTGACCCGGCGCGTCAGTTCGGCCGAGCCGCCGTGATCCGGATGGACCGCGCTGATCAAGCGACGATGCGCGGCGCGGATTTCGGCCTCGCTTGCCTCCGCATGCACGCCCAGCACCGCGCGCGCCGCCGCGGCTTCAACGTTCAGCGTCTCCGGCCGAATTCGCCGGTGCGTCTTCTTCGGGCCCTGCCACAGGTACCAGCCGGCATAGGCAACCAGCACAGCAACGATTATTTTGAAAATCATGGTCGCGGGCTCAAGCGAACAGCGGCAGGACGGGCTCGGGCAAGGCGAGCGCGGCCATCATCTCGCGCAATTCCTGGCGTGCCGCGACATGGGCCAGGCCCATTTCGCCGAATTCACGCGCATCGAGCATGGTCAGTCCTTTGGGGAACAGCTCGCGATAGATCACCCGCTCGCCGAGCCCTGGAATGATGCGGAAGCCGACCCGCTTGGCGAGCTGGTCGAGTGCTTCGGACACGCGGCGCATGTTGCGCGCCTCGATATGCTGGACCCGGTTGCGCAGCACGACCCAGTCGATCGTCGAGCCGTCGGCCTTGGCCCGTGCCTTGCGCGCATCCCAGATCAGTTCGGCATAGAAGCTGGGGCGGGTCACCTTGTAGGTTACCGGATCGACCTGTCCGATCAGGTCGAAATCGACGAAGCTGTCGTTCATCGGCGTGACCAATGTATCGGCACGCTGCGCGGCCATGCGTGCGAAACGGTCGTCACGGCCCGGCGTATCGATGACCAGGAAATCGGTATCCACGGACAGCGCGTCGAGCGTCTCGGTGTAGCGCGCCAAACTCTCGCCGTCATGCGTCGCATGGCGCGGGATCGGCAATTCGCGACCGGTGCGCTTGCCGGTCTCGGCCCGATTGTCGAGATAACGCCCCATGGTGCGCTGACGATGATCGAGATCGAATGCGGCGACGCGCGCGCCCCGCGCCTCGAGCGCGATCGCGACATGGACCGCAGTGGTGGATTTCCCCGTACCGCCCTTTTCATTGGCGAATACGATGACGTGCGGCCTTTGCACGTGTGGCTTTTGCGCAACCGTCGACACAGTCCTTGATTTCCCCTGGTTGCCTGGCTGGACCGCCCCCCCATAGAAGGCCCGCCCGTCCTTATCGAAGGCTAGTAGCGCGTGCAAACCATCCGTCAGACCGAGTCCCTGCGTGAGGCAGTCGCTGCGTTCCGCGCCGAGGGGGCCCGAATCGCGCTGGTGCCGACGATGGGCGCGCTGCATGCCGGCCATATGGCACTGGTCGAAGCGGCGAAGCGCACCGGCACGCGCGTGATCGCGTCGATCTTCGTCAACCCGAAACAGTTCGGTGCGAACGAGGATCTGTCGCGCTATCCACGCAAGGAGACCGCCGATACGCGCATGCTGAAAGAGGCGGGCTGCGACCTGTTGTGGATGCCGCCGGTCGAGATCATGTACCCGCAGGACTTCGCCACGAATATCTCGGTCGCCGGTGTCAGCGACGGCCTGGACGGCGCAGCGCGGCCGGGGCATTTCGACGGCGTCGCGACCGTCGTCACCAAATTGTTCAATCAGGTGCGGCCCGACACCGCTTATTTCGGCGAGAAGGATTTCCAGCAGCTCGCGGTGATTCGCCGCATGGTCATCGACCTCGACCTGGATATCGAGATTGTCGGCGTGCCCACGCAGCGCGAGGATGACGGCCTCGCGCTCTCGTCACGCAACATCTATCTCGACGACGAGCAGCGCGCCCGCGCCGTCGCGCTGCCCCGCGCGCTCGGCGTCGCGGCCAAGGCGATCGGGCGCGGCGACGATGCCGAGGCCGCGCTCGATACGGCACGCGAATCGCTCAGGGCAGCCGGTTTCGAGGTCGATTATGTCGAACTCGTCGACGCCGAAACGCTCGCTCCCGACGGCGATCCCGCCCGCCCGCGACGCCTGCTCGCCGCCGCGCGGATTGGTACGACACGGCTGATCGACAACCTCGCGATCGAATTAGTACCGGCTTAACCAACACCCCAATACGGAGGGACGCGCAAACGTCCCTAATGACCATTAACCATTTGTTGATCCCCACGCGGCAAAGTCAGGCCGTAGGAATGGTTAACGGGGGTTAGTGACATGGGCAGCAGCCTGAAGAGCGCACAGTTTCTGATCGACAGCCGATTGGCTGATGCGGCACGCGGCGACGCCGATGCCTGTTATGAACTGGGCATGGTCTATTCCAGCGGCGCGGCCGGGATCGATATCGACCTGATCGAAGCGCATAAATGGTTCAACCTGGCCGCAGTCGCGGGCAGCGAGGCGGCGCAGGCCTGCCGCAGCGAGATTTCCGAGGATATGAGCGCACGCGACATCGCCATCGCGCAAAAGGCCGCTCGTGCCTGGCTGCACATGACCAGCCCGCGCGCCGCCTGACTGGGCTTCTCCATCGATCGGGCGTAGGATCGCCTCCGTAACGATAAACGGAGGGGTCGATGCACATGATGATCACCGCGCTCACCACGGTCGCGCTTGCGCTGCTGCTGGTCTTCCTGTCGGTCGCGACGATCCGCCTGCGGATCAAATATGAAGCGTCGTTCGGCGACGCCGGCCAGCAAGGCCTGGCCTGCGCGATCCGCGCGCATGGCAACCTTACCGAATATGCCCCGATCGGCATCATCCTGATCGGCCTGCTCGAAACCTACGACGCGAACCATCTGGCGCTCGGCATCGTCGCCAGCGCCTTTGTCGCATGCCGCACGCTCAACGCGATCGGCCTGTTCAACCCGCCCGGACCGCCCACCGCGACCCGCTCGATCGGGATCGTCGGCACCCTGCTGATCCTGCTTGGCCTGGCAGTGTGGCTGTTGATCCTGGTGCATAGCCCGATGCCGGGCTGAGCACCGCCTAAAGCTCGAGCGGCCACTCCATATCGACCCGATGCATGCCGGGGCCCCAGCCGTCATCGATCCGCCCGAGCGTGCGCGCACCGTGTCGTGCGAAGAACGGCGCGGAATGCTGGCTCGCCGCGATATCGACGATCGTCGCGCCCAGCCCGGCCGCCCGCGCACGCGCCGCCGCCATCATCGCGCGACCGATACCGCCGCCCTGCGCCGCCGGATCGACCAGGATCCAGTTGAGATGCGCGCGGCCCGGCGTGCCCGGCGCAACGGCGAAACCCGCCACCACCACTCCCGCTTCGATTGGGCCGTCCCGCACGCACACCGCATGGAGCGCGGCATGGCGGTCGAGCCAGGCGATGAAGTCCGCCCGCTCATTGACTGCGAAGAAAGCCGGCGTGTTGGCATCGAAGATCGCCAGCATGCGGGTCCGATCCGGATCGGCATAGGACCGGATCGTCACCGTCATTCGGCGGCCACCGCCTTCGCCTTGGCCGCCGGCTTCTTCGCTGCGGCCTTCTTGGCCGGCGCCTTCTTGGCAGCGGCTTTTTTCGCCGGAGCTTTCTTCTTGCCCTTCTTCGACGGTCCCGCAGCGGCGCGCGCATCGAGCAGCTGCGCGGCTTCTTCCAGGGTCAGCGCATCCTTCTCGATCGACTTGGGCAGAGTGGCATTGGTTTCGCCGTCCGTGACATAGGGACCGTAACGCCCCTCCATCAGCTTGATCTCGGCTTCGGTGCGCGGATGCTTGCCGAGGATCTTGAGCGGCGCCTGGGCGCCACGCTGCGGACGTCCGCCGCCCGCCGCCGCCTCGGCCAGCTTGACCACCGCGGTGTTCATGCCGGTCTCGAACACCTCCATGGTCGAGCCGAGCCGCGCATATTTGCCGGCATGAGCAAGATAAGGCCCATAGCGCCCGATCGACGCGGTAATCGGCTCGCCGCTTTCCGGATGCGTGCCGACGGTGCGCGGCAGACTGAGCAGCTTCAGCGCCCATTCCAGGTCGAGCTCCGGAATGTCCTTGGGGATCGAGGCACGCTTTGCGTCCTTGCCCTCGCCGAGCTGGATATAGGGGCCGAAGCGCCCCGCCTTGCGTTCGACCGGCAGGCCGGTCTCGGGATCATTGCCCATCGTCTCGGGACCGGCATCGCCGCCCTCGTCGCCACCGCCCTGACCGAAGCGACGGGTATATTTGCACTCCGGATAGTTGGAGCAGGCGACGAACGCGCCGAACTTGCCGCCGCGCAGCGCAAGCCGCCCCTCGCCGCAATTCGGGCACAGTCGCGGATCGCCGCCATCGGCCTTGGCCGGGAAGAGATAGGGTTCGAGGAACAGGTCAAGCGCGGCGGTCACTTCCGACGGCTTCTGCTCCATCACTTCATTGGTGCGCGGCTTGAAGTCCTTCCAGAAGGCGTCGAGCACCGATTGCCATTGCGCGCGGCCACCCGACACTTCGTCAAGCTCATCCTCGAGCCCGGCGGTGAAATCATAGCCGACATATTTCTCGAAGAAGCGTTCGAGGAACGCCGTCACCAGCCGCCCACTTTCCTCGGCGAAGAAGCGGTTCTTCTCGACCCGCACATAGGCGCGGTCCTTCAGCGTCTTGATGATCGAGGCATAGGTCGAGGGCCGGCCGATGCCGAGCTCCTCCAGCCGCTTGACCAGCGACGCTTCGGAGAAGCGCGGCGGCGGTTGCGTGAAATGCTGTTCGGCGGTGACGCCCTTCTTGGCCGGCGCATCGCCTTCGCGCATGCGCGGCAGGCGGCGGCTTTCCTCATCGGCGCTGTCGTCCGAGCCTTCTTCATAGAGCGCGAGATAGCCGGGGAAGAGCACGACCTGGCCGGTCGCGCGCAGGCCGGTCTGGCCCGAGCCGTCGAGCAGCTCGACCGTGGTGCGCTCCATCCGCGCGGACGCCATCTGGCTGGCGAGCGCACGCTTCCAGATCAGGTCGTAGAGCCGCGCATGATCGCCACCGCCCATCTTGTCCTTGCCGAAGTCGGTCGGACGGATCGCCTCATGCGCTTCCTGCGCATTCTTGGCCTTGGTCTGATACTGGCGCGGGCTGTCCGGGACATAGCTCGCGTCATAGCGATCCGCGACCGCCTTGCGCGCGGCGGAAATGGCCGATCCGTCCATCTGTACGCCGTCGGTCCGCATATAGGTGATCGCGCCGTCCTCGTAGAGCCCTTGCGCGATACGCATCGTATGATCGGCGGAGAAGCCGAGCTTGCGCGACGCCTCCTGCTGCAGGGTCGAGGTGGTAAAGGGCGGCGGCGGGTTGCGCGTGGCCGGCTTGACCTCGACGGTCTGGACGCTGAAGCGTCCCTCCTCGACCGCTTGCTTGGCGCGCTTCGCGGTGCCTTCTTCGCCGATCGACAGCCGGTCGAGCTTCTTGCCTTCGAAGGTGACGAGCCGCGCCTGGAACGGCGTGCCGTCCTGCTCCATGTCGGCGACGACCGACCAATATTCCTGTGCCTTGAACGCTTCGATCTCGCGCTCGCGCTGCACGATCAGGCGCAGCGCGACCGACTGCACGCGGCCGGCCGACTTGGCGCCGGGCAGCTTGCGCCACAGCACCGGCGACAGAGTGAAGCCGACCAGATAGTCGAGCGCACGGCGCGCACGATAGGCGTCGATCAGGTCGGTATCGAGCTCGCGCGGGTGCTTCATCGCCTCGGTCACCGTCGCCTTGGTGATCGCGTTGAAGGTCACGCGCTGCACATCCTTGGGCAGCGCCTTGCGGTTGCGCAGCACTTCCTGGACATGCCATGAAATCGCCTCGCCCTCACGATCGGGATCGGTTGCGAGGATCAATCGGTCGGCGGTCTTCGCCAGATCGGCGATCGCTTTCAATTGCTTCGCCTTGTCGGCGTAGTTTTCCCATTCCATCGCGAAGCCGTCATCGGGATTCACCGAGCCGTCCTTGGGCGGCAGATCGCGGACATGGCCGTAGCTCGCGAGAACGCGATAGTCGGAGCCCAGATATTTCTCGATGGTTTTCGCCTTGGCGGGCGATTCGACAATGACAAGCTGCATGGAGGGTATGAATGTCCTTACGTGTACGCGCGAGGGTGGAAAGCTTCTAGGGGGCCCGTCAAGGGGGCATTGCCACCAACACGCGGCCCATCAGCTTTTGTTAGGAAGTGAATGTCAGGGTGGATGTGAGAGCGGCGAGCCGAATTTCAATTGGGTCTCAACGACATGGTCGATTACGAAAGCCTGATGCGCGAACATGACGCGCTCACCGTGCTGGCGGCCCGGCTGGTCGATGCCGTAGAACCGGACCAGTCCCCTCCCGGGCCGGCACTCGCAGCGCGCGATGCGCTGTCCGCCCTGCTGATGCAGCACCTCCACACCGAGGACAGTGCGATCTATCCCAGGCTGATCGGCGGCAACGATGCCGCGGCGGCAGCGGCGGCGCAGGACGTCGTCGCGGAGTTCAAGGATCTGATCGGCGACTGGATCGCCTATATGGCGGACTGGCCCATAGCGCGGGTCGAGGCCGAATGGCCGGTTTTCAAAACCGCCACGCTCGACCTGATGCGCCGCCTGGGCGGGCGGGTCAGGCGCGAGAATGAGTTGCTCTACCCGCTCGCGCTGGCCGCTGCGCATATTCCGTTGCGGGCCAAGCCGGAATGCTGAACCCGGAATGCCGAACATCGGCACCTGACCGGCGAGGGTGAAGACATTGGTCATCGGCGGTCATCGGCGCGGCGCCTCCTGCGCCGGCTGCTGGTCGATCTCCCACTCATGGTCCTCGACCAGGACCGAACGGACCGGCCGGCCGCGCGCATCGCGCGAGGGTTCAAAGCGGAAGCGCTGCTCGATCAACCGGCAGGTGGTCACGTCGAGCAGTTCGTTGCCGCTGGAATGGGTGATGAAGCAGCCGGTGGCGCGGCCATTGGTTTCGACCGTGTAGCGCACCGACACGGTGCCGCCGATCCCGGCCGCGCCGACCGCGCCGGGATAGTCCGAATCCTTCAGCCGCCCGCTGCGCCGGCGCGGCGGGCTTTCATAGCCGCCGTCGCCGTCGCCATCCCCATACCCGCCGCTGCCCAGCCCATCGCCCACCCCGCCGGCGCCGGTGCCGGGCCCGCGCACATCCGCCGCCCCGGCCGACGCCTGCGCGCCGGGTCCGGCGATCGGCGCGGCGACCACCGGCGGCGGCACCGCCACCACGACGACCGGCCGCGGCGCGACCACTTCGGTCGGCTTGGCGCGCAGATTGGGTGGCGATGCCGCTCCCTCGGCCCGGCTCGCCTTGCGGCGCGGAATCTTCTTCTCGGGCGGCGGGGGCGGTGGGTTCGGCGCAATGCCGAACAGCTTGAGATCGTCGCTCAGCCGGACCGGCGAATGCACCGCGAGGCCGGCGATCAGGATATAGCCGAGCACCAGCTGCACGACCGCCGCGGCGATCGCGCCCTTGATCCGATCGGACAGATTCGATTGATCAGCCGTCACGCGCGATCCTCGATCAGCAAGCGGTGCCGATATAACGCCGACCGGCCCGATCCGTCGCATTGGTCGATGCCCCATCGGGACGGCGTTTTCCGCTGTTCTGCAAAAATAAAAAAACCACCCCTGTTATGTTGGATCGCGGGCGTGGAATTACAGCCGTATCTCCGTGAGATACGCCCGCCCACCGCTGTTCCGGAACAGCGGTGGGGAACAGGGGTCGCGGTCACCGGAACAGGGGTGGCCGCTGCCCGAACAGCGGTCACAATCACGCGCGGCCGATTCAACCGATGCCGGAATTCTGGTTGTGGGGGAATCGAATCAGCCATGATCGGGGCCATGACATGACCGAAGGAATGATAGAATCGACCGACGAGCGAATGGGCGATGACTTCGCTGCGTCTGCGGCCGGGGCCAATCCCAGGAAACGCACGCCGCCGATCGGCCAGCGCTTTGTTAAAGGCATGTCGGGCAACCCTGCCGGGCGGCCGCCGGGTCGCGGGGCGACGGGCACGCGCGGCGATCGCCTGCCCGGGGCGGACCAGCCGACCCGGGCGATGATCCTGGAAGAAGCGTACCGGATGGTGCGCGTGGAGGAGCCGGACGGATCCTCGGTCGAGATCCCGGCGCACCGTGCGGTGTTCCGGGCGCTGACCCGGGCCGCGATGAGCGGCAACCCGATCGCGCAGCGGCGCTGGACCACGATCGTACAGGCGGCGGAGCGCGAACAAAAGGACGTGCAGATCGCGCTGTTCAACATGCTCGAGCGCGGTGGCGTGAACGAGCGCTACTGCGCCGAGCAACGCGGGTTCGTGCCATTATGGACGAGCGACGACGATATCATGATCGATGGAGTATCGGGGGTGTCCGTGGTGCGGACTGAGACGGGGGAGGAGGATGGCGCATGATGGGCGCGCCTGTGCAGACAGCGGACCGGGTAAAATTCATCTATTTCGGATGTGACATCGATACGCGGTAGCGCGGATTCGATTCGACTTTATGTTGAAGCAATCACCGGATTCGGGGAATTACGGTGACAGTTTACCTAACCCCTAAATTCACTAAACCTCCATGAAATGGCCCGCCTGTCTCGCCTCGTGATCCCCGGCCTCGCGTATCACGTGACGCAACGGGGAAATGGGCGTCAGGCCACCTTCTTCGAGGAGGGCGACTATGCGCTCTATCTCGATTTGTTCGCCGAAGCGGCTGCGCGAACGAACGTCGAGGTCTGGGGCTATTGCCTGATGCCTAATCATGTTGATGCTATCTTCATGCTGGGAGTCTCAGGCAGACAATACCGGGTCCAGCCGACATCCTGTCTCGATCAAACCCCGCTCACCCGCCCGCCGGCATGGCGTTCGAGCCGCCCCGCCAGTTCCAGTTCGAGCAGCACCATCTGCACCACCGCCGGCGCGAAGCCCGACTGGCGGATCAGTTCGTCGATCGCGACCGGCACCGGGCCAAGCAGCGAGACCAGGTCGCGGCGCTCCACATCGCTGGCATCCCGGGGCGGCGGGCCAGTGAAGGGCGAGCTGGGAGCCCGCACCATCCGCGCATCGATCGGGCGGATCGTTTCCAGCACGTCGGCGGCGGACTGGACCAGGATCGCGCCGTCGCGGATCAGGCCGTTGCAGCCCTGTGCACGCGGATCGAGCGGAGAGCCGGGTACCGCCATCACTTCGCGGCCCTGTTCGCCCGCCAGCCTTGCGGTGATCAGCGAACCGGATTTCGGCGCTGCCTCCACCACCACCGTGCCGACCGACAGGCCGGAGATGATGCGGTTGCGATAGGGAAAGTGGCGCGCGCGTGGTTCGGTGCCGGGCGGCTGTTCGGCGATCAGCAGGCCTTCGCGCGCGATCCGTTCCTGCAGCGCGGCGTTTTCCGGTGGGTAAGCGATATCGATGCCGCCCGCGATCACCGCGATCGTGCCGCCCTCCAGCGCGCCGACATGCACCGCGGTGTCGATACCGCGCGCCAGGCCCGACACGACCGCGACGCCCTGATCCGCGAGCTGATAGGCGAGCTGCCGCGCGAAGCGGCAGGCAGCGGCCGAAGCGTTGCGCGCGCCGACCATCGCGACCGCGGTGCGCCCGAGCAGCGCCATGTCGCCGCGCAGCGTCAGCACCGGCGGCGCATCGTCGAGCTCGGCGAGCAAGGCAGGATAGTCAGGATCGTCGAGGAACAGATGCCGTGCGCCGAGCTTCGCCGCGGTCGCCAGTTCGCGTTCGGCAAGGGCGCGATCCGCGATCAGCGGCGGGCGCCCGCCACCGCGCGCGGCAAGTCCGGGCAGCGCCTCGATCGCCGCGGCGGCATCGCCGAAGCGCGCGAGCAGCTGGCGATAGGTGACGGGACCGATCTGGGCGGTGCGGATCAGCCGGAGGCGGGCAATCGCCCCGCCGCTGTCTCGCCCGCCATCCCGCCCGGCAGAGTCAGCCACTCTTGCTGCCGATGCGCGGCTCAGTCCCGGCGAGCAGCCGGTCGATATTGGCGCGGTGTTTCCACAGCACCAGCAGGGCGAGCGCGAGCAGCAGCAGCACCAGGTCGAATTGCGAGAAGAGCGCCACGCTGACCGGCGCGCTGACCGCCGCGGTCATGCCGGCAAGCGAGGAGATGCGCAGTATGGCGAGCAGGCCGAGCCAGATGCCGGCATAGACCAGGGCGCTCGGCCAGTGCAGCGCGAGCAGGATGCCCATCATCGTCGCGACGCCCTTGCCGCCGCGGAATTTGAGCCAGACCGGGTAGAGATGTCCGAGAAACGCCGCCGCCGCGGCGACCACGCCAGTGCCGGGGAAGAGATGTTCGCACAGCAGCACCGCGGCCCAGCCCTTGGCGCCGTCGAGCAGCAAGGTCGCCGCCGCGAGCCCCTTGCGCCCGGTACGCAGCACATTGGTCGCGCCGATATTGCCCGACCCGATGGTGCGCAGATCGCCGGCCCCGGCCAGCCGCGTCAGGATCACCCCGAACGGGATCGACCCGAGCAGATAGCCCAGCACCATCGCGCCCGCCGGCGCCATCCACAGATATTCAGTCGGCAAATCGCCCCCCTTATGTTCGGGTATAGCCGACACCAATCGCGACGCCAACATGATCCGGGCGGACAGAAGGGGATGATGAGTCCCGGCGCCGATCCGCATATCCTCAGACGCGCGTCGGGCGACAAACCTCACTTCGCGCGCCGTGTTTTCGCCAGCCGCCGCGAAAAGACCGGTTCGTGCCGGCCCGCGGACGGCGCAGCCCCTTGCCCCGCGCGCCAGCCACGTTAAGCGGCACGCATGACGGATGCGCGACCGATCCTGTTCTTCGATTCCGGCGTCGGCGGCCTGTCGGTGCTGGGCCCGACCCGCGCGCTGCTGCCCCGCGCACCGTTCATCTATGTCGCCGATTCGGCGGGATTTCCCTATGGCACCAAGAGCGAGGCGGAGATCGCGGCGCGCGTGCCCGCCCTGCTCGGGCGGCTGGCCGAACGCTATCGGCCGCGCCTGATCGTCATCGCCTGCAACACCGCCTCGACCATCGCGCTGGCAGCGGTGCGCTCCGCACTCGACTTGGGCGTCGTCGGGACGGTGCCGGCGATCAAGCCTGCGGCGGCGATCAGCGTGACGCGCGCGATCGGCGTGCTGGGCACCAGTGCGACCGTCCGCCAGCCCTATGTCGATGACCTGACCGCCCGCTTTGCCGGCGACTGCCTGGTGCTGCGGTACGGCTCGGCCGAGCTGGTCGAGCTTGCCGAGGCGAAGCTGCGCGGCGAGGCGACCGACCCGGCGCGCTATGCCGCCGCGCTGCAGGGCCTGCTCGGCCAGCCGGGCGGCGAGCGCATCGATACGGTGGTGCTGGCCTGCACGCATTTCCCGCTGGTCGAAGCCGAGCTGACCGCCGCCGCGCAGAGCCTGGGCGGGCGCGCGATCCGCTTCGTCGATGGCGGCGCGGGCATCGCGCGGCGCGTCGCGGCGCTGACGCAGGGGCAGGAATGGCCCGACGATCCCGGCGCGGGGCGTGCGGTGTTTACCCGCGGCGGCGGCGATGTCGACGCGCTGGCGCCGGCGCTGGCGAGCTATGGCCTGAACCGGCTTGAGCCCTTTTGAAATGAGACTGGGATTGCAACCGGGATGCTGACGGAAAGCGCCAATGGCGCGCCCGTGCCGCACCCGTCCGTCGTGCCGGAGCGGCTGGCGTTGTTCGCCACCTATGCGCTGGCGATGCTGCTGTTCTTTCGCGGGCCGATACTGAGCGGATTCGATCTGGGCTATGGCGATCGCGGCGATGGCCTGATCGAAATCAGCCTGCTCGAGCATTGGCGCAATGTGCTGACCGGCGCCAGCCACTGGGCGACGACCGGCTATTTCTACCCCTATGCCGGCACGCTCGGCTATAATGACGGCTATTTCCTGTACGGTCTGGTCTATTCATTCTGGCGCCTGTTCGCCGACCCGTTCCTGGCCGACACGCTCAACATCTTCACCTTCAAGACGATCGGGTTTTTCGCCGCCTATCGCCTGGTGTCGAGGAGCCTGGGATGGGGTCATCGCAGCGCGCTGTTCGTCGCGCTGATTTTCACGATCGCCAGCGGCATGGTGATCCAGGCGGGACACGCCCAGCTTCACATCATCGCGCTGCTGCCGGTCGCGATGATGCTGATGATCGGCGTCGTTCGCGCCGAACGGGCGGAGCAAAAGGCCCGCGCCCGGATTGGCGCAGTCGCGCTGGCGGCATTGCTCGCCGCATGGCTGATGACCGCCTATTACATGGCATGGTTCACCGTCCTGTTTTCGGCGCTGTATGTGCTGTTCTACGGAATCCTGGCCATGCCGCTGAAGCCGCGCGCGTTCGCCGGCGCGGTCCGCCCGCACATCGCGACGATCGCGATCGGGGTGGTTTCGTTTGCGGTGTTCATCGTCCCCTTCCTCGTCACATACCTGCCGAAGAAATGGGAAACCGGCGGGCATCATTATTTCGATCATGTCTATAATCAGGTCAATCCGATCGATTTGATCAATGTCGGTCCCGACAATTATGTCTGGGGATGGATTTTTCGCCTGTTCCGCGCGCTGGTTCCCAATACAGGCGCGGCGGAGCGCATAATCGACGGCGAGCATGTGACCGGTTTCCCGGTGCTGCTCTTCATCCTGATTCTCACCGCTGCGTGGCGGATCATCGTCCGGCGCAGCGCTGGCCCGGAACAGCCGGTGTCGCCGGCGCTCCGCGCGCTGGCGCTGGCGCTGATCGTGAGCTGGCTGCTCACGCTGAAGCTGTTCGGTCATTCCCTGTGGTACCTCGTCTTCCGCCTCGCGCCCGGGGCGAGCGGGATCAGGGTCGTGCTGCGCTATCAGTTGTTCCTGGTCCTGCCGGCCCTGCTCGTGGTGGTCGCGGCGTACCGCGCGCAGGCGCACCGGTTGCTGCGGACCCGCTCCTTCGTGATGGGCGGCCTGCTCGCGCTGCTCGTCGGGGAACAGCTGACCGGCGCATCGGCGGCGCTGCTGAGTCGATCGGTGCAGCGGACGGCCTTATGGGCGATCCCGGCACCGCCACCGGCCTGCCGTGCTTTTTATGTCGTCGCGGCGCGCAAGTTCGAGCCGATGTTCGGGCACGAAGTCCTGAACAGCCTCTATCCGCACAATGTCGACGCGATGTTCCTTGCCGAACGATGGAATGTGCCGACGATCAACGGTTTTTCGACCTTCAACCCGCCGGACTGGGCGTTCGCCAATCCACAGGCGGCGGATTACGAATCGCGAGTCGCGACCTATGCGCAGCGGCACCGGCTACAGGGCCTTTGCCGGCTGGACATGCGCCAGGCCGAGCCATGGACGATGATGCCGGAGACGCCGGGGACGTCGTGAAGCGATGGCGCCGGACGATCCCAGGCCGCTTTGCCGCCGGTGCGACTGAAATGGTTCAATCCGATCACGCTGATCGTGCAAAGTTGCTGGAAATCTGCGGCGGCGCGCGCTAGGGCGCGGACATGGAAGCGGACGGAACGTCGCTGCGGGGAGTCGACTACTCGCGCATCTTCACCCAGGCGATTGATCGCCTGCACGTCGAAGGGCGCTATCGCGTCTTCATCGACATCCTGCGCAACAAGGGCGCCTATCCCAACGCACGCTGCTTCGCCGGCCATAACGGGCCGAAGCCGATCACCGTGTGGTGCTCCAACGACTATCTCGCCATGGGCCAGCATCCAGCGGTGATCGCAGCGATGGAAGAGGCGCTGCACGATGTCGGCGCCGGCTCCGGCGGCACGCGCAATATCGGCGGCAACACGCATTACCATGTCGACCTGGAAGGCGAGCTCGCCGACCTGCACGGCAAGGAAGGCGCGCTGCTGTTCACCAGCGGCTATGTCTCGAACGAAGCGACGCTCGCGACGCTGGCCAAGATCCTGCCCGGCTGCATCATCTTCTCCGACGAGATGAACCATGCCTCGATGATCGCGGGGATCCGCAATTCGGGCTGCGAGAAGCATGTCTTCCGCCACAATGATCTCGAGCATCTCGAAGAGCTGCTCGCCGCGGTCGATCCGGCCGCGCCGAAGCTGATCGCGTTCGAGAGCGTCTATTCGATGGAGGGCGATGTCGCGCCGATCGCCGCGATCTGCGACCTGGCCGACAAGTACAGCGCACTGACCTATCTCGACGAGGTCCATGCGGTCGGCATGTATGGCGCACGCGGCGGCGGCATTTCGGAGCGCGACGGGGTCGCTGACCGGCTGACCATCATCGAGGGCACGCTGGGCAAGGCGTTCGGCGTGATGGGCGGCTATATCACTGCCGATCAGACGATCATCGACGTGATCCGCAGCTATGCGCCGGGCTTCATCTTCACCACCTCGCTGTCGCCGGTGCTGGTGTCCGGCGCGCTGGCCAGCGTGCGCCACCTGAAGGCATCGGGTGTCGAGCGCGAAGGCCAGCAGGCGGCCGCGACGATGCTCAAGGCGATGTTCGCCGAGGCGGGGCTGCCGGTGATGAATTCGACCACGCATATCGTGCCGCTGATGGTCGGCGACCCGGTCAAGGCCAAGAAGATCAGCGACATATTGCTCGCCGAATACGGCGTCTATGTTCAGCCGATCAATTATCCGACCGTGCCGCGCGGCACCGAGCGGCTGCGCTTCACCCCCGGCCCCGCGCATGACGAAGCGATGATGCGCGAACTGACCCAGGCGCTGGTCGAGATCTGGAGCCGGCTGGAGTTGCGTAAGGCAGCGTGATGCCAATGCGCAATGCAGACGACTGGTCGATCGCCACCGGCATGGTCGATGGCAACCGCACCATCATCCGGGTCCTGTCGCAACTGCCCGAACCCGACGAGCGCGTCGAGCGCCCGCTGCTGATCCACGTCACCTGGGCGTATGGCGAAACGCCGACCGGCATGCCCGACGCCGCGACGCTCGACATGATCGAGACGTTCGAGGAGACGATCTTCGCCTCGATCGACCAGCAGGACTGGGCGACCGAAGTGGCCGCGATCACCGGCAACGGTGCAAAGCAATGGCGCTTCTACACCGATGATGGTGACAATTTCGTCGCGCAATTCAGCACCGCGCTGGCGGATCATCCGGTCTATCCGATTGAACTCGAAGGCATTCCCGATCCGGAATGGCAGGGCCTGCGCGAGCTCCAGCCCGGCTGAACCGCGGAACCAAGCGAGGCCCGACCGGTTATCGGCTTCCCCAACAGGAAGGCTTCGCCGTGAAAAAAGGTTGTCTGCTCTGGCTGCTCGGCGTGCCGATCCCGGTGATCATCATCCTGTACCTGATCTTCGGGCACTGAGCCGAATCGCCGCCGCATCCATCAAGCCGCCGTATCGCGATCGTGCCGGATATTCCGGCAACCGGTTTATTCCCCGAAGCTGCCGGCCCGATAGAGCAGCGTAATCGCGACGCGGCGGTTGCGCGGGTCCATCTTGTTGGCGGCGATCATCGGCTCGCGGTCGGCGACGCCCTCGATACGGTTGAAGCGCTGTTCGGGGATGCCCCCTGAGGCGAGCCGGCGGCGCGTCGCTTCTGCGCGGCTCGACGACAGCATCCAGTTGTTCATCTCCAGCGGGTCGCCATAGCCAAGGCCATCGGTATGGCCGCGGATCATGATCGGGTTTTCCATCGTCCCGATCGATTCCGCGATCAGGCCGATCAGCTTCGATGCTTCGGGCTCGAGCGCCGTGGTGCCGAGCGAGAACATCGAATAATCGGCGTCGTCGAGCAGGTCGATGCGCATCCCGTCCTGAGTGCGCATGAAACGGACATGCTTGCCGAGCCTGGCGAGCTTCGGATTGGACGCCATTGCCATCGTCACGCGCCGGCGCATCTTCTCGAAATTCTTCTGGTCCTCCATGCCGAGGGCCATCTTGTTCTTCATCGACCCCTTCTCGCCGGTGCCGACCTGCAGCCCACCGGTGGCTTCGACCGGTACGGTCATCGACCGCGTGCCCGTCTGCTGCGCCTTGTGCGGGTAATTGTCCTTGTCGGTGATCGATGAGCCGCCGAACATGCCGTTCGAACCGGCGCTGTTCTGCTTCATCTGGATCAGGGTCGGCGAGAAATAATCGGCCAACGCCTTGCGCTGCTTCTCATTGGTCGCGCCGAGCAGCCACATGAGCAAGAAGAACGCCATCATCGCGGTCACGAAATCGGCATAGGCGACCTTCCAGGCGCCGCCATGATGACCGCCATGACCCTCGATATAAATCTTCTTGTAGATGATCTTGGGCGGTTGATTGGACCCATGCGGCGCACGCGCGGCCATCTTACCTACCCCTCAGGCCGTCGAACACTTCGGCAAAGCCGGGCTGATTGCTGTGCGCGATGCCCGAGCGTGCCGCTTCGATCACCAGCGGCTGCGGGTGGCCGTGAAGCGACGCGATGATGATCTGCTTCACCACATGATAGATCGCGCCATCGGCGTCGATCACCTGCTGCAGCCGGTTGGCGAGCGGCGAGACGATGCCGTAGGCGAGCAGCACGCCCATGAAGGTGCCGACCAGCGCCGAGCCGATCATCGCACCGAGAATCGCCGGCGGCTTGTCGATCGAGCCCATCGTCTTCACCACGCCCAGCACCGCCGCGACGATGCCCAGTGCAGGCAAGGCGTCGGCCAGGCTGGCCAGCGTGCCCTGCGGCCCCTGCACCTCGTGGTGATGCGTCTTGATCATGTTGTCCATGACCTCCTCGACCGCATGCACATCGAGCGTGCCCGACGACACCACGACCAGGCGCAGCGTGTCGGCGATCAGGTTGACCAGGGTATGATCAGCGAGCAGGCGGGGATATTCGGCGAAGATCGCCGATGATTTCGGATCCTCGACATGCGGTTCGAGCGCGATCGGCCCTTCCGTGCGGAGCATCTTCATCAGCTTCGACACCAGGAAGATGGTGTCGAGATAATCCTGTTTCTTGTATTTCGGACCCTTGAAGATCTTGCTGAAGCTGCTGCCCAGCGCCTTCAATTCCTTGCCCGAATTGCCGATGATCAGCGCGCCGACCGCGGCGCCGCCGATGATGAGCATTTCGTGCGGGATCGCTTCCATGACCGGGCCGAGCGCCCCGCCGGTGATCGCGAAGCCGCCGAAGATCATCACCAGAAGGACGACGAGGCCGATTACCGGAAACATGTGTGTGAAACTTCCCCCAGGATCGGCTCAGGATGGCCCGCGAAGATGGGCCCGTGCGATGATGGTTAACCTGACTTCGTAGCCAATCGGTTAACCAGAGCATTTGTTTTTTGAGACGGCTCCGGCCCGCTCTTCAAACTCAGCTCAAATAATTGAACAGCGACAGCGAACTGAGTTTCGAAAAGCTCGCCTGGGTCGCGGACAGGACGGTCATCGTCTTCTGCAGCTCGGTGATCGCCGCGGTGATGTCGGTATCCTCGATCGCCGAACGGGCGATCTCGCGAGTCGCGCCGACATCTTTCAGCCGCGACGCTTCGAGATCCATTCGCGCACCGCGCGCACCGACCGATCCGCGTGCCTGGGTGACCTGCGACAGGGCTGCTTTCAGCCCGTCGGTGGCCGCCGCCGTTGCGGCCGGATTGCTGCCGCCTTCCAGCGAATCGGCGAAACTGCCGAGCATCGCGAAGATGTCGGTCGTGCCGCCACCGCTGGTCGGAATGCCGCCGAAGACGCGCGCCGCACTGTCGGTCGCCTGGACATTGTTGCCGTCGCCGATCGGGATTGCCGATGGTTCGCCGGTGCCGACGAAACTGACCGTGCCGTCGCTCGCGACCGACACCGCGCTATCGCCGGTCGCGGCGCCGAACAAAGGCTGGCCGCGCACATCCTTGGTATTGGCGAGGCCGACCATGTCGCTGATCAGCGCCCGCACCTGCCCCGCCAAGACCTTGCGGTTCTCGTCGGACAATGTGCCGCTCCCGGCCTGGATCGCCAGCTCCTGCGCTCGCTGCAGCTGGGTCTCGACCGCCCCGAGCGTGGTGTCGGATTGCTCGAGCAAGCTCTGCGCCAGGCCGATATTGGAGGAATAGGCGGCATCGTCGGCCTTGCCGACCTTGAGCGTCTCAAGCCGGCGATAGCCAAGTGCGTCGTCGGAAGGAGCGAGAATCTTGGTTTCGGTCGAAATCTGCGTCTGCAGCCTGTCGGCCTTTTGCGACAGCTTCGCCATCAAGCTGGTCGAGCGATCATAGAGCTGGCTGGTGCTGATCTGCATGGCTGAACTCACTGAATACTGAGGATCGATTGCAGCGTCTCGCGCGCAACCTGGATGACTCGAGCCGACGCCTGATAGGCCTGCTGGAAGCGCATCAGATCGACCGCCTCGCTGTCGATACTGACGCCCGACACCGCATCGCGCGCCGCAAGCGCGCCGTCGCGGATCGAGGATTGCGCCTCCGCCACGGTGCGGCGGCCGGCGAGCGTGGCGGCATTGCCTGCGACCAGCGCCGATGTTTTCGCCTCGAACCCGCCCGAGGTGCGCAATGCATCGAGATTGGTGAGGTTGGCGTTGTTGCGCGGACCGCCACCAGGTGCCGCCGCAGCGATGCCGCGCGGATCGGTCAGGGTAACGGTAATATCCGTCGGCGTCGTGCCGACCGCGAACATCGCTGTGCCGGCAGTGCCGTCGAGATCGCGGCCCTGCGACTGCACAGTGTTGACGCCGGCGACGAACTGGCTGGCGATGGCATTGACCTGGTTGCGCGCGTCGGCGATGCGCTGCGCGCCATCGGCGACGCCGGCCATCACGCCACCCTGCGGCGAAAGCGGGACGGTGGTGCCGTCACGGTGCAGCGCAAAGGCCACCGTGCCGTCGTCGTTGCGGGCATAGCTGACATGGCCGGCCTGGTTGCCGGCGACGAACACCGGCCCGGCCGAACCACCAAGTCGCACGGTCGCGCGGCCCGCCGGGTCGAGCGCGACGGAGACATCGCTGAGCGCACTCATCTGTTCGAGCAGCTGATCACGTTGATCGGCGAGCTGCGCTGCTCCTGCGGTACCGGGCGTGGCGCGGCCGATCCCGTCATTGACCTTGGCGAGCGCCGCACCGAGCTGATCGAGATTCTGCGCCGCGCCTTCGGCGGTCGCATCGAGGTCTGCGCTGATCGAATCGAGCGCCTTGCCGGTCGCGGCAAAGGCCGTTGCGGCCGAGGTCGCGGATTCGAGCATCGCGGTGCGCGGCGTGGTCGCCGACGGATCACCGGCAACTGCCTTGGCCGAATTGAAGAAGCTGGTCAGCCGGTCGCCCAGCTGGTTGCCGGTCAGCGCGCTTTCGATCCGGTCGAGCCAGGCGATGCCGGTTTCGGTACGCGAGAGATCGGCGCTGGACGATCGCACATCGGCGGCGCGGAACATGTCGGCGGCACGGTTGATGCCCGACACCAGCACGCCGGCGCCGTCATTGATGCCGCGCGTGGTGATGCTGCCGCCGGCAATGGTGATTTCGTTGAGCGACGTGCTACGCCGCGTGTAACCGGGCGTCGCGGCATTGGCGATGTTTTCGGACACGGTGGTCAGCGCGCTTTGATAGGCGCGCACCCCGCTGGCGCCGATGCCGAGCATGTCGCTCATGGCACCTTCGTCCCGTTGATTGCGGCGTTCTGCGCGGCAGCGGTCTTTTCAGCGTCAGCTTGCGACTTGGCGAGGAAATCGACCATCGCCTTGCCGATACCGAGCGGCGCATGATCGGCCATCGACTGAGCGATCTTCTGGTCCTGCATCTCGCGAAACGTGTCGAGGCCCTTGCTCTCGAATAGCTCGCTCGCGAGATGTGCCTGACGCATCGATTTCAGCATCATACCGGTGAACACCGATTCGAACTGCTTGCCGGCCTTTTCCAGATTGGCGCGCGATGACAGCCGGCTCGTGTCCAGGCTGATGCCATTGGTCGGGACTGCAGGCGTTGCAACGCCGCCAAGGTTGATCGGCGTGCTCACAGGACGATCAGTTCGGCTTTGAGCGCGCCCGCTTCCTTCAGCGCCTCGAGGATCGCGACCAGATCGGCCGGCGATGCCCCGATCGCATTGACCGCCTTGACCACATCGGCAAGCTTCGGACCGGGCTCGATCAGGAACATCGGGCGACGCTCCTCCTCGACCGCAACGCCGCTCTTCTGTTCCTTGGCGGTCTGGCCCTGGCTGAACGGCTCCGGCTGAACGACGCGCTCCTGTTCGTCGATGCGCACGGTGAGCTTGCCGTGCGTGACGGCGGCGCGGCCGACGCGAACTGCGGAGTTGATCACCACGGTGCCGGTGCGCGCGTTGACGATCACCTTGGCCGATGGTTCGGCCGAGACGACGTCGAGATTCTCGATCGTGCTCATCAATGTGGCGCGGATATCGCCGCCGATCGGCGCGCGGACCGAGACCGACACGGCATCGACCGCCTGAGCCGAGCCCATGCCGAGCTTGCTGTTGATCGCCGACGCGACATTCTGTGCGGTGGTGAAATCGGCACGCTGCAGGTTGAAAGTCAGATAGGGGGTGTTCTCGAACCCGGTCTGCACCGCGCGTTCGACCGTCGCCCCCCTCGGGGATGCGGCCGGCCGAGGGAATGTTGACGACGATGGTCGAGCCATCCTTGCCCTCGGCGCCAAGGCCGCCGACCGCGAGATTGCCCTGCGCCATGGCATAGATCTGGCCGTCCGCGCCGAGCATCGGCGTCAGGATCAGGCTGCCGCCGCGCAAGCTCTTGGCCTTGCCGATCGACGCGACGGTGATGTCGAGCCGCTGGCCGGGCTTGGCGAAGGCGGGGAGATCGGCGGTAATCAGGACCACCGCGGCGTTCTTCATGCCCGGATTGGCATTGGGCGGCAGTTGCAGGCCGAAGCGCGAGGCGACCGCCTTCAACGACTGCACGGTGTACTCGAGATTGTCGTCGCCGGTGCCGGGCAGGCCCACCACGATGCCGTACCCCGTCAGCTGGTTCGACCGGATGCCCTGAAAGCCGCCGAGATCCTTGATCCGGTCGGCGTTTGCAGGCGTCGCAACCAGCAGGGCGGCGAGCGCAGCGATAAGGATGCGGAACATGGGTGCGGCTTTCATCATCAGAACGGGCTGATCACGGAGAAGAAGCGGCTGAACCAGCCTTGGCGGCTGGCGCGGGCGACATCGCCCTTGCCGGTGTAGGCGATCTGGGCATCGGCGACGCGGGTCGACGGGACACGGTTATAGGCGTCGATATCGGCCATGCGCACGATGCCGCGGATCTGGACGAATTCGTCGCCACGGTTGAGCGTGACGCGCTTCTGCCCCTTCACCAACAGCGTGCCGTTGGGGAAGACCTGCGCCACGGTAACGCTGACTTCGCCCGACAAGGTGTTGGACTGGTCGGTACTGCCGGTGCCGGTGAAGTTGCGCTTGCCGCTGATCGACGCATCGGTCTGGCTGAACAGGCTGAGTGCGCCGGTGGTCGGTGGCGTCAGACTGGCACCGCCGCCCGAATCGAGCTTCGAGCTCGCCGATTTCGAGGCGATGGTACGCTCGACCAGGACAATGCTCAGCGGGTCGCCGACACGACGCGCGCGCCAGCCCTCATACAGCGCGGCATAGCCGTCCGACGCCTGGTAGATCGATCCGTTCGCGGGCGCCGGCGCCATGGGAGGTGGCGCCGGCATCGTCGCGGAGAAATCGACCGGCGGTTGCTTCTTGCCGAACAGGCGCGCGTCGGCGGGCGCCGGCGAGAGGCTGGCGGCGGCAAGTGCGGTGACGGAAATGAGAGCGGACATCTTCATGGCGTTAACCATCACAGATTTTGGTTAACATATTTCAACATGTCGTCGGTCGCGGAGATCATTTTCGAATTGACCTCGTACGCGCGCTGCGTCTCGATCATGTCGACCAGTTCCTCGACGACATTGACGTTCGATGCTTCAAGCATGCCCTGGCGGATATTGCCGCGACCATCGAGCCCGGCAACGCCGAGATTGACCGCGCCACTCGCCGCGGTTTCGGTGAGGTAATTGTCGCCCTGTGCGAGCAGGCCGGCGCCATTGGGGAAGGTCGCAATCTGGATCTGACCGATCTGGCTCGCTTCGGTCTGGCCGGGAACGGTCGCCGAAACGGTGCCATCGGTGCCGACGGTGATCGAGGTCGCGCCTTCGGGAATGGTGATGCCGGGCATCACCTGATAGCCCTCGGAGGTGACCATCAGCCCCTCGGGCGAGCGCGAGAAATTGCCCGCGCGGGTATAGCCGAGCGTGCCGCCGGGCAACTGGACCTGAAAATAGCCATCGCCGTCGAGCGCCATGTCGAGCGCATTGCCGGTGGTCTGCATCGCGCCCTGGGTGTCGATCCGCGCCGTGCCCTGGATGCGCACGCCGGTGCCGAGATTGAGGCCGACGGCATATTTGGTTTCGGACGTGCTCGCCGTACCGGGAGTGGTGACGGTCTGATAGGCAAGCGTTTCGAACGCCGCGCGGTCACGCTTGTACCCCGTGGTGTTCACGTTCGCGAGGTTGTTCGAGATCACGCGCATCCGCATGTCCTGGGCGTCGAGCCCGGTGCGGGCGATGTGCATGGCTGCGCTGGTCATGTCTGTGCTTCCTTATGCCGGCATCCGCATCAGCGATGCGGCGCTCGAATCCATGTCCTTGGCTTCCTTCATCAGGTTGGCCTGGACCTCATAGGCGCGCTGGTTCTCGATCATGTCGACCAGCGCCTGAGTCATGTTGACGTTCGATCCCTCAAGGGCACCGGACGCCACTTTCCCTTCCATATCCTCGGGCAGCACGCCGCCGCCCTTCACATGGAGAAGGTTGTCGAGACCCTTGACGGTCACCGACCCTTTGGTGCTGACCAGCTTGAGCTTGTCGATCACCTGCGGGTTGTTGGCGTCGCCGCCGATCGGCACGATCGAGATCGTACCGTCCGAGGCGATCGTCATCGATTGGGCGGGCGGCATGGTGATCGGGCCATTCGCCCCCATCACCGGAAAGCCGTCACCGGTTTCGAGCACGCCGGTCGGTGCGATCTGCAGATCGCCGCGCCGCGTATAGGCTTCGGTGCCATCTGGCGCCTGGACGGTCAGCCAGGAATCGCCGGAGACGGCGATATCGAGCGGTCGGCCGGTCTGCATCACCGTGCCGGCGCGCCGGTCGGCATCGACCACCTGCTCCGACGCGGCGGTGCGCGTTTCGAAGCCGGGGCCGTTGACCGACAGCCGGTCGAACACCACGCGATCGGAGCGGAACCCGATCGTCGAGGCATTCGCGATATTGTTCGCGATCGCCGCCTGCGACGCCATATGCGCCTTGAGGCTCGATGCCGCGGTGTAGACCAGCTTGTCCATTCAGGATGTCCTGTCCGTGCCTGAGTTCAGCTGCGAATGTTGAAGATCGTCTGCGAGATCTGATTGGCGGTATCGAGCGCCTTGGCATTCGCCTGGAAATTGCGCTGTGCCGCGATCAGGCCGACCAGTTCCTCGGTCACATCCACGTTGGAGCCCTCGATCGTGCCAGACATCAGCGAACCGAAGCCATTGTCGTTGGCGCTGCCCAGCTTTGCCTCGCCGGAAATGCCGCTCGCCGACCAATAGCTGTTGCCGTTCTGGCGCAGGCCGGCCGGATTGGTGAAATTGGCCAGGGCGACCTTGCCGAGCGCCACCGTGTCGCCATTCGAGAAGCTGGCGGTGACCACGCCGGATTCATTGACCGAGACGCCGGACAATTCGCCGACGGTCGCGCCGTTCTGGCTGCGGCCCATCACCGCAAAGGCGCTGGGCTTTTGCGACGAACCGGCAAGATCGAGCGAGAGCGGCTGTGCCGCGCCGCCCGATGACGGGGTAAACGGATCATAGGCGATCGGCGCAGTCGGCGCGGTCATCGTGCCGTTCGCGTCGAAGGTGACATGAACCGGCGCGGACGATCCACCGACGGTCAGCGGCTGATTGCCGACATAGGAGTGGACCGACCAGCTCGTCGCGGAATCGCGGACATAATAGTTGGTCATCGTCATCGCCTTGCCGGCCGAATCGTAGATCGTCGTCGAGGTCGAGTTGTTATAGGTCGATGCGTTGAGCGGATCGAACGTGCCGGTCGGGACCTGCGCGTTGGAATAGAGATTGACGTCGAGCGTGACCTTCGAGGTTGCAGCCGGTGTGCCGCTGGTTTCGGGCAGACGCAGATTGACCATGCCGTCACTGCCGGTCGCCGTGACCTTGCCATCGGCGTCGACCGGATAGACCTGCAACGCGCTACCCTGGGCATCGACGACATTATGCGTTGCCGGATCGACCTGGAAACTGCCGTTGCGCGTATAGGCGACTGCCGAACTGATCCCGTTGGTCTTGACCGCGAAAAAGCCGTCGCCGCTGATCGCGAGATCGAGCGAGGAGCCGGTGGTCTTCAGATTGCCTTCGGTGAATTGCTGGCGATTGCCCTTCACGACGGTGCCCGACCCGACAAGCTTGGTCGGATCCGCGCTCAGGCTGGAGGCGATCACGTCGGCAAAGTCGGTCCGGCTCTTCTTGAAGCCATTGGTCGCCACGTTGGCGAGGTTGTGCGAGATGGTCGACATCTCGGTCTGGGCCGCCTGCAAACCACTGAGCGAAGTGTAAAAGGACATTGCGATACTCCTGATTTAACGGATTCAGCCGATCTGGCGGACGGCAGTGATGGGAACCTGGCCAATGCCGGGCAGGGTCAGAATGGGGTTGCCGGAGGACGGCATCGAGACCGCGGCGACCGGCGCCCAGACGAGCGAGCGGCTGGTGACCGCGACATTGTCCTTGGCGGCGCTGACGACGACCTTGAACGGGCCGGCGCCGGCGTCCACGCCGGCCTCGGTCTTGCCGTCCCAGTCGTAATTGACCGTGCCCTTGGACTGCGCGCCGAGCTGCAGCGTCTTCAGCACCTGGCCGTTCGCATCCTGGATCGAAACGTTGACGTTGGTTGCATCGCCATCAAGCTCGACCGCGCCGGCGATGCCGCCGGCGGTACGGCCAAAGGCGACATTGCCCTCGGTCAGCACGGTGCGGCCGACAAAAGCGAGCGCGTCGCTCTTGCTGGTGCCGGCAAGCTTGTCGGAGATCGCCTTCAGCGTCGTGTTCATCTCGCTGATGCCGGCAACCGACGAGAATTGCGCCATCTGGGCGACCATCTGCGTGTTGTCGACCGGCGAGAAGGGATCCTGGTTCTTCAGCTGCGCCGTCATCAGCTTGAGGAAATCGCTCTGCCCAAGCGTCGGCGACGAGGCGGCCGCATTATTGGCCTTGCTGTTGGTCGTCCGGTTGATGCCGAGATTGTTCAGCGTGGTATCGAAACTGCTCATGATCAGCGGCCCAGTTTGAGGGTATCGAGGATCAGCGACTTTGCCGTCTGCATCACCTCGACATTGTTTTGGTAGCCGCGTGCAGTCTCCATCATGTCGACCAGCTCACGGGTTTCATCGACCGCGCTTTCCCAGACATTGCCGTCCTTGTCGGCCATCGGGTGCGACGGGTCATAGCGTTTGGTGGGGGCTTCCCCGGCATTGACGATGCTCTCGACATTGACCGTGGCGAGCCCCGTCGCCTTGTCATATTCGGTGCGGAACACCGGCTTGATCGTGCGATAGGCACCGGCCTCGCTCGAGGCGATCGACCCGGCATTGGCCAGGTTCGACGCAGTGGTGTTCATGCGCACGAGCTGCGCCGACATCGCCTTGCCGGCGACCTGGAAAATGGTGAGCGGGTTATCGGCCATGACTTATTCTCCCCGCAGCGCGCGCGTGATCGTGCTGATGCGTCCGTTCAGGAACGAGAGCGTGGTCTGATACTGGACCGCGTTTTCCGCGAAGGCGGTCTGCTCGGTCGATAGTTCGACCGTGTTGCCGTCGATCGACGGCTGCATCGGATTGCGGTAGCGCACGGCGCCGCTCATCCCGTTGGCGGAGAGCCCCCCGGACCCTCCGCCGCCTGGAGCGCAACCTGGAAATCCAGGTCCTTCGCCTTGAAACCCGGCGTGGAGGCGTTTGCGATGTTCGAGGCAAGCAGCCCCATGCGTTGCGAACGCACCTGGAGCGCTGCTCCATGAACCCCGAAAAGATTGTTCTCGTTCACCGTATCGGTCTCCGCACCTTGTTGTGCGCGAAGAGCTAAGCAATGGCCGTGCCAAGTGATGGCTGAGGTGGTGCCGGGGCGACAGAGCGGCAGAGCGGCGGCAGGCAAAGCGGCAAGACGTTGCCGGTCGGCGGCAAGGATTGCCGCCCGATCGCGCCGACCGGCAAGCCTGGCATCGCCGGAATGAAACTGGCCCACCCCTTGCAATACCCGCGTCGATGACATCCGCACCCACCCTCGCCCATATGCTGGGCCCGTTCCTCGATCCCACCGCGATCGCCCTGGTGGTCGGCGGCACGCTGATCGCTGTCGTGCTGCGCACTTCGCTCCGCGATCTGGCCGGCGCGGCCGGGGCATTGGGCAGTTTGGTCCGCCGCCGCTTCGATGCGACGCCGCTGCTCGACCAGATCGCCGCACTTGGCCGGATCGCGCGCCGTCACGGCGTGATGGCGCTCGACCGATCGGTGATCGCCGACCCCGATGTCGCTGCCGCGGTTGCCGCGATCGTCGACGGCGCCGGGCCGGACGAGGTTGCGACGATCATCCAGCATTGCAGGCGGGCGCGGATCGAGAAGCAGCTTGGCGCGGTCGAGGTCTGGACCGGTATGGCGGATGTCGCGCCGGCGATGGGCATGATCGGTACGCTGATCGGCCTGGTCGCGATGTTCACCCGGATGACCGACCCGAGCGCGATCGGCGCAGCGATGGCGATCGCGTTGCTCGCCACGCTTTATGGCGCGATCATCGCCAATCTGGTCGCGGCCCCGATCGCTACCCGCCTCAAGCGCCGCACGCGGATCGAGGCGTTCGAACGCACCCGCCTGGAGGGCCCGCTGGTCGCGCTCGCCGCGCGTGAACGCCCGCGCACCGCCGCGCTGACGAACGTCGCCGACCTGGTGAGCGTGGCATGACGATCGACGATTTCCCCGAAGAGACGCCGGGCCGGCCCATCTGGCTGATGACGCTCGCCGACCTGGCACTGCTGCTGGTCGGCTTCTTCGTGTTCGTGCAGGCCGCCCAGCATCTCGACCAGAAGGCGCTCGCCAAGGGCATTCGCGACGGCTTCGGCGCGCCTGCCATAGCGCCTATCGCAGCCACGGCCGAACCGATGCCGGTCGCTGCCGCAGCGATGCTCAACTTCGCGCCCGGTTCGGCCGCCCTGCCCGCATCGCCCGCCGGCCTGATCGCCTGGGCGCGCGAAGTGACCCGCGATCCGCGCGTCACGCTGAAGATCAGCGGCGGCAGCGACGGCAGCGCGATCGATGTCGATGCGGATACCGGCAGCGGCGCCGTACTGGCTGCCGACCGCGCCCGCACAGTGGCTGCCGCACTGGCCCGCGCGAAGATCGTCGCGCCCGGCCGCATGACCATCGTCAACACCACCACCGCCAATCGCCGATCGGTCGTCGTGACCCTCGGCTTTGCCGGCAACCGGCAATGATTGGCCGGCCGGCAACCGGTTTCTGCCGCTTTGGAGAAAAAGCCATGTCCCGTTCGCTCCTTCCCGCATTGCTGTCGACACTGGTGATCGCGGCTCCCGCGATCGCCGCGCCCGGCTTTCAGGACACCGCCTCGCTCGACCGCGCGGTCGCCGCCTTTACCGGGCGCGGGATCGGCGACGAGGGCGGCGCACGCAGCCTGGTCGATACGCGACTCAAGCTCGCGCAGTGCCCGACCGTGTCGCTGTCGTGGCGTTCCGAGGCGCATGACGCCGTGGTGGTGACCTGCACAGGCCCGGACTGGCGCCTGTTCGTGCCGGTCCGCTTTACCCCGACCGAGCCACGCAAGACACCGCAAGCGGTCGCTGCGGCCGTGCCCGCAATCAAGGCCGAAGCCGTGATCAAGCGCGGCGACCCGGTGACGATCGAAGCCGGATCGCCGGGCTTTTCGATCACTCGCGAAGGGATCGCTGCCGGCGATGCGGCACCGGGCGCGCGCTTCCTGGTCAAGATCGACGGCGGCCGGGCACCGGTCCAGGCGGTGGCGGTGGCGAGCGGTCGCGCGACCCTTCCCGGCTGGTCCGAATAATTTTCGTAAAGGTTTGGCGGATGCGGTCGTTTATCCCTGTGTGGCATGACCCGGAAAGGGGTGAACATGGTGGATCCGCTAGGCGTAAAGCCTGTCCAGACCAGCGATCGCGGGGTTGCCCCGGTCGCGCGCGTCGTCGCGCCCGCCGCCGTTCAGAAGCCGACCGGACCGGAAGCGGAAGCCGTCAGCCAATCCTCGCTGGCGGTCGCCGCGAAGGAGTTCTCCGCCAAGCCACCGATCGACCCGGAGCGCATCGCGCGGATCCGCAAGGCGATCGCCGAGGGGCATTTCCCGATCTATCCCGCGCAGATCGCCGACCGGCTGATCGCGGCCAAATTCGAATGGACCCGCAATGACCCGGCGTGACGCCCTGATCGGCGTGATCGATTCGCTCCATGTCGAAATCGCCGCGCTGAAGGCGAACGATATCGATGCACTGGAACGCGCCACCCAGGCAAAGCTTGCCGGGCTCGAGACGATTGCCGCGATGGGCACAGCGCCGGTCGGTCCGGAATTGCGCGAGCTGGCCGAGGAAGCCAACCGCCTCAACGAGACGTGCCGCATCTATGTCAACCTGATGGCGGCAAATGTTCGCCGCCGCCTGCAAGTTTTGACCGGTGATGCCGGTGCCGGTTACCGCCCCACCGGCGGCATTTCCGTCTACGCCTAAGGGTGGTGCCCTGTCGTCTGTCGGCGACACCTAACTTACAGAAATGGCACGCTCCTTGCTGATGTGACCCTTGCATAAGGGCAATCAGCCGAGGACCGATGAGTTTCAATCCGTTCGCCATCGCCGGGAAGAGTTCGGGCGCGTCGGTCCAGTCGGCGATCGCCTCCGCGAGCCAGAAGACCGGGATCGATTTCAATTACCTGATGGGTCAGGCGCAGCTTGAAAGCGGCATGCGCACCAATGCGCGCGCCAGCACGTCGAGCGCATCGGGTCTGTATCAGTTCATCGACCAGAGCTGGCTGCGCGTGATGAAGCAGCATGGTGCCGAACATGGCCTGGGCTGGGCCGCCGACAGCATCAAGACCGCCAGCAACGGCCGCATGACGGTGAGCGATCCGACCATGCGCCGCGCGATCCTCAATTTGCGCAACGACCCGCAGACCGCTTCGCTGATGGCAGCCGAGCATGCGTCCGACAACAAGGATGCGATCGAACAGTCGCTGGGCCGCGACGCGACCGGCACCGACCTTTACATGGCGCACTTCCTGGGCCTGGGCGGGGCACGCTCGTTCCTCGGAGCGATGGAGACCAATCCGGGCCGCAGCGGCGCGAGCATGTTTCCCGCCGCCGCGCGCGCCAACCGCAACATCTTCTATGGCTCGAACGGCCAGCCGCGCTCGCTGGAGCAGATTTATAGCCGCTTCGCCGCCAAGCTCGACAAGGGTGCCAGCATCGCGACCGGCACGACCAGCAGCCGTGCAAGCGATGGCTTCGCGATGAACCCGGTGACGATGGCGTCGGCGATGGAGATCGACGGCGCGACAGTCATTCCGGGAGCGGGCGAAAGCGGCGACAATGCCGGCGCCTGGGCCAAGGCGACGCTCGACCAGATCAACGGCAGCGCCAGTCGCCAGACGCAGAGCGCGAGCCTGATGCGGCCGACACCGAACACAGCACGGCTCGCTTACATGATGCTCGCGAGCCTGGGGGCGTAACACATGGCCATTGCCCTCAAATCGCGCGGCGTGCTGCCGCTGCTGCGCAGCTCGGCCCTGCCGCTTGCGACGTTGCTGCTCGTCATCCTGATGGTCGTGCCGATCCCGACCTTCCTGCTCGACGTCTTCTTCATCATGAACATCGCGATCAGCCTTGCGGTGCTGATGGTCGCGCTCAATGCGCAGAAGCCGCTCGATTTTTCCGCCTTCCCGACCGTGCTGCTGTTCGCCACCCTGTTCCGGCTCGGCCTCAATGTCGCCTCGACCCGCGTCGTGCTGGGTCATGGGCATGAGGGCGAGGCGGCGGCCGGCCATGTCATCGAGGCGTTCGGCACCTTCGTGATCGGCGGCGACTATATCGTCGGCCTGTTCGTGTTCGCGATCCTGGTGATCATCAATATGATCGTGGTGACCAAGGGCGCGGGCCGCGTGTCGGAAGTGTCCGCGCGCTTCACCCTCGACGCCTTGCCCGGCAAGCAGATGGCGATCGACGCCGATCTCAATGCCGGCCTGATCACCCCGGAAGAGGCCAAGGCGCGCCGCGTCGAAGTGTCGACCGAGGCCGATTTCTATGGCTCGATGGACGGTTCGTCCAAGTTCGTGAAGGGCGACGCGGTCGCCGGTCTGCTGATCCTGTTCGCCAATATCGCCGGCGGCCTGATCTTGGGCCCCGTCAGCCATGGCATGTCGATCGGCGATGCGGCGCAGACCTATGTCCTGCTCGCGATCGGCGATGCGCTGGTCGCCCAGCTGCCGTCGCTGATCCTGTCGATCGCGGCCGCCGCGATCGTCACCCGCGTCACCTCGAGCCAGGATCTCGCCGGCCAGATCGGCGGCCAGTTCGCCTCCGCCCGTACCTGGACCCCGGTCGCGGTGATCCTCGGCCTGCTCGGCATCATGCCCGGCATGCCGCACTTCATCATCCTGCCCGCCGCCGGCATTGCCGGTTTCGCCGCCTGGAAACTCAACCAGCAGGCCAAGCGCCCCGCACCGGTCGAGGTCGTCGCCGCGGAGCCGGTCGACCAGTCCAAGATCGGGTGGGACGAGGTTTCGGATCATATGCAGGTCGTGCTCGACATCGGCTACGGCCTGGTGCCGCTGGTCGACGAGCGTCGCGGCAGCCCGTTGATGGGCCGCATCACCGGCGTCCGCCGCCAGCTGTCGAAGGAACTCGGCTTCGTCGTGCCGCAAGTCCGCGTGCGCGACGACATCAACCTGCCGCCCTTCGCCTATCG
The DNA here is from genome assembly GCF_014490665.1 of Sphingomonas alpina. Classification (NCBI taxonomy): domain Bacteria; kingdom Pseudomonadati; phylum Pseudomonadota; class Alphaproteobacteria; order Sphingomonadales; family Sphingomonadaceae; genus Sphingomonas; species Sphingomonas alpina. The sequence goes on along the minus strand of NZ_CP061038.1, from coordinate 4,697,064 downwards.
CATCAATGTCGGCGGCGTGACCGTCGGCGAGGACAGCGTCTCGCCCGACGAGATGCTCGCGCTCGACACCGGCCAGGCGGTCGGCTCGCTCAACGGCAAGCGCGCCAAGGATCCGACCTTCGGGCTCGACGCCGTGTGGATCGCACAGGGCGATGCCGATGCCGCGACCGGCGCCGGCTATCTCGTGGTCGATCCCGGAACGGTGGTCGCGACGCACCTCAACCATCAGCTCGGCGCGCATGCCGCGGAACTGCTCGGCCCCGATGAGGTGCAAAGCCTGCTCGACGGGCTGAAGGATCGCGCCGCCAATCTGGTCGCCGCACTCTCGCCCAATCCCTTGCCGCTGACCACGCTCACCCAGGTGCTGCGCGGCCTGCTCGCGGAGAATATACCGTTGAAGGAATTCCGCCGTATCGCCGCCGCGATCGCCGTCGCCGCGCAGAAGACGCCCGATGCCGACGAGATCATCGAGATGATCCGCCCCGAACTGGGCGGCCTGATCATCCAGAAATTGTGCGGCGTGCGTGAGCCGCTGCGTGTGATGACGCTGGAAGGGCAACTCGAAGGACTGCTCGGCCAGGCCGTGCGGTCCGATCCGTCGCGCCGCCACACGATCGAGCCCGATCTCGGCCGCCGCATCGTCGATGCGCTGCAGCGTGCCGCCGCGCCATTGGTCGCCGACGCCAAGCCGTTCGCGCTGGTCGTCCAGCCGGCGATCCGCGTCGCGATCCGCAAGCTGGTGCGCACGATATTGCCCGACACGCCGGTGATGAGCTTCTTCGAAGTGCCGGAGGAAAAGGCCGTCGAAGTGGTCGCCGTGATCGGCGCGCCGGAGGCACTGGCAGCATGAGCGCGCATCCCCTCCCCGCCGCCTTTGCCGACGCCGCACCCCTGACCTATGGCCGCAGCGGCGCCGCGCCCGATCTCGACAAGCTCGCGCGCAAGCATCTGCCGCTGGTCCGACGTATCGCCTGGCACGTCCATGGCAGCATGAGCAGCCTGGTCGAGGTCGAGGATTTGATCCAGATCGGCCTCGTTGCCCTGGTCGAGGCTGTCGGCGGCTTCGAGGATCGCGGCCAGGTGACGTTCGAGCAATATCTGGTGACGCGGGTGCGCGGGTCGATGATCGACGCGCTGCGCCGCCAGGCGACGTTGACGCGCGGCGCGATGCAACGCCGGCGTGCCTTCCAGGAAGCGATCAAGACACTGACGGCTGAAACCGGCCATGCGCCGACCGAGACACAGATTGCGGAGAAACTGGGCGTGACGATCGAAAAGCTCCGGATCGATTATGCGACCGCCGAACCGCTGCGTTTCGAGCCGATCGACGAAATCTATAGCGACGACAAGCCATGGTTCGCGAGCGACGACCCCGATGCGTTCGAACAGCTCGCCGAATCCGACCTGCGCGACACGCTGATCGCGGCAATCTCCGCACTACCCGAACGCGAGGCGCAGGTGGTGCAGCTCTATTATGTCGAGGAATTGAACCTCGAGGAGATCGGACTGGTGCTCGGCGTCGGTGCCGCGCGAATCTGCCAGATCAAGGCATCGGCGCATGCCCGGCTGAAGAAAGCGCTGGCGCGGCAGGTTTAGAGTCTCATCGGTCGGGGTGGAATCACCTTCCCCCGTTCGTGCTGAGCTTGTCGAAGCACCGTCCTTCTTCTTGTGTCGGAAAGAGAAGAACGGCCCTTCGACAAGCTCAGGGCGAACGGAGGGGGTGATTTTACTCACGCCGACGGTGCTTATGCGGATCGACAGGCGGCCATCCGACACGAGTCGCGGTTCCTTCGCACCGCTGTTTTCCGCTGTTATTCCGAGATAAAAAAACGCACCCCTGTTATGTTGGATATCGGCCGGCAATTTTTCCTAATTTTCCAATCGCTTGACCCGAACCACCCCTGTTCCGATAACAGGGGTGGAACAGCGCCATAACAGCGGTCAGCGACCGCTGTTATGGCGAGAACAGCGGCCCGCGAAACGCGCATTCTGATACAGTCATGTCAAAGAGCGGGACGGAATACGGCCAGTATTCCGTCCGCCGCCTCGCTGACATGACTGCGGTCATGGTTGAATCGATATCCTCCGGTAGATTCACTGCCGACACTGTTCCGTTCACCCCGGAGCGGCGATCAGCGCGTCCTTGCCGAGCCGCTCGGCAAGATAATCGACGAACACGCGCACCCGCGCCGGCATCTGCGCGCCGCCGATGAACAGGGCGTGGAATGCCTCCCGATCGCCCGGGTTGAACGCGTCGAGCAGGCTCACCAGCCGGCCGGCAGCGATATCCTCCGCGACATGGAAGGTGCCGACGCGGGCAATGCCGATCCCCTCGCGCGCACATTGCGCGACGGTCTCGCCATTATTCGCCTCGACATTGCCGGTCACCGCCAGCTCTACCTCCTCCTCCCCGATGCGGAACGGCCAGCCGATCTGGTGACGGCGGAAATTGAAGCCGATGCAATTATGCGCGAACAGGTCGTTCGGCGTCTTCGGGCAACCATGGCGCGCAAGATAGGCGGGCGACGCAACGATCGACCGCCCGCTGTCACCCAGCCGCCGCGCCATCAGAGTGCTGTCGGCGAGCGGCCCGATGCGAATCGCGACATCGGCGCGCTCCTCCACCAGATCGATAATCGTGTCGGTCAGGCTGAGATCGACCATGATGTCGGGATACAGTTCCAGAAACGGTCCAAGCAGCGGCACGATGGCCAGCCGGCCATGCACTAGCGTCGCGGTGACTCGTAACCGGCCGCGCGGCGACCCGCGATCGGCCGCAACCCGCTCGGCATCGTCGAGGTCACGCAGGATGCGTTGCGCGGCACGATGATACGCCTCGCCTTCAGCGGTCAGCGCCAGTGCGCGGGTGGTGCGCACGAACAGGCGCACGCCGAGCCGTGTCTCCAGCTTGGTTATCGTCCGGCTGATCGCCGAGGGCGTCAGGTCGAGCGCGCGTGCGGCGGCCGAGAAGCTGCCGCGTGTCACCACCTCGGCCACCACTTCCATTTCACCGGTGCGGTCGACCCATTCGCGTGCCATTTGTGCGCCTCATTCACAGATGCTTGCCGTACCGGCGCACTACAGCATGGATGGCCGAACCGCCATATGTGCCCGGTATCAGGGAGCCTTCCAACATGAAGATCAATCCACCCATTCTCGCGCTGGCGATCGGCGCTTTCGGCATTGGTGTGACCGAGTTCGCGCCGATGGGCCTGCTGTCGATCATGGCGACCGATCTGGGCGTGTCGATTCCGGTCGCCGGCCTGCTGGTCAGCGCCTATGCGCTTGGCGTGCTGTTGTGCGCGCCGCTGATGACGCTGACCACGACGCGGGTGCCGCGCAAGACTCTGCTGATCGCGCTGATGGGCATCTTCACCCTCGGCAACCTGCTCTCCGCTGTGGCCGATGGCTATGCGATGCTGATGGCGGCGCGGATCATCACCTCGATGACGCATGGCGCATTCTTCGGCGTCGGATCGATCGTCGCGGCGAGTGTCGTTCCGGACAATAAGCGCGCCGGCGCGGTCGCGGCGATGTTCATGGGCCTGACCATCGCCAATGTCGCCGGCGTGCCGGCCGCATCCTGGGTCGGCGAAGTCGCCGGATGGCGCACTGCCTTTTTCGGTATTGCCGGCCTCGGCGTCCTGGCGATGGCGGCTTTGTGGTTCGCGGTGCCCTATGCGAAAGTCTCCGAGGCAGCGGACATGCGCGCCGAACTGCGTGTCCTGCGCCGTCCCCAGGTGCTGACCGCACTTGCCCTGACGGTGATCGGATCGGGCGCCATGTTCACCGTATTCACCTATATCTCACCGATCCTGCGCGAAGAGACGCATGCCTCGGTCGCCTTCATCACCGCCATGCTCATGGTGTACGGCATCGGCCTGACCGTCGGGAACTGGCTCGGCGGGCGCTATGCCGACCGCTCGATCGACGGCACCTTGCTCATCGTGCTGAGCGCGCTGACCGCTTTGCTGCTGCTGTTCGCGGTCACGATGCACTGGCCGGTGCCGGCCGCGCTGTCGATCTTCGCCTGGGGCGTCGCGACCTTCGCCCTGGTGCCGCCGCTGCAGATGCGGGTGATGGCGGCCGCATCGGACGCACCCAATCTGGCCAGTGCGATGAACATCGGCGCCTTCAATCTCGGCAATGCGCTGGGTGCCGCGATCGGCGGCGCCGTGATCAGCCTCGGCCTGGGCTATGTCGCCGTGTCGATCGCCGGCGCAATCGTCGCCGGTTCGGCGCTCGCCCTGGCGATCGCGACTAGAGGCCAGAGCATCTCCACCGCCAAGCCCGTCCCCTGCACGACCTGATGCCAAAAACCCCGGCGGTCTTGCGACCACCGGGGTTTTCAGTTGCTCCACCCGTTTCCGGGAGGAGCCCGGTCGGCGCCGACACCCTATAGGGGGCGGTGCCGGCGCCGTAGCCGTTAACTTAACGCAGCAGCGACAACACGCCCTGCTGGCTCTGGTTTGCCTGGGCAAGCATCGCGGTCGATGCCTGGCTCAGGATCTGGGCCTTGGCGAGGTTGGTCGTTTCGGCCGAGAAGTCGGCGTCTTCGATCCGGCTGCGCGCGTCGGTCAGGTTCGTGACGTTGGACGTCAGGTTGTTGACCACCGACTGCAGGCGGTTCTGCGACGCACCAAGCGATGCACGCTTGGTCGAGACAGTGTCGAGTGCGGTATCGACCGTGGCCAGTGCCGCATTGGCGCCAGTCGAGGTCGCGACAGTCGCCGTGGCGACGCCGGTCAGGGTGACCGCACTCAGAGCGAGATCAACGGTATCGCCCGAATTCGCACCGGTCTGGATCGACACGACGCCAGCCGTACCCGCCGTACCGTCGAACAGCTTCACGCCGTTGAACTCGGTCTTCGAGACGATGTCGGCGATCTGCTTCGTCAGTTCGGTGACTTCGGTCTGCAGGTTGGTGCGGTCGTCATCCGAGTAAGTGCCCGAAGCCGACTGAACCGCGAGCTCGCGGACGCGCTGCAGCATGTTGGTGACTTCGCCGAGTGCGCCTTCAGCCGTCTGCGCCATCGACATGCCGTCGTTCGCATTGCGGACGGCCTGGTTCATGCCGCGGATCTGCGACGTCATCGACGATGCGATGGCGAGGCCGGCAGCGTCGTCCTTGGCCGAGTTGATGCGCTTGCCGGTCGACAGGCGCTCGATGCTCTGCTGCAGGTTTACGTTTGCGGCCGTCGACGCGTTCGAAGCGCGCAGCGAACCGATATTGGTTCCGATAACAGTCATGTCAAAATCTCCGTTATGACTCTGACGATCCCCGCCGCCCCCTAGCGGAGGGCTGAGCCGTCACAGAGTAAAACGACCGGTTGCCGACGGGATTAAGCACTTTCGCAAACCATCCTCGAAAATAGCGCCGGCAGGTGCGGCAGGCGGTTGCCGCAGACCCAGGATCTGCCTGCAAAATATGAAGGTGAAGCCCTTGGGTGCATATAGAGCCCAAATCGGTGCGGAAATATTTTGCCGCCCGGCAACATGTTTAACGCGTCGTTTACCATCCACAGGCCATTGCCTCCTTACTCGAAGGGGGAAATCCATGCGGTCGATCGTTCCATCAGCTGCGGTGCTGCGGCAGAAATATGCCTTGGTCTCGTCATTGCGCGCGCAGGGCTTCGCGGTCCGGTCGTTCGAGGATGGCCGCCCGCAGCCCGGCGATCTATTCCTGGTTGCCGACGGCGAAACGCCACCCGCCCCGGCGCGCACCGTGATCGTCGGCGAGAATGGCCGTTATGTCATGCCGTCGCGCGACGGCAGCCCGGCCCGGATCGCCTTCGCCCCCGAAGATGCCGCCGTCGGCAATGGCTTTGTTCGCGCGCTGATCGCCGGCGCGGAAACGCCGACCGCCGCGGACCCCGAGAGCCTCGCCCTTTACGCGCTCGCCGAACGCGTTGCCGCCGCCGACATCACCGTGTTGATCAACGGCCCGACCGGCACGGGCAAGGAAGTGCTCGCACGTCATATCCACCTCTCGTCCGACCGTCGTGACGGCCCGTTCATCGCGATCAACTGCGCGGCACTGCCCGAGACGATGCTCGAGGCGTTGCTGTTCGGCCATCAGAAGGGTGCCTTCACTGGTGCCTCCTCGGGCGGTGAAGGCTTTTTCCGCGCCGCCAATGGCGGCACGCTGCTGCTCGACGAGATCGCCGAGATGCCGATCCAGCTACAGGCCAAACTGCTTCGGGCGCTGCAAGAGCGCGAAGTGGTGCCGATTGGCGCCTCGACACCCGAGGCGATCGACGTGCGCGTCATCGCCTGCGCCAACCGCGACCTGCAAACCGAAGTCGCAGAAGGCCGTTTCCGCGCCGATCTCTATTACCGCCTGTCGGTCTTCCCGCTCAGCACCAAGCCGCTCAACGAGCGCCGCCAGGACATTCCGTCGCTCGCCGCGACGATGATCCTGCGCCATGCCGGCAACCGCACTACCGTGCCCTGGCCCGATGCCGCGGCGATCGATGCGCTGGTCCGTCACGACTGGCCCGGCAATGTGCGCGAGCTCGAAAACGTCATCCAGCGCGCTCTGCTGTTCGCGGCCGGCGACACGATTTCGCCTGAGCATATCGTGTTCGACCGCGCGCCGACCCCGCTGGTCCAGCGCGCCGCGAACGATCAACCGGCGCCATCGACCTTGGGCAATATCGTCCAGATGCACGAATTTCAGGCGATCCGCGAAACACTCGCCGCGTGCGGCGGCAGCCGGATCGAGACCGCGAAGCGGCTCGGCATTTCGGAGCGCACCCTGCGCTATCGTCTCGCCAAGGCGCGCGAACAGGGTGACGACATCACCCGCATCTCCAACCAGGCAGCATCGGCATGAGCGCGGTCGGCGGCGTCGGCGGTGCAACGGGCATCGACCGGGTGATGGCGCTCCGCGCGCAGATCCTCGAACGCAACCAGGCGCTGCAGCGCGCCAACACCTCGGCCGGCGCGCCCTCCGGCGCGACCGAGACGAAGCCGGCCAGCTTCGCCGCGACGATGGAAGACGCGCTGAAGAGCGTCAACGAAGGCCAGGCCAAGGCCGGTGAACTCTCCGCCGCCTATGAGCGCGGCGAGACGATCGACATCGCCAAGGTGATGCTCGCCCGCCAGCAGGCCTCGGTCGGCTTCGAGGCGACCCTGCAGGTCCGCAACAAACTCCTGTCCGCCTATAAGGACATCATGAGCATGCCGGTATAAACCATGAGCAACGCCCTCACCCCGCAGCCAGGCAGCGCGCTCCCCGAGCGCTTCGCCAACCCGTTGCAGCAGATCTCCGGTCTGCTCGCCCAGCCCGCGGTACGCCGCAGCCTGCCCATGGTTTTGATGGTCGGCCTGATCGCCGCCGCCGCACTGGCGTGGATGTCGTTCAGCACCGCACCGCAGAAAACGCTGTTCGCGCAGCTCAGCGACGCCGACAAGGGCGCGGTCACTCAGGCGCTCGACCAGGCCAATATCACCAGCCGCATCGACAATGGCTCGGGTGCGCTGACCGTCGACGAGGATGATTATTCCCGCGCCCGTATCCTGCTTGCGGGTCAGGGCCTGCCCAAGGCGACGCCGGGCGGTTACGCGATTCTCGACCAGTTGCCGATGGGTGTCAGCCGCGCCGTCGAGGGTGAACGCCTGCGCCAGGCGCGCGAGACCGAACTTGCCCGGTCGATCGAAGAAATCGATTCGGTCGCCGAAGCGCGCGTCCATCTTGCCACGCCCGAGGCATCGGTATTCATCCGCGACAATGCCGCGCCATCGGCATCGGTGATCCTCAAGCTCCAGGCCGGGCGCAGCCTGGCGGATTCGCAGGTCGCATCGATCATCAACCTCGTCGCCTCCTCGGTACCGGGGATGAAATCCGATGCGGTCACGATCGTCGACCAGATGGGCGGACTGCTCACCAAGGCATCCGACCGCAGCGCGCTGGGCATCGCCAGCGATGAACGCATCGCGTTTCAGCGCCGCGTCGAGGACAAATATCGCGCCCAGATCGTCCAGCTGCTGACGCCGCTGGTCGGCGCCGGCAATTTCACTACCGAAGTGCAGACCGATGTCGACCTGAACGAGACCCAGGCGACACGCGAAAGCTATGACAAGCAGGGTGCACTGCGCGCCGAACAAGGCAATTGGACCGGCAACCAGAAGGGCGATGCCGCCCAACCCGGCGGCATCCCGGGGGCACTGTCCAACACCGCGCCGCCGCCCTCGACGATCACGTCGCCCGCTGCCGATGCGGCGGCCGCCGCCAAGGCCGGTGCAACGCCGGGCGCACCACCGGCAGGTGCCGCAACGACACCAGCCGAGCCAGTCAAGCAGAGCGACCAGTTCGCCCGCGCCTATGACCTGGGCAAGGAAGTGTCGGTCAGCCGCACCGCGCCGGGGGCGATCACCCGACTGTCGGTCGCCGTATTGCTGCGCGACGTAGAGGGGAGCAAGCCGCGCAGCCCGGTCGAGATCCAGCAGATCACGCAGCTGGTCCAGACCGCCGTCGGCTATAGCCAGGCACGCGGTGACCAGGTGACGGTGATCAGCCGCAAATTCGCCGGCGCCGCAACGGTCGAGGACAAGCAGCCCTGGTATGATGCCGGCTGGCTGCCGGTGGTCGCCCGCAACGTCACCGCGATCGTCATTGCGCTGCTCGTGCTGATGCTCGGCGTCCGTCCGCTCGCCCGCGCGCTGATGAAGAAGCGCGACGATGCGACGCCGCGCATGGCGCTAGGCCGCGATCTCGGCAATCTCAACGCGAGCGGCCAGCCACAGCCCGGTCCGCCGGTCAGCATCGACGCGATCGCCGGCGCACAGAATTACGACGACCGTATCGGCATGGTGCGCGGCTTCACCCGCGACAATCCGGCGCGCGCCGCGCTCGCCGTCAGGGATATGATCAAGTCATGACCGCACCCTTTCGCAACTATAGCGGCGTCGAGCGCGCCGCGGTCCTGATGATGCTGGTCGGCGAGGAGGAAGCCGCCGCCATCCTGCAGAAGCTCGACCCCGAAGAGGTTCGCCAGCTCGGCAAGGCGATGTTCGCCGTCGCCGATGTCAGCGAGAGCGAGGTCGAATTCGTGCTCGACGATTTCGTCGGGAAGGCGCGCGAGCGCACCGGCATCTCATTCGATCCGCGCCCGCAGATCGAGGCGGTGATGCACCGCGCACTCGGCCAGGAAAAAGCCGACAGCGTGCTCGCGCGCATCATCCCGACCGAGGATGCGTGCCAGATCGACCTGCTCGACTGGCTCGACGCGGGCGAGATCGCCGCCATGATCGAGAAGGAACATCCGCAGATTGCAGCGGTGCTGATCGCCAATCTCGACCCCAATGTCGGCGCGCAGGTGCTCGAATTGCTGCCCGATTCTGTACAGCCCGATATCCTCCACCGCATCGCGCGGCTCGGCCCGATCACGCCCGAGGCGATCGAAACGCTGACCACGATGCTCGCCGGCCGCGCCGGATCGGCCAAACAATCCGCCGGTCTGACCTTGGGCGGGACGCGCGACGCAGCGAAGATCCTGTCGAGTGGGCGCAAGGCGACCGAGCAGCGCGTCATGCCGAAACTGTTCAAGATCGACCGCGAGGTGGCCAAGGCGATCGAAGAGGCGATGTTCGTGTTCGACAATCTGCTTGAACTCGACGACAAGAATCTGGGCACGCTGATCCGGAACATCGACGGCGACATCCTCACTCGCGCCTTGAAGGGCGTGGACGAAAGCGTCCGTGGCCGCTTCCTCGGGTGCATGTCGAGCCGCGCCGCCGACGGCATTCGCGACGAGATGGAAGCGCGCGGCCCGATGAAGCTCAGCGAAGTGCTCGAGGCGCAGAAGGTGATCATCCAGATTGCGCGCAACCTGGCCAAGGACGGCACGATCATGATGGGCGGCGGCGAGGACGATTATGTCTGATTTCGCCCCCGGCTTCTCCGCCCGCCACAATGCCGCGGCCCAGGTGCTGCACCAGGCATTCTCGATGCCTGATGAGGGATTCTTCCCCTCCGACCTGCGCGCGCGCGCCAAGCCCTCGGGTCCGGTGCATTTCTCGCCCCAGGTCAATCCCAGGCATTTCGAGCCCGCCGATCCCGACACCAACCCGACCGAGGGCTGGGACCCGTTCGACACCGGCACGCCGTCGGGCTTCGTCGATCCGATCGTGACCGCGCATTCCGCGGGCTATGCCGAAGGAATCGCCGCGGCACTGGCCGAAGCGGGTGAAGCGGGTGAGCGCGACCGCGCGCTGCTCGCCCGGCTTGGCGAAGCGCTCCGGGCGGACGACCGGCTCGATCGCGAACATATGGCGCGCCAGTTGCGCCAGACCGTGCTCTTCCTGGTGACCCGGATCGTCGGCGAGGTCGGCATTGCGCCCGATATCCTTGCCGGGCGGATCGACGCGGCCGCCGAAATCCTTGCCGACAGTGCCGAATCGGCGTTGCTGCGCGTCCATCCCGACGATGTCGCGCTGCTCGAAGATAAATTGCCGCGCAGCGTGTTCGCGGTCGGTGACACCGCGATCGCACGCGGCAGCTTCGTGCTCGAATCCGCCTCGACCATCGTCGAGGACGGCCCGGAACTCTGGTTGGAACAGCTCGCGCTTGCGATCGATCGCGTCGCGGTGCCGCCTGCATGTTGAACCGCTTCACGTCCGACTATCTCGAATCGCTTGGGGTGCCGAACTTCGCGCCACAACCCAAGGTATCGGGACGCCTCGCCTCGTTCGACGGCCTGTTGATGGAAGCAGTCGGCCTGCAGCTGCCGGTCGGCACGGTGTGTCAGGTCGGCGCCAGGGACGCGGGTGTCGAGGCCGAAGTGATCGGTTTCCGCAATGGCCGCACCTTGCTGATGAATCTCGGCGGCCCTGCGCCCTTGCTCCCGCAATCGCCGGTCCGGCCGCTTGGCCCTCCCGGTGAAGCCGAGGTCGGCGCGGCCCTGCTTGGCCGGGTTGTCGATGGGGCGGGCAAGCCGATCGACGGGCTCGGCCCGATTCGCGGCGCCGGGCGCTGGCCGATCGGCGGCAAGCTGCAAAGCCCGCTCGACCGGGGCCGCGTATTGCAGCCAATGGATGTCGGGGTGCGCGCGATCAACGGGTTGCTCACCATCGGCCAGGGCCAGCGTATCGGCATCATGGCCGGCTCCGGTGTCGGCAAATCGGTGCTGCTCGGCATGATCGTGCGCGCCGCGCAAGCCGATGTCATCGTCATCGGACTGATCGGCGAGCGCAGCCGCGAAGTCGCCGACTTTCTCGAGACCAAGGTGGCGGGCGAAGCGCGTGCGCGTTCGGTGGTCGTGGCGGTCCCTGCCAATCATTCCCCCGTGCTGCGCATCCGCGGCGCGCTGCGCACCCATGCCATTGCCGAAGCGTTCCGCGCCGAGGGCAAGAAGGTGCTGCTGATCATGGACAGCCTGACTCGCGTCGCCCATGCCGGCCGCGAGATCGGCCTGGCGCTGGGCGAACCGGCCAGCGCGCGCGGCTATCCGCCCAGCGCGATCGCCATGCTGCCCAATCTGATCGAACGTGCCGGCACCTGCGTGTCGAGCGGCGGATCGATCACCGCGATCTATACCGTGCTCGCCGACGGCGACGACGGCAACGACCCCGTGGTCGATTCGGCCCGCTCCATCCTCGATGGGCATATCGTGCTGTCGCGCCAGCTCGCCGAGCGCGGCGTCTATCCCGCGATCGATATCGGGCCCTCGGTCAGCCGGGTGATGACCGACATCGTCGGCAAGCCGCACGCCAATGCAGCGCGCGTGCTGCGCCGGCATCTCGCCACCTATGAAGAGAATCGCGACCTGGTGCTGATGGGGGCCTATCGCTCCGGCGCCGACCCGGCGATCGATGCCGCGATCGCCTGCCATCCGGCGGTGATGGAATATATCCGCCAGGATCCGGACGAAACCGTGTCGCTGAGCGATGCGACCGAGGAACTGGTCGGCGTGTTCGGCGCCGATTGAGATGGCGCAGGCGCGAAAGCTCGACCGGATCCTGCGCGTCCGCACACTCCAGCTCGGGCTGGTGCGGGCCGAGGAAGCGCGCGCCAATGAGCGCGTCGTGAGCGAAGTGACGTTGCGCAACCGCATCGCCCAGCTGGCCGAAGATATCGCCCCGTCCGCGAGCGGCGGGCACGCCTTTTCGATGATCGCCGCGGCGCATTTTCGCGATCGGCTGCAGCAATCGGCCGAGGCGGCCGAGCAACGGCTGCGCATCGCCGAGCGTGGTGTCGAACGCGCCGCCGAAGCCTCACGCGAAGCCAAGCGCGACCAGAGTGCGATCGAGAAACTGCTCGCCCGCGCCGACGCCGAAGCAGCGGTCAAGGCGATCCGCGCGATGGAAAGCGCGCCGTCGGTCAGGAAAATCCGGCACGATCCTTGCTGATCGCCCGGCGGCTGATGTTGCCGACCGGGGTAAATGGATGATCGAGTTTTCTACAGTTTTGGCAAAGCCGCCCGAAAAGGCGCCGAAAGCCGCCGGTTCCGGCGGTGATCCGAGTGCGTTTACGGTTGCGCTTGCCGATTTTCTGAAGGCTGGGGACGGGGCACCGCCGGACGATCCGGCATTGCCGGGACTCCCCGCAAAGCGGCAGGATCTTGCCGCCGGCGGCGAAGCCTTGCCTGACGATGCCGGTACCGCGATCGATCCGACCCTGATCTGGCTGCCGGTCACCCCGCCGCAACCACTCCCTGTGACGCAGGTCATCCCGCTGCCCGGCGTGGCACCCCAATTTGCGATCAACGCGGCGCTCCCCGGCCTTGTGGTCGCGGCGGATCCTGCGCTGGCGGAAATGACCCAGCTTCCGGCTGGAGGACAGCCGGCAGGAGCCGCTCCAGCGATTCCGGGCAAGCCGGTGATCGACATCTCCGGGCTGGTGCCGGTCGAGGCCGAACCGCAGCCGGTCCAGCCCGTGGCCGGCAAAGCGGCGACAAGCCGCGACGCGCCGGTATTGGCGGCGGGAACGCCAGCCGCGCAGCCACCCGTTCCGGCTGCGCAACCCGCCAGCCAGGCCTTTGCCGCGGCGATCCTCGCCGCCAGCCATCGCCAGCGTGCCGCCGGCGAGGATGATCGTCCGGTGACGACCGCCACCCTTGCCACAGCCCTCGGCGCGGTGACCGAGGCGACGCATCGCCCGGTCGTGCAGCCGGCCGGCGACGCGCAGCGTGCGCCGCTGGACCTGCGCCAGGATGCCGGATTGCAGGCCATGATCGATCGCATCGAAGTGCTGCGCGACGATGCCGATTCGCGTGATACGCGGATCAGGCTCGTTCCCGATGCGCTCGGCGCGGTCGATATCGCGGTGCGCAAGCATGGCGACACGCTGCATGTCCATTTCACCGCCGAAAGCGCCGCGACCCGCACGCTGCTGAGCGATGCGCAGCCACGCCTCTCCGAACTGGCCGAGGCGCGCGGCGTGCGCATCGCGCAATCAAGCGTCGATGGCGGCGGCACCGGCGCCGGGCGCCAGCCGCACCCGCCCGTACCGATCCTGCCGGCCGCCCCGGCTCGCGCAGCAACGGATGGCGACACCGAAACCACCACCGATCAACGCATCGCTTGAACTGAAGGAACAGGAATATGAGCGACCCCGCAGAAGATGTGAAAGCGCCCAAGAAAAAGGGCGGACTGATGAAGAAGCTGATGCTCGGTATCGGCTTGCTCGTGCTGGTCGGCGGCGGAGTCGGCGCGGGGCTTTATGCCTCGAATTCGGGCCTGTTCGGCGGCGGCGCGCATGCCGAAAGCGCAGCGAGCGGCCCCAAGCTGGTCCCGAAGAGCGAACAGAAGCGCGGCGGCGGAGCGGCCGGTGAGGGTGAAGGCGGAAGCGGCGAAAGCCATGGCAAGGCGCCGCCCAAAGGTTCCGGCGGCGAGAAGTTCGCGTCCAATTATTATGCGATGGAAAAGGAGTTCACCTCCAACCTCCAGGACAGCGTCCATTTCGTCCAGGTCGGCATTGCCATCTCTACGCCCTATGACGACACGGTCATCGACAACCTGAAAACCAACGAGATTGCGGTGCGCTCCGCAATCCTGATGACGCTCGGCGATACGTCGGAGGAACAGGTCTTCACGGTCGAGGGCAAGACCCAATTGCAGCGCCGGCTGGCCAAGGCGATCAACGACACGCTGAAGGAAAAAGAAGGTTTTGGCGGCGTTGGTAACGTCTACTTTACCAATTTTGTTGTTCAGTGAACGTCGATGGTTAACGACGCTTCACCAAATACGACGGATCGGCGGGAACGGCCCCGGCAGCAGGCGGATCACGCCACGCTCGGGGTCGCGAACATCAATCCGTTCGGCGACCTGCACACGCTGCAGCATCTGTCCGCGCGCCTCGCGCGGTCGCTGCGCGGCGTGTTCGAGCCGCTGCTGCGTCGTGAAGTGCGCGTCTTCGCCGAACCTCTGGTGGTGCAGCGCTTCGCCGATTACCGCGCCGAGCGTCCCGACGGACTGACCGCCTGGCTGCCGCTCGCCATGACGACCGCCGGTGCGCCGGCCACCGGCAATATGCTCGCCGTGCTCGACGGGCGATTCGTGATGGAACTGCTCGACCTGTTCTTCGGTGGCACCGGCGCCGTGCACGAGCTCCCGGTCGAATTCACACCCGCCGCCGAAGCGATGATCGGGCGGCTCGGCACCATGCTCGCCGCACCGCTCAGGACCGCCTGGGAACCGCTCGCGCGGATCGATTTCGTTCCGGCGCATGTCGAGGCGAACCCGGCGCTGATTCAAGGACTGGAAAGCGACGATCCCGTCGTCGTGACCCGGTTCGGCATCGGGTCGGGCAACGCCAAGCCGGTGTTCCTCGATCTGGTCTATCCGGTCGCCGCGCTGAAGCCGCATACGCCGTCGCTGACCGGCAAGGTGCACGCCAAGACGGCTGCCCCCGACCCCGCCTGGCGCACCGGCCTGACCCGCGCCGTGATGGGCGTGAAATTCCCGGTCCGCTCGGTCCTGGCCGAACCGATGGTCTCGCTCAACCTGCTGATGGACCTGAAGCCCGGCGACGTCATCCCGATCAGCTTCGGCGCGGAAGTGCCGGTGATGGTCGGCGGCGACCGGCTCGGCTTCGGCACCGTCGGCACGTCGAACGGCAAGGCCGCGATCAAGCTCAATTCGATCACCCGTGAACTCGAGGATTTCCAATGAACGACATGACCGGTGGAGTCCCGGTCGACGCCTCGCTCGCCGCCAATTTCCGGCTGCTGCAGGATGTCGACGTCAAGCTGACCGTGGAGATCGGCTCGACCCAGCTGACCCTGCGCGAGTTGCTCGCGCTCGGCGAGTCGAGCGTCATCGAGCTCGATCGCCAGGCCAATGAGCTGCTCGATGTGCTGGTCAACGGCACGCTGATCGGCCGCGGCGAAGTGGTCACGGTCGGCGACCGCTTCGGCGTGCGCATGACCGAACTGGTTTCCCCCGAGAAGCGGACCTGACCGATCATGATGTGGTCCTATATTCTGAAGCTCGTCGTGCTGCTGCCACTCGTCTGCGGCCTGATGATCGGCTGCCTCTATCTGTGGCGCAAGCTTGAGTCGCGCATGCCGGGCCAGCCCGCCAACCGCATGCTCAAGGTGCAGGAGACGATGATGATCTCCCCCGGCCTGCGCATGGCGGTGCTCGAATTCGAGGGACGCAAGCTGCTCGTCTCGGTCGGTCGCGGCGGCGTCAACCTGATCGACAAGATCGAACCGAAATGAGCGGTCCCGTGATCCGCCGCGTCCGTCAGGATGGCCCGACGCTGTTCCGCAACGCGCAGCCGAAGGGCATGGGCATGGGCGGCAAGATCCTGCTGGTCATGCTCGGCATCGTCTTCGCGCTGCTCATCGCGCATCCGGCGTTCGCGCAGGTCGTGCCGGCCGTCACGCCGCCCGCCACTCCAGGGGCCGGCGACGCGATCGACCGCGCGCTCGGCGATCTCGGCGGCGGCGACGCGCCGATGGCGCTCAGCCTGCAAGTCCTCATCATCATGGGGCTGCTGTCGATCCTGCCCGGCATCCTGCTGATGATGACCAGCTTCACGCGGATCATCATCGTGCTCGCGATCCTGCGCCAGGCGCTCGGCCTGCAACAGACCCCGCCCAACCAGGTGCTGATCGGCCTGTCGCTGTTCCTTAGCTTCTTCATCATGGCGCCGGTGATCAACACCATGAACACCACCGCGATCCAGCCCTATTCCGAAGGCAAGATCGGCGCGACCGAGATGATCAAGACCGCCGGCGTCCCGCTGCACGACTTCATGGTCAAGCAGACGCGGGTGAAGGACATCACCATGTTCTCCGGCATCGCCAAGACCGGCCCCTATGCCAAACCCGCCGACATCCCTTTCTCGGTCCTGCTGCCGTCGTTCGTGACCAGCGAGTTGAAGACCGCGTTCCAGATCGGCTTCCTGATCTTCCTGCCCTTCATCGTCATCGACCTGGTCGTCGCGACCGTGCTGATGTCGCTCGGCATGATGATGCTGTCGCCGACGATCATCTCGCTGCCCTTCAAACTGCTGCTGTTCGTGCTCGTCGATGGATGGGCACTGACGATGGGATCGCTCGCCAACAGTTTCGTGAGTTAGCGACGATGGCCCGCATGCAACAGCCGTTCACCCTGAGCTTGTCGAAGGGTAAGCGCATAGGCTTCGACAGGCTCAGCCCGAACGGAGTTCGTCGCTGATGGACGCGCAATATTTCCTCACCGTCGCGAACGAGACGATGTGGGTGCTGGCGCTCGCCGCGGCACCGATCCTGATCCCGGCTTTACTCGCGGGGCTGATTCTCGGCATGATCCAGGCGGCGACATCGATCAACGAGCAGACCTTGTCGTTCGTGCCCAAGCTGATCGTCGTCGCGATCTCGATCCTGGTGTTCGGCAGCATGATCCTCGGGCTGCTGAGCGATTTCACGATCGGCATCTTCGAGCGGATTCCCGATCTCGTGCGATGAGCGTGCTCGGTTTCGGCCTTTCGATCGAGCCGCAGCTCTGGGCTCTGGTCTTCGTCATGGTGCGGATCGGCGCGGCGTTCATCGCGGCACCGGTGTTCGGCGCGGTGTCCGTGCCGGTGATGGTGCGCGTGACCCTGTCGGGCGCGATCGGTTTCCTCGTCCTCGCGACGCATCAGGTGGTGCCGCCCGCGCAGGTCTTTTCCGCCGCAACGATCCTTGCCATCGCCGCCGAGGCGCTGGTCGGGCTGGCGATGGGGTTCGTACTGCAGATCGCCTTTGCCGCCCCGATGCTGGCAAGCGAAGTGATCGGCATTTCGATGGGCATCGGCTTCGCCAATGCGATCGACCCGCAGAACGGCCGGTCGAGCCCGGCGCTCGGCCAGTTCTTCTCGATCATGCTCACCTTGCTGTTCCTGTCGGTCAACGGGCACCTCGTGCTCGTCGAGATGATCGTCAAAAGCTATGATGTGATGCCGGTCGGCGCGGCATGGATGGGCGCCGAGCAATTGAAGGGCATCGCCTTTTTCGGCGGCTATACCTTCCTTGCCGGGCTGTTGCTCGCTTTGCCGGTCGGCTTCCTGCTGCTGTGCCTCAACCTCGTCGTCGGCATGCTGTCGCGCTCGGCGCCGGCGCTCAACCTGTTCGCGGTCGGCCTGCCCGCCAGCCTCGCGGTCGGCGTCATCGCGCTGGCGATGGCCTTCCCGGCGATGGGCGATTACATGCTCGTCATCATCCGCGAGGCGCTTGCCGCGACCCAGAACCTGGTGCTCGGCTGATGGCTGAGGAGTTCGGCGACAAGACAGAAGCGCCAACCGCCAAGCGGAAACGCGATGCGGTCGAACAGGGCGACATTCTCCGCTCGCGCGAATTCGCGACGGCGTTGGTGGTGCTGGCCGGCTGTGGCTGGCTCGCCCTGTTCGGCCCCTCATTGGTCGCCGCGTGCAAGGCGGTGATGACCTCAAGCTTCCAGTTCGGACGTGGCGATGTCGACGATTTCGAACCGTTCCGCCCAATCATGGCATCGGGCTGGAAGCTCGCGCCGTCGCTGATCTCGCTGTTCGTCATCACGCTCGGCGCGGCGATCCTCAGCCAGCTCGGGCTCGGCTCGCTCAACTTCAACGGCAAGCTGCTCGCGCCCAAGGCGGGACGGATCAACCCGGCATCGGGGCTCAAGCGCATCTTCGGGCCGCAGGGCTGGATCGAGCTCGGCAAGTCCCTGCTCAAGATCATCCTGCTCGGCGCGATCGGCAGCTATATGCTGTGGTCGTCGTCGAAGATGATGATCGGGCTGGTTTCGTCCGATATCGAAGCCGCGACCAGCACGCTCGGCGGCACGCTGATGGGCATATTGTTCGCGATGGCGGCCGGGTTGCTGATCATTGCCGGCATCGACGTACCGATTCAGCTGATCCGCCTGCTCAACAAATTGCGCATGACCAAACAGGCGGTGAAGGACGAGCATAAGGAAAGCGAAGGATCACCCGAAGCGAAGGGCGCGATCCGCCAGCGCCAGCGCGAGATGATGCGGCGCGGCACACGCAAGGCCGTGGCCGAGGCACATGTCGTGCTGACCAACCCGACGCATTTCGCGGTCGCGCTGCGCTACGATCGCGACAACGACCAGGTGCCGGTGGTGGTCGCCAAGGGACGCGGCGCGATGGCGCTGGCGATCCGCGAGATCGCCGCCGACAACAAGGTGCCGGTGCTGGAATATCCCGCGATCGCACGCGCGGTCTATTACACCAGCCGCGAGGGGCAGGAGGTCCGCGACGACCTGTATCTCGCGATCGCGACGATCCTGGCCTTTGTGTTCGGCGTCAATGTCGCGGCCGGCGGCAGTGCGCCGCCCGTCGCGGTGCCGCCAACCGCGCGATTCGATGAAAACGGGGTCAAGCAGGACTAAAGAATCACCGGCTTCGGTCGTTCTGACAGGAGAGCGAGAAGGAACATCATGGCCACCACATCGATCACTTCCGCGCTCGGCGCTGGTTCGGGCGTCGACATCAAGGAACTGGTGGCGTCGCTGGTCGATGCGCAGTTCGCCAACAAGACCAAGCAGCTGACCGCCAAATCCGACGCGCTGACCAAGCAGATTTCGGGCGTCTCGACGCTGAAGAGCGGCATTTCCGGTTTTGCCGGCGCGCTTGCCGCGCTGGCCAAGGGCGGCACGCTGGCAACCGCGCCGACCAGTTCGAACAGCGGCATTCTGAAGGTCAGCGGCCTGTCCGGTGCGAAGCTCGCCGGCTTGTCCGCCTCGGTCGAGGTGCGCCAGTTGGCCGCGCCGCAGGTCGCGACCAGCCCCGCCATAGCCGATCCGATCGCGTCGGTCGGCCTGGGCAGCTTCACCCTGACGTTCGGCAAGGCGACCGTCACCGATGGCGCGATGACCGGCTTCACCGCCGGCGCCGCCGCACCGATCACGATCCCGATCACCGCCGGCAATTCGGGCCTGAGCGGCATCGCGCGCTCGATCAACGCCGCCAATGCCGGCGTCACGGCGACCGTGCTGACCGACGCCAATGGCTCGCGGCTGAGCATCAAGAGCGCGACCGGCGAGGCCAAGGCCTTCACCCTGACCGCGAACGAAGATCCGGCGGCGCCCGGCCTGTCCTCGCTCAACATTGGCCCCGGCGCGACCGGCACGACGATCGGCTCAGTCGCCAAGGACGCGATCGTCGCAGTTGACGGCGTCGCGCTGCAGCGGCCGAGCAACAGCATCAGCGACCTGATCCCGGGCGTGAAGCTCGACCTGGTCAGCGCCGCGATCGGCACGACCGTGACCCTCGGCACCAGCGCGCCGACCGCCGCCCTGTCCCAGGCGGTCAATGACTTCGTCGAGACGTTCAATCAGCTCGGCGCAGCCATCAAGGAACAGACCGACCCGGTCACCGGCCTGCTGAAAAGCGATTCCGCGACCGCGACACTGGCGCGATCGATGCGCCAGTTGACCCTGACCCCATTGCTGACCGACGCGCCCAATGGCGTACCAGCGACGCTGGCCGAGATCGGCGTGCAGACCAATCGTGACGGCACATTGTCGGTCAATGCCGCGCGGCTGACCGAAGCGCTGACCAAATGGCCCGATACGGTCGAAGCAATGTTCGCCGATGGCAGCGGCGCGTCAGGAAAGGGCCTGTCGGCGGCGCTGACCAGCATTTCCAATACCGCGATCGACACCAAGGTCGGATTGGGCGCAAGCACGGCGCGCTACACCAAGGCGCAGGCCGACCTGGCCGACGATCAGAGCGATCTGGCCGACGCCGAAGACGTGATGACCAAGCGGCTGACCCAGCAATATGGCGCTATGGATGCGCGCGTTGCGGCCTATAAATCCACCCTCACCTTCCTGCAGCAGCAGGTCGATGCCTGGAACAGCAGCAAATAATGTACGCGACCATACTGGGTCGTGACCCGGAAGCCACCTATCGCCAGATCGACATAGCGGGACGCACGGCGGAGGCCGATGGGCCGGCGCTGGTGCAATTGCTCTATGAGGAGCTGATCCGCGCACTCGGCGCGGCGGCCTGGGCGGCGGAGAATCGCCAGTTCAGCATGAAGAGTGAAAAGGTCACCCGCGCCACCGCGATCCTGTTCGCGCTTGAGGCGGGGCTCGATTTCGAAGCCGGCGGTACCGTGGCGACCGCGCTCGCCCAGCTGTACGGCAGTGCCCGCCGCACCGTGGTCGACGCGAGTATCGGTCACGATCCGGCACCGTTCCGCGAGATCGCGGCCAGCCTGACCGAGATCGCGCAAGCCTGGCGCGAAGCGCGCGCGGCATGATCGTTTCGGTTCGTTAACCAAAAAAAGACAGCCCCGGACTAGCGTTGCCGCATCATCAGCGGGAACGGACCGACCCATGGAGCTTTTCGAACATCCGGACATGCCGTCACGGCCCGGGCCGGTGCGCACGATCCTGGCGGTCGACGACAGCCGCACCAATCTCGGTGTGATCGGCCGGCGGCTTGCCCATCTGGGCTATCTGACCGCGCTCAGCGACAATGGCGCGGAGGCGCTCGACCTGATCGCGGCGCGCGGGTTCGACCTGGTTCTGCTCGACATGGTCATGCCGCGCATGTCCGGGATCGCCGTGCTGCATGAGATTCGCGACAACCCGGAAACTCGCGACCTGCCGGTCATCATGTTGACCGGCCGCAGCGATCCCGCCGCGGCAGTCGAGGCGCTGGCCGCCGGTGCCGACGACCATGTGGCCAAGCCCTTCGCGTTCGAAGTCCTTGCCGCACGGATCGAGCGCACGCTTGCCCGGGCCCGGCGGATCAACGAGCTGAAGCGGTCCAACGCGGTACTCGATGCGCGCATTGCCGCGCGGGCGATGGAACTGGGCGAGGCGCGGTCCGAACTGGCCGAAACGCGCGCCGACCGGATGCGGCTGATCGCCTCGATCCAGGCGCTCAACGACCAGGTCGAGCGGCTGAACCTGAACGGCTAGGGGGCGAGCCCACCGACGCCCTGGGCTTCGCTCTGTTACCTCCTGTTCTCTCCTGTTTCTGGCACTATTTTTTTCGCTCCTGTTATTGTTGGATCGAGGTTTCGATTATCCGATTGTTTTCAACAGCTTGATAGCGCCGTCCCTGTTACTGGAAAACGGGAGCGATAACAGGAGCGTTTTAATCGAAACAGGAGCCTGTGCTCGACGCTTAGCGGCCATAAGAAAGAGCGGAGACAAGAGTGGCTGACGGGATCTCGTCCAACCGTCACGGTGGCGCATCTCGCAGCTTCATTGAATCGCCACCTGCAGGAAAGCGCCCAGGGCTGGTGTTGACAGATCCGAGGCGGCTGGATGGAGAAGCGCTAGCCGAGCGTCAGGTCGACCGACAGCCCCTCACCGGAATCGTTCGGTGGCGCGGCGCATTCGACCCGCACCGCGTCCGCTCGCGCTCGATCGAGGATCGCCGCAGGCACATCGGCACGGTGAAAAATGCGATCGGCAAGCGCCAGCGCCCGCGCCTGGCGCAGCGTAAGATCATCGACATCGGTCGATGTCAGCACGATCTCGACCAGTTCTGGCCGGCTCGTGCCGGGTCCCGCCGCGACCCATGCCGCGACAGCATCCTGGTCCGCCAGAAGCGGATCGAGCGCCCCGCCCTCAGCCAGCGCGCCGCCCAAGGCCCGGCGGCGGTCGCCCTGATCGGGATATCTGCGCCGGATCGCATCACGCCCTGCAAACAGCGCCGTCGCCACCGCGCCCAGGTTTGCTGGAAGCAGCGCCTCCAGCCGCTGACGCAGCGCCGCCGCCAACCCGGCCGACGCCCCACCGGTTCCGATCGCGACCAGCACCGGATCGCGGTCGACGATCGCCGGCAGGGTAAAATCGCACCAGTCGGGCCGGTCGACCGCATTGATCAGGATGCCACGCGTGCGGAGCCGCCCGACCGCCGCCCGCGCATCGCCCTCGTTGGCGATCGCGACGATCGCCAGTGCCGCCTCGCTCTCCTCGCCGCCGATCACGGCACCGGCGCGCTCGAGCACGCGCCGCTTGGCGTCCGCCGCCTCGCCTTCGCCAAGCAGGATCACCGGCCGGCCTGCCAGCCGCACGAACAGCGGCAGGCTGTGCCAATTCATCCCTTCAGCCAGTCGGGCAGGCGTTCAGCCGCCAGGATGGTCTCGGGCTGGATGCGGTCGGCGACCACCGCGAAACGGTCGCCATCGACCAGCACCTCGGGCACCAGCGCGCGGCTGTTATAGGTGCTGGCCATCGTCGCGCCATAAGCGCCGGCACCGCGGAACACGGCAAGGTCGCCGGAATGGACCTCGTCGATCTCCCGGCCCATCGCGAAGGTGTCACCGCTCTCGCATACCGGCCCGGCAATATTGGCGGTCATGCGGCCCCCATTGGGCCGGACCGCCACGAAATCATGCCAGGCATCGTACAGTGCGGGGCGGGCCAGATCATTCATTGCGGCATCAACAATGACATAGGGGTTGATCACCCCCGGCTTGACCCAGATCACCTTGGTGAGCAGCACACCGGCATTGGCGGCGATCAGCCGGCCGGGCTCGAACATCAGCTCGACGTCCCAGTCCCTGGTCACCCGCGCGACCATCGCGCCATAATCGGCCGCGCTCGGCGGCACGTCGCCCGCCTTGTAGATTACACCGAGGCCGCCGCCGAGATCGACGCGGGTAATGAAATGGCCGAACTTGCGCAGTTCCGCGATCAGTGCGCCGATCCGCCGATAGGCCGTCTCGAGCGGCGCGAGGTCGAGCAACTGGCTGCCGATATGGATCGCAATGCCGTGCAGCGCGAGCCCGTCGAGCTCGGCAAGCCGCCCATACATCTCGACTGCCTGATCGATCGGCACGCCGAACTTGTTCTCCTTGCGTCCAGTCGAGATCTTCGCGTGCGTGCCGGCATCGACGTCCGGATTGACGCGCAGCGTCGCCGGCGCGCGAATGCCGCGCGCATGGGCGAGCGCGGCGAGCACTTCGCCTTCTTCCTCCAGTTCGAGATTGAACTGGCCGATTCCGGCATCGAGCGCGGCGGTCAGCTCCTCGCGGGTCTTGCCGACGCCCGAGAAGACGATATCCTTGGCCGGCACGCCCCCCGCGAGCGCGCGCATCATCTCGCCGCCCGAGACCACGTCGGCGCCATAGCCTTCATTGGCGAGCACGCGCAGCACCGCGAGATTGGGATTGGCCTTGATCGCATAGGCGAGATGGATCCGGGTCACGCCCGCGCCGGTCAGCCCGTCGCGAAAGGCGCGCGCATGGCGCTGAAACGCGGCGGTGGAATAGACATAGACCGGTGTGCCGACAGCATCGGCGATGGTCGAGAGCGACACGCCCTCGGCATGGAGCGCGCCGTCGACCGGCGTAAAATTATCCATCAGTGGCGTGCCATCAATTCGAGGGGGGAGATTGAACTCATCGCTGCGCCGCTCGTCCGAGCTTCTGAGCAATTCATCGCTGCGTTCGGGGCGGGTCTGGTTGCCCGGTTTGAGCAGTTCCTTGGCCGTCGGGGTCGATTTCGCGCCATAGGGCGCAACCGGCAGAGTTTTGCCCGGCGCCGGTTGCAGCCCCCGGGATGCGCCGCAGCCGGCGAGCAGCAGCGCAAGCAATGAAATCGCAAACCTCATCGTCCGTCTCCCTCACGCGCCGCCGCGATCGCCGCCCGTACCCGTGCCGGCGCGGTGCCGCCAAAGCTGGTCCGGCTGGCGACCGATGCGTCGACGCTCAGAACGTCATAGACCGTTGCGTCGATCCGCGCATCGATTGCCTGCAGGTCGGCGATCGGCAGCTTGTCGAGCGCGACGCCCAGTTCTTCGGCGCGTTTCACTGCGCTGCCCGTGACGTGATGCGCCTCACGGAACGGAATGCCGCCCTCACGTACCAGCCAGTCGGCCAGGTCGGTCGCGGTCGAGAAGCCGGCTTCCGCAGCGCTGCGCATGCGATCGGTCCGGAAGGCTGCGCTCTCGACCATGCCGGTCATCGCCGCGATCGACAGGCCCAGCAGGTCGTGCGCCTCGAACACGGGTGGCTTGTCGTCCTGCATGTCCTTCGAATAGGCGAGCGGCAGCCCCTTCATGGTGATCATCAGCGCCGTCAGGCAACCGATGATCCGGCCCGAATGGCCGCGCACCAGCTCCGCCGCGTCAGGATTGCGCTTCTGCGGCATGATCGACGAGCCGGTCGACCATTGATCGCTGAGCGACACGAAGCCGAAGGGTTGCGAGGCCCACAGGATGAACTCCTCGGCCAGGCGCGACAGATGCAGCGCGCACTGTGCGGCCGCCGTGAGATATTCGATCGCGAAATCGCGGTCGCTGACCCCGTCGAGCGAATTGCGCGTCGGCCCGTCGAAACCGAGCGCCGCTGCGGTCGCGTCGCGATCGATCGGGAATCCGGTCCCGGCCAGCGCGGCCGAGCCGAGCGGGCTGCGGTTGAGCCGCGCGCGCGCATCGGCGAAACGGCTGCGGTCGCGCGCGACCATCTCGTAATAGGCCATCAGATGATGGCCGAGCGTCACCGGCTGCGCGCTCTGCAAATGGGTGAAGCCGGGCATGACGCTGTCGGCATGTTCCTCGGCGCGGGTCAGCAAGGCGTGCTGGAAGCCGGTCAGCGCCACCTCGACCTGGTCGATCGCGTCACGCACCCAGAGCCGGAAATCGGTCGCGACCTGGTCGTTGCGCGAGCGGGCGGTATGCAGCCGGCCGGCGACCGGCCCGATCAGCGCGGCGAGCTTCGCCTCGGTCTGCATATGGATGTCTTCGAGCGCCAGATCCTCGGCCACGCCGTTCGCGTCATAATCCGCCGCGACCTGGTCGAGACCGGCGGAGATCGTTGCCGCGTCCTCGGCCGAGACGATGCCCTGCTTGCCCAGCATTGCGACATGCGCTCTGGATCCGGCGACATCCTGACGCCACAGCCGCTTGTCGAACGGGATCGACGCATTTATCTCGCGCATCACCGCCGCGGGGCCCTCGGCAAAACGCCCGCCCCACATCGCATTGGAACCTGTCATGTCGCTGCGCTCGACGATCATCTGTCTCCTGGGAGCCGGCCTGTTGGTCGGCGGTTGCGATAGGCAAGACTCGGCCGCGGAGCAAGCGAACGCCGCAACACCGGCCAAAGTGGGGGCAAATGGGACCGAGAATGCGGCGACCGCTTCGGTCGAACCAGCTTCGGCGCCAGGGGCACCGAAAGAGGGCGAGAAAGTGATCGTCGACACGATCGGCACACTCGACCGCAGCCATAAGGGTGAGAAGGCACCCGGCGTGCCGTTCCAGACTCCCGCCGGCACCAAGACCTCGATCGCCGATTTCGCGGGCAAGCCGGTGCTGCTCAACCTGTGGGCCACCTGGTGCGGCCCGTGCGTCGCCGAGATGCCGACGCTCGATGCCGTTGCCGGGCGCATGACGGTGGTCGCGGTCAGCCAGGATCTCGAAGGCGCGGCCAAGGTCACGCCGTTCTTCGCCCGGACCGGGGTGAAGAACCTCAAGCCCTATCTGGACCCCGATGTCGCGCTCAGCACCGCCTATCAGGTGAGCTTGCCGACCAGCATCCTGTACGATTCGTCGGGCAAGGAAGTGTGGCGGATGACCGGCGGGATGGACTGGACCTCCGAGACCGCGAAGCAATTGCTGGCCGAAGCGGCCTAGGGTCGTTTTCAACCGGACGGCACCAGCCCGTTCAGGTAAAAACGACTCCAGGCGCCGGTTCGGGCCGCCGCGCGTCCATCATCCCGCGTTCGCGTCAGCGACCGGCCAGCTCGCCGCGTTCAAGATGCGCGCGGAGTGCCGCGTAATAATCCGACAGGAAGGCGACGTCATCCCCGTCGCGGGGCAAGCCGGCCTTGCGTCGGATCGTGTCGGCGATGGTGGTCACCTGCTCTTCGTTGCCGCGACGCAGCACGCCTTCGAGCGTCTGCAGCTGATGGGCGCCGTACATGTTGAGCGCCGCCGCGCTGAACACACGGCGCGGCCGACCCGCGCCGCTCGCGAGAGTATCCGACTTGCTGTCGCGCCGGCGGCCGACCATCAGGCCGCGTTCGAGATGGACGCAGAGCGCCGCGTAATAGTCCGACAGAAAGCTGTAATCATCCCCGTCGCGGGGCAGGCCGGCCTTGCGCCGGATCGTTTCTGCGACCGTGGTCACCGCATCGTCCCGGCCGCGCCGTAGCACGTCTTCGAGCGTCTGCAGTTCATAGACGCCGTAGAGATTGAGCGCCGCCGCGCTGAACGTCCGGCGCGGCCGGGCGCTGCCGTGCGCAACAAGATCGTGGCCGAGTTCTTGCCGCGCCACGCGCACCACCCAGGTGCCGGCAAGCATGTCGCCGATCCGGAGCCGGTCGCGGTTCATCAGCGGGAAGAACAGGAAGATGCCGCTCCACAGCAGCGCGAAGATCGCCAGAAAGGCGTCGGCCGCCCCCTGTGCGGTCTGATAGCCGAGGAAGGACAAAGGCAGGAAGACCTCGATCTCGCGCATCGCATTGCGCGCGATCACGGCGCCGCCGGTCAGTCGCGCGCCATCGCGCGCCACCACGCGCAATCCCATCACGCGCTTGCCTGGCGTAGCGCCGCGCCCGCCCATCTCGAACATGACGAACCAGCCGAAACGCAGCACGAAAAAGCCGATCAGCCATATGATGGCGAGGATTTCCGTTGCACCCGAGCGCAACAGAAACAGGATCCCGATCGTCATCGCGATCAGCGTGCCGACCACCATCAGCGCGTCGAGCAGAAAAGCGCCCGCACGCGTCCCCGCGCTGCCGAGTTCGAGCTTCAGATCGACCCCCTCGGGCGTGATGAAACGCCGGCGCAGCGGATCGATCATTTTCAGCTCAGTCATCGGCGCTCTCGCGGCGCGGCAGATAGAAATATGCCGTCCAGCCGACCAGCATCGCCAGCCCGATGCCGTAGCGCGCCAGATCGTCATTGATGGTCTGGCGCCCGATCCCCTCCAGCAGCCCGGCGACCATCAGCATGATCACCGCACCACCCATCACCAGAGCGCCGGTGCGCCCGGCGTCGATCGCCGAATCGGCGCGCGACCGGCGCCCGGGAAAGGCGATCGCGGTCCCGATCCTGAAGCCCGCCGCTCCGGCCAGGATGATTGCGAAAAACTCCGTCGTGCCGTGAATGATCAACCAGCCACCCAGCGCATAGCCGAGCCCCTTGGCGGCATAGAGCGCGATAAAGGCGCCGAGCATCAACCCGTTATAGAGGATCAGCAGTACGGTCGGGACGGCAAAGGCGAAACCGAGCGCGAAGGAGAAGACCGCGATCTGCGCATTGTGCGTGAACAGGAAGGTCGCGAACACCGCCAGCGCATCCTTCTGCTCGGCATAGAGCACCGCCTTCAGCGTCTCGGCCGAAGCCGATGGATCGCGCCCGCCGGCAAGACTGCCCGGGATGAGGCTATAGAACCAGGTCGGCTCGTTCTTCACCAGCAGATAGCCGACGATCGTGCCCGCCAGGGTCAGCAACAGGCTGACCAATGTCTCACGCCACAGCGATTGCACCGCGCGCGGCCAGCCGCGTGCGAAGAACTGGCCGAGCTGCCGCCAGGCCGAGGTCGGCACGCCGTAGAGCTGGAAATAGGCGCGGGTGGACAGCTGTTCGAGATAGACGACCAGCGCATTGTCGAGCGAGGTTTCGCGCGCCACCGACAGTGACGAGAGCGTCGCGCGATACAGCAGCGGCAAGGCGAGCAGTTCGTCGTCGCTGAGCCGGTTCAGCGAGCGCTTCTCGATCCGCGTAACCAGCGTATCGAGCTGTTCCCATTCGGCTTCATGGGCGGCACGAAAGCGGCTCGCATTGACCAATATCGGCTGGGCTTCGATGAGCGCGCTCATAGCAGGTTGCGCCGCTTGAGATCGATATAACCGCTCACCAGCCGGTCTCCCACACGGTCATATTCACTTTCGATGACGTGCACGCCGAGGTGCCGCAGGCGAGTCAGCACGAGCAGCCGGTCGCGCAGCAGCGCCGCCGCGGTGACCGCGCGAGTCACGTCGGCCGGTGTCTGCGGCCGCGCACCGGTGAGCGCCTCCAGCTCCTCATCACGCAGCACCACGACCATCAGCAAATGCTTCTCAACCAGGCGCGCCGCGGCGCGGACCATGAATTCGGCGGAAGTCAGGTCGGTGAATTCGGTGAACAGCACGATCATCGAGCGCCGCGTCAGACGCTGCGCGAGCGTGACCAGCGCGAAAGTGTAGTTGGTCTCGTCCTCGGAATAGTCGATACCCGCGGCAAGCCGCTGCAACTCACTGAACCCGGCGGCCCCCGAGATCAGGCCGCTGGCGATGCGCGGGCGCGAATCAAACGCATGCAGCGCGACACGGTCGCCAAGCTTCAGCGCCACCCAGGCCGTGAGCAGCATCGCCGCCACGGCGCGATCGACGCGCGGCAGACCGGCGACCGGTTCCGACATCTGCCGCCCGGCATCGACGGCAAAGACAATCTGGTTGTTGCGTTCGGTACGGAACTCCTTGGCATGGAGCTTCTGGTGGCGTGCCGATTGTTTCCAGTCGATCGCGCGGCGATCCATGCCGGAGTGGAATTCGACCAGCGATTCGAACTCGGCGCCGTCACCGCGATCGATCTGCGCGATCAGGCCCTGTAGTGCGTGGCGCTGGAATATCTGCGCGCCGCGTTCGCGCACCGGGCGCACATCGGGCAGGATGCGCATCGCAGCCCGCTGCGCGATGCGGCGTTGCTTCCAGACCAGCCCGAGACCGCCCTTCCAGCGCAGCCACAGCGTGTCGAGCCGGGCGGTGCCGCGCCGGATCGTGGTGAGCGGGAGGAGCGCCGAGCCGGCCGGCCCGGCCAAGCCCATGATCAGCCGGTCGTCCTCCGACGGCACGAGCAGCGGATCATTGCCGATCGCCACTTCGACACGGGCGGGCGCGGATCCCGCGAACATCACCCGGATCGTCGCATCGATCGTCGCCCCGACGCTGGCCGATTTCGGCAGCTCAAGCGTCGCATTGCCTTGCGCCGGCCGGATCCCCGACAGGGCGTCGAACGCAGCGAGCAGCAGCACCGCGCCGGGCCAGACCAGGCCGGCATACCAGCTGCCCGGCAAAAACACGGCGACAAGCAACGCGAACGGCGCACCGGCCGCTGCGAGCAGGATCGCCGAGCGCGTCGGATAGATCAACGCGGCGCCTCGATCGTGTCGATGATGCCGGCCACCACATCCTCGATCGCGCGCCCGTCAATCTCGGCGGCGGGAGACAGGATCAGCCGGTGGCGCAGCAGTGGCGGAGCGAGAATCTTGACGTCGTCGGGGATGACGAAGTCGCGTCCGTCGAGCGCAGCGCGCGCGCGCGCGGCGCCCGCCAGCATCGCGCCGGCCCGCGGCGACGCACCGCTCTCCAGGTCGGCCACGTCGCGCGTACCGCGGATCAGCGCAGCGATATAATCGATCACTTCATCGACCAGCTTCACGCTCGCAACCGCCTCGACCGCTGCCTGGATGGCCTTCGCATCGCCCTTTGCCTCGACGCCCCAATTCTCCGGCGACATCGCCGACCGGCGCGCGCCGTGCGCGGCGATGATGCGGCGTTCCTCGGATGCGCTGGGATAATCGACCGTCTGCTTGAACAGGAAGCGATCGAGCTGCGCCTCGGGCAGTGGATAGACGCCCTGCTGCTCGATCGGATTCTGCGTCGCGACGACCATGAAGTGATCGCCGAGCGCGAGGCTCTCGCCGTCGATCGTCACGGTGCGTTCCTGCATCGCCTCGAGCAGTGCCGCCTGGGTCTTTGGCGGGGTGCGGTTGATTTCGTCGGCGAGCAGCAGATCGGTGAAGATCGGGCCCCGCGTCAGCGTGAAGGTCGAGGTCTGGAAGTTGAACAGATTCGCGCCGATGATGTCGCCCGGCATCAGGTCGGGGGTGAACTGGATCCGCCCGAAATCCAGCCCGACCGCACGCGCGAAGCTGTGCGCGAGCAGGGTCTTGGCCGTGCCCGGCGGTCCTTCCAGCAGGATATGCCCGCCGGCGAACAGCGCAACGAGCATCAGTTCGACCGTCGCCTCCTGCCCGATGACGGCCTTGCCGACTTCCGCGCGGATCTGTGCGGCCAATGCCTGCACGTCTTCCATCGTCACCCGTTCTTCTCCCCTTGCCAGTCATGGAGTGCCTGCGCGGCGGCAAGCAGCGCGCGTCTGTCGTCGGCGGTTTCGGCGGCGCGCGCGAGATCGCTGAACGTCCCGCGCCCGCCAAGCTTGTCGAGATAGGCGTCAAGCGCCGCATCGCGCAACCGTGCCGGCACGCCGAAAGCGGCGACGGCGCGTTCGCGGATGACCTGCGCATAGCGCCCGCCGAGCATCGCCTCGCGCCGGGCCTTGCGCACCAGGGCCGCGGTATTGTCGACCAGCGCAGCCTTGCCGAAGGCGATCGCGCGCGGGCGGCGTTGTGGCGAGCCGAACCGGCCCAGCGCATGGAGGCCGGCGAGCAGCAAGGCGGCGGCGATCGCCAGCGTCATGGCGAGAAAGGGCGGCGCAAAGGCCAGTTTGAGCGGACTCGGGCTATGACCAAGACCGTTGAGCGTCACATCGAACGCAATACCCTCGGCACCGGTGTCGCTCAGATAATCGAGCAGAGCGAGCGCGGCCTGTGCCTGGTCGGCATTCTTCATACCGCGGTTCGACAGCAGATCGGGGTCGGCCAGCACGTACAGGTCGGTGCCGATCTGGCCGAGCACGATCCGCCCTTCGCGATCGGTGATCACCGGCTGCAGGCCGGCGCCGGTGATGGTTTGTAGCGGCCGCGGCGCGGTGAAGCGCGCCGGGGTGCCGGTCTGTGCGTCGACCATCGTTTCCGGGACGATCAGCGGCGCACCGCCACTGGGCCGGCGGGTCACGGTCAGCTTGCTGCCCGGGGCAAGCACGCGTTCGGGTACGTCGCGCGGATACAGGCCGACATAGCGCACCCAACCGGTCACCGCGGGATCGGCCTTGGTCGCCCATTTGGGCAGGATCATCAGCGTCGGCTTGTCGGCCCGGCTCTGGATCGGCAAGCTGACATTGGTCGTGCCATCGGGTGGCGACAGGATGACGAGATCCCCGGTCTCGAATTCGTGATCGTTGCGGATGATGCGCGGATGGCGTCCGGTCGCCTCCACCAGCCGGTACAGGCCGCTGAAGCCGATCGCGGCGCGCGACAGCGCGTGGGTTCCGCCGTTATTGCCCGACCGGAGATCCGGCGCAAAGGCACCGAGCACCAGCGTCGCGACGAATGCCAGGATGCCGACGATCAGCATCAGCGCGACGGTCAGCGGGCGGAATGCGGAATCGCCACCGCCAATGCGCCCCGTTGCCGCGTCGCTCATTTCCATACCTTGGGCAGAGCAAAGTCGGCATAGGCGGTGCGCGCCTCCGACCAGTCGGTCGCGCCGACCGCGCGGCCGCCGAACAGGCTGCGTTCGACGATTCGTGCGATCCCGGCGAAGATGTCGCGCGCGGTCGACGGAATGGCGTCGGCGGCGGCGATATCGCGGCTGGTCAGCGCCGGACGGATCAGGCGCGGCCGCCGACGTCCGATATCCTCGATGCTGCGGATCAGTAGGTGGTGCACCGCCTCGGCATAATGCCCGTCCGCCGCAAGCGCGTCGGCCTCGCGCAGCCAGGCACGGGCCGGCGCGGCTTCCGGCGTCCATTGCGGGTCGTCCTCGGGCGCAGCATCGGCAATTATACGGCGGCGCCAGCGCGGCCAGCGCCAATGGCCGTTGCGAACCCGGTCGACGATCACCCAGAGCAGCAGCAGCACCGCGACGATGAGAATGCCCCAGAGCAGGATGCGCGCATAGGGAGCGTCGGGCAAGAGGTCGAACAGCCAGGCGATCCCTCGTCCGACCGGGCGCAGCACGGAGGCGACCCATTCGCCGAGCTGATGGACCCATTCGGGCGGTTTGGGGGGCGGTGGGGCGGCGCGGAGATCGAATTGTACCGAAGTGTCGGCGCGCAACGCGTCATGCGCCGCAGTAAAGCGGCGCGCGGCGGCTGCCGCCGCTTCCTGCGATGATGCCGATGTCACGAATGTCCCCCGGACCGCGATGAACCGCTTTCACGAACTTATCCAAAGAGATCGCGCATGCAATGAAGAAGTTCACAATCGAACCTTCGCTGTGGACAGGATGCGCCAGCTGGGTCAGATTGTCGCCGGAAGGCCGGGGCATGGCCACGGCGGCAAACGGGGTGAAAATCACATGGCTACAAACGTCGCGGTGCCTTTGGGCGAACCGGTCTCGATCGGACGCATCTTGAACCGCACCTTTTCCGCAATTGCCGCCAACCCGGCGGTGATGCTCGGCATCGCCTTTCTGTTCGGCGCCCTGCCCAGCGTGATCTCCGGCTTTTTCGGCCAGCGCCTGCAGATTGCGCTCGCAGGGCAACCCAACGCGTTCCGCGACGGCATCATCATCAGCATCGGCCTGGGAATCATTGGAGTGGTTCTGTCGATGATCGTGCAGGGCGCGCTGGTCCGTGCGACCGTGGCGTATAGCGAGGGCCGGCGCGCCAGTTTCGGCGAAAGCGTGGCGGCCGGGATGAGCGTGGCGTTACCGCTGATCGGCCTGGCGCTGATTGTCGGTCTCGGCGTCGCGATCGGCTGGGTGCTGCTGTTCGTGCCGGGGATCATGCTGTACGTCATCTGGTCGGTCGCCGCCCCCGCCCTGGTCGAGGAACGTACCGGCGTGATCGGCGCACTCGGCCGCAGCCGCCAGCTGACAAAGGGCGCTCGCTGGAAAGTCTTCGGGCTCGAGCTGCTCGTCGGCGTCGTCTATTTGCTGGTCTCGGGATTGCTCGGCTATGCGCTGATCGCCAGCGGCGGCGGGGTTCAGGCGATGGCCCAGATGGGCGAAAACGGTCTGCCGATCGGATGGCTGATCGGCAACGCCGTGGTCGCGACCCTGATCAGCGTCTTCTGGAGCACCGTGCAGAGCTCGCTTTATATCGAGCTGCGCAACTGGAAGGACGGCCCGCAGACACAGCAGCTCGAAGAGGTTTTCGCGTAGGTCACATGTACCGGGGCAAAGCCCCGACTCGAGATTGGGTGAACGAGATCGCCTGCGGCAACGACATGGTCATCGTTGCTGGACCATGGGCGGCGGGTATCCCCGGATTCTTGATGCCGCGCGCTCGTTACGGTGTCGGGCGCCCGTCTCGTACGAGATCAGCGTTCCGCCTGCGAGTTCGGCGGGTGGCGTGAGAGATGCGCAACTGACGATGAATGGAAGCATCGGCCCGGCTATGACGGCCAGCCGGTGCTTTCGGGACAATCGGCGCTGTTTTCCGGAATCGCTGCCGATTTCCGGAGCCTGACACTCGAACGAGCGAGCGGAATCGCGCGGCTCTCGAATAGCGGAAAAGCTGGATGCCCCGTGAGGATTCGAACCTCAATTAACGGAGTCAGAGTCCGTAGTCTTACCTTTAGACGACGGGGCAACAGCGAGGGTCACTTAGGTGGCGGAAAACTGTGGGTCAAGGCTGTTGGCGCTGCGACGGTGCGACGAAATTTTGTCGCACGTGCGACAAAAGCGTCATCGGGCGCGCGAATGCCTCTCGATAATTTCGGCTCGACGCTCGCCGTTCCAGCCGTCGCGATCGTTCAAAAAGTCGGATAGCTGGACAGCCAAGGTCCGCGCAATCCGGTCGATAAACGCGGCCCGCGCATCCCTGCGCCGCAGCCCGTCGAGGCCTAGAACTTGCTCGCGTCGACCGATCGAAAGCACTTCCGCGACCTCCTCTCGATCGATGCGATATGCAAAGGCGCACTCTACTCCCAAGCCGGAAAAATCCATGCGGATGTCGGCGTGCTGCCCCTCGGTCGACGGTGCTGCGCGATAGTCGGTCATGCTTGTTCCTCTCGATCGGCACGGCGCTGCAGGCCGGCGATGCCGGTAGCAACGCAAGCGCATGCTCCCTCGGTATTGCCCGGCATATACGTGTCCAGAATCGTCTTGCGGCCTAGTACGGCGTGGCCGCTAAGGGCGGTGATCCATGGCAGGCGGGCACCCATGTTGCTGTAGAAGGTCATGCCGGTGCGGCGCAGGTCGCGGAACTGGCACTGGTTGATCTGTTCGGCCAGTGCGTTGTTGCCGGCCATGGTCGCATTCTCCGCAGCGGCGGTGCGGGCGGCCTTGAAGCGGCGCTGAAACATCCAGTCCGGCATGGGCTGGCTGGCGTCGTCGGGATGCTGGAATAGGAAGCCGGTGGGGCTGGCGGACAGCGCCGTTTCGACGCGATCGTGAAACTGTGGCGGCATTGGCGCATCGATCCACACGGCGGTCTTTTGCTGGCAGAGGCGGAAGCCCATCACCCGGCCGCGCGGGTTGGCGAGCAGCGCGGCGTGATCGCGATCGACATTATCGTATTCGCGCCATGCCAGCCGATTGAGCGCGAGGATATCCGCCTGGCGCTGCAGCGACCAGAAGGCGAGATCGATGCCGAGTTCGACCTCGGGCAGCTTGAGCCGGCGCGCGGCGGCGACGATCGCCAGCATGACCGCATCGTTCATCACGTTGCGGCGGCTGGGCCGTTCCGGGATATCGCAATTGACCGCGGCGTTTTCGCGCACGATCCCTTCGCGGACCGCCCATGCGAGCAGCAAGCGCAGCACGGCGAGGGTCGAGGCGGCGCGGTGGATGCTGTGGCCGCTGACCAGTCCGTTGCGCAGATCGCGCACCAGCTGCTTATCGATGTCGCGCACCGGCAGCTGGCCATCCATTGCCCAATGGTCGAGCTGGCGCAGGCGGGTGTCATATTCGCGGCGCGAACTGGCGCGCAGCGTCGTGAAGGCATCGCTTGCGCGGTAGCGGGCCATCAGCTCCGCGAAGCGCACGACGCGCGGTGCGGGGCGCAGCACGGCGGCTCCGTCGCCGGTCGCGCCGGTCTTGTCCCATTGCACGACCTGGGCATTCAACTCCATCGCCTGGATCACAGCTGGGCCATGGTCATAACCAAGCTTGACGTTGACGAATCCGGCGCGGCGCAGGCGGGCGCTGGGTTTCCAGTGCCACATGGTTTGACCATCGGCGAGCTTGCGCGCGAATAGGCACGGGATCTGGCGTTGCTTAGGCATTGACCTTCTCCTGTGGGCGGGCCGCGATGGCCAGTTCATCGGCGAGCGCATCGGCACCGCCTTTTGCCGCCAGCTGGCCGGCAAGGTCTTCGAGCAGTTTTGCCGGCGGTGGCTGCTTACCGCCCGCCATGCGCTCGATCGAGCGCAGCGCTATGCCGGTGTCCCGCGCGGCGGCTTCGCGTCCGCCTATATGGGCGATCCATTTGCGGAAGGCGGCGGTGCGCGCAGCGTCGCGAGGTGTGGGCATTGGTCGGTTTCCTTTCACCGGGTAGATTCGGGCGGTAGCGTCAGGGCGTGGAAGGTGCGCCCGGGGAGGGTGTGGCGTCAACGCCTGCTCCTTTGCAGGCTGCAAGCGCGGCATCGACGGCTCGCCATGCTGCCAGCTGGTCAGGATCGTCGTCATCTTCCCAATTGCTCGGCCGGACCGCTGAAATCTGATTGAGCGCAGCGACAACGCTGGGTCGCGCCTCGCGCCTGAGGAAGCGCATCGCGGATTCGACAGGCGTCCAATCGCTCACGTCGCCCTCAAAGCCGAGATCGGGCCGTTCTTCCCGGAAAAAGCGCGCCAGCCGGTCGCTATCACGGTCTCCCCGGATAGCGGTCAAGGTCATGTTGGCGAAGCGCTGGACAATCCGGGTGGCCGCAGCTCGACATGCCACTGGAGATGCGAACGCGCCGATGCCGTTGCTCAGTTCGGTAGTGATGACGTTGACGGCATCGTCCAACAGGTCGCTCGCCTCCATTTCGGGCGTGCGGATCAGGGGAATATGGCCATGGCCGTTGAGCTCGATCATGCCTCAAATTCCCAGCCGTGGACAAGACGTGATATTTCACCACGGACCGCTTCCCGGCCGGGTTCATTCTTCGCCTCAATATCGTCGGGGTGGCTTGCCGGGATGAAGCGATTTATGGCGGTTTCCAGCAACGCTTTTGCTTTGCGCGGGTTGCCCACCAAGGCGTTTGCCTCACATTTCCACACGCCAAAATTCGCGAGATAATCCTGCACATATGGCTTGTAATGATCGGGGTGGAGCGGGCTGGACAAGTCACGTCCGCCTCCCGTTTCGAGGTTGGCTATCTTCATCAGGCCCAAGCTATCAATCTGATCTTCCGTCAGGCCGATATTGACCACCTCGAAATTAGGATCGTGCCAGTCCAATCCCTTGATGTTGCTGCAGGACATGAACGTGCGGTGTAACCCTTCCACGATATGGAGGCCCTTTGGATCATGATCGCCAATGGCCAGTAGGATGCAGCGCCGCCCTTCGTTGCTATGATCCCGAAAACGCTTGAGCATGGCAAGCCGGGTGTGAATATCCGTGTCGCCTTTGCCGTTGGTAATCCGCACGTTGTAACGATCGGCGGTTGATCGAAATATTTGCACAAGATCCTTCTTCTCTACGATCAGCTCAACATAATAGTCGAGATCGTCCCAATATCCGGTTTCATAGAATGACTGCGCCCAATCTCGTAATCGGTCGCTAATTTCATCAATGGCGTATTGCGCGAGTTCTTCGGGCGTGTGTGTCGTTGCCTCAAAGTCGAAAACATCGGTGGCAATGCGCGAAGCATCCGGCTCGATCACGTCAGGATCAAGTTCGCCGTCCTTTCGCATATCGGTGAGTAGCTTTTCGAAGCGATCAAATTCGCCTTTGGTGATTAGCCCCAAGCCCTCGGCGTAGTATGCCCAGCCGCGCGGTCCAAACTTGTAGCCCGTCTCGTTCGACATACGCTCGATGACTTCGCCCATTTCGAACCGGGCTTGTTTGCGCACGTGCAGCGGGCCGGTTGTTGGCGGCATTTGAAAATCATATGTGCCCGTCATGCGGCCATCCTTTGCGGCTCGATCGCGGCCGGGATGGACGCGATGTCAGGGGAATTGAGCCAGCGAGCGATTTGCTCGAGCTGGGTGAAGATGGCCTCGGCTGCGGCGCGATCGGTCGTGCCGTCGAAACAGCGAGCAAGCTGCTCATCGGCACGCCGGCGGGCCTCGGCGGCGAGGATGGCACGAGTTTCGCTCGCGGGCGGCAGCAGGCCGGGTGTTACCGGCTCGCCAGCAGACATGCGCGCATAGGCTTCTATGGTGCGCCAGATGGCGTCCGTGCGCCGCGCGTCCATCCCTTCATCAAGCGATCCGGTCGCCATGATGTTCGTCCAGTGCGGCATCATGCGGGCGCGCTCGGCCGCTGCGGCCCAGGCGGCGCGGGCCGGATCCGCGTCACGCGCAACGTGCGGCGGGGAGAAGGCGAACAG
Organism: Sphingomonas alpina; assembly: GCF_014490665.1. Classification (NCBI taxonomy): domain Bacteria; kingdom Pseudomonadati; phylum Pseudomonadota; class Alphaproteobacteria; order Sphingomonadales; family Sphingomonadaceae; genus Sphingomonas; species Sphingomonas alpina. Next base: position 4,659,367 of record NZ_CP061038.1, on the reverse strand, counting down.
TTGGTGCCAATAGCGGGCATGAACCGCATCGAGGCATTCGAGTTTCTGTGCGGCGGTCGCGACAGTCAGCGGGTTGGCGGGCGCGTCGATCCATTTGGGATAAGCGTTGCGGCGCAGTTGCAGTTCGCGGCGCAGCTCGCGCACGCGGGTCGGCCAGTCGAAGCAATAGGGCGCTGGGTTGACGGCATATGCCTGATGACAATGCCGGGCGATGCTGGCCGCAAGGCGATGATGGTCGGCGATGATCGCGCGCCAAACCGCTATATGCTGGTCCGCCTCTTCCTGTTTCAGCTTATCGGCCGCAACCAAGCCGGGATAGACGCGGATGCGCCGCTCCAGTTCGGTCTGTAGTTCGATCATCTGTTCGTCCAGGGGCACGGCGCGCGGTGCGCGTACGGCGAGCGACGATTTCATGGCGAAATCGTCCGTGAGCGGACGGCCGGTCATGCGTCTTGTTCCGGTGGCGGCCCGCGAAACATGGCGGGCGGGCGGCGTCGGCCGTCACGGCAATAGCCGCACTTGCCATTGACCAGCCGTCCCATGTCTTCGCCGCAGCCGTCGCATTCACCCGCTTTGCCCTCGGGAATGGGCTGGCGCGCAGCAGCGATGCCGCGCGCCAGATGTTCAGCCTCGATTTCGGCGGCGAGGTCAGCTTCGTCGGCCATCAGATCGAGCTCGGCTCGCTGCGTTCGGAGCGAAATCCGCCGCATGTGTTGATTGCCAAGGCGATCGTTTCTGCGAGGCGCGTCACGTCCTCATCCGGTCGCTCATTGTTCACATCGACGGTCAGTACCGTGACGCCGGCATGATCAAGGATATCGCCAACATTCTCGTCATCGAGCCGCAGTGGCAGGACGACGCCAAGAGTTTCGAGCGTGGAAAAATAGCGATCGTTGTCGGCTTGCTTGTCGAAGCGGAGTTCCGCCATTAATTTTCCTTTCCGTAGCCCATGCCGGTCAGCGCCTTGGCGACCAGATTCCAGACGTGCAGTTTGAGGCGCTGGTGACCGAGAACCTTGCCCTCGCGGGTAAGGCTGTTGGTCAGCATCGCGCGGTGCAGCTGTTGTTCCGACCGGCCGCGCATGGTGCGCGTGCGGTAGTCGCCGCGGGTGACGTCTCCCCCAATGTTGTCGATCGTCATGCGGGCCAGTTCCCTGCGCTGACCGTCAACGGCCGACCACAGTTCGACCTTGACCACGATCATGGCTTGCTGACCGGCCGAGGCGCGGTGTGCGTTTCTGCCTGGATGCTCATCAAGCCAGCCCCAGCGCGATCTTGTAGGTTTCCAGCAGCGCCTCGGCTTCGTCGCGATGGTGCTTTTCCATGCGGCGCAGGCGGACGATGCTGCGCATCGTCTTGGTGTCGTAGCCGGTCGATTTGGCTTCGCCGTAGACATCCTTGATGTCGTCGGCGATGCCTTTCTTCTCATCCTCCAGGCGCTCGATGCGCTCGATCAGCAGGCGCAGCTGATCGGCAGCGATGATGTTACTCATGCGGTTTTCCCTTCGGTTGAACTTCTCCGCAGGCGCTGGCGGTGACGGGCCGACGCGACGATCTCGTAGCGCTCGCGCTCGACGCGCTCGGACTTGGTGAGGATGCGCCATGGCCATGCCTGCAAGTCGGCGAGGCGGCGCATCTGCACGGTCACAGGCGGCAAGGGGGCGTTGCGCGTCATACCTTGGCCTTGCTCGCCATTTCAGTGCCTATGGCGCGGGTGCGCAGCGCGTTTGCGATCTGCGCGGGCAGGTCTTCGGCGGCGCTCGCCGGAATGCGGTACGTCTGCGTGTCGGTGAGGATGACGACAGAGTCGTCAAACCGCGAATAGACGGCGGTGGCCTGGGGCGCGGGCATCAGATCAGTCCCCGCGCTTCCGCCTCGGCTTGACAGAGCCGCAGGCGTCCGTGCGCGTCGAGCATTGCCGCGCCGATCGTGATTTCCCGAGCGTCGAATCCGCCCACGCTGCAGGGGTTATCCCGGCCTGCATCCATATGCGCCTCTGCGCCGTCGATCGGATCGAACCCGCTGAACGGTTGAAAATCCGGCATCATGTCAGTGGGCCTCCATTTTTGCGGGCGAGCCGATTCAGGGATTTGGGAAGACTGACAGCAGGGTCGCGGCGGCCCAGGCGATAAGCACGGTCAGCAGCCACGCGGCGCGCGTGCGCGGATCCGGTGGCGATGCGCGCCGCCACTTCACGACACCGCCCAGGCGGCGAACGGACCGACGAACGGTTCGGCGAAGACGAACAGGATGACGGCGGCGAGCGTCGCGTAGGCGATGCCGCTGGCGGAGCGGATCGGGCGGAACAGCGCGGTCATTCCGCATTGCCTTGCCGGACCGTGATTATGACGCGCTCAGCATCACGAGCGACATCGTAATGGTTCATGATGCTCATCGCGAAATGCGGCGCGAGCAACCGCATCCGATCATGTATCCGCTTGGCCGCTTCGTTTGCCTCGTCCGCGACGATCTTTTCCGCCTCGACACGGACAGCGGCACGCAACGCGTCGAGGATAGCGTCGCTCATCGTCCTGCACCGATCGCAACTGCGCGCGCGGCCATTTCCTGACGGAGCGGCGGCGGGAGCATGGCGGGTGCAGGGCTGGCCGGACCGCGACCGCGACCGTCGAGCCACGCATCATATTCGCCGGCATTCCAACGGCTGATCTTGCAGATCATGTCGACGCCGCTGACCGGCTTGCCCTTGATCACGCGCGGGGTGCGCGGGAGCGGCATGCCTTCATGCTTGGCCAGCGCGCGCAGCGTGTCGATGATGGTCCTGATCGACAGATGCAGGATGCCGAGCGGGCGGGCGACATCAGCCAGGGCATATTCGCCGCGCGTGCCGCCAGTGCTTGGCAGCGCATCCGGCAGGGCCGCAACCGCAGCGCGTGCCGATGGATGAGTGTTCGGCACCGGGACGGGCCGTTTGACGCCTGGGAATTGGGCTATCTGGCCCATAAACTCGCCTCCGTGGGAAGAACCAACGGAAAGCTAACTACCCATATTGGGAAGTTATCGCAATAGGAAAACTTCCCATATTGGGAAGTCGCGTTCTGCGCGCAGCAAAAAGGCCGCGCTCAAGGGTGGTAGCGCGGCCTTTTTCAGGCGAACGGGGATCAGGCGCGGCGCGCGGTGTCGTGCTCGTCTTCGCGTGGCTCTGGCGGTGCCGGTGCGCCGGGATCGAAGGCGTTGAGGCTTTCGGCGACGCGGTGGACGGCATCGGCGACATGTGCCTGACCGTGCCGCATCGCGTTGATCACGTCGCGCTCGCGATCGTCGAGGCGATATGGGTTATCCTCTTCGTTGAGCAGGTCCGCGACGGAGACGCCAAGCACTTCGGCAATACGCCGTGCCATGTGCATGTAGAGCGGGCGTTCGCCAGTCTCCACGCGGGAGATGACGGTTTGCGTGGTGCCGAGGGCTTCGGCGACCTGGCGCAATGTCACCTTCGGCACGCGCGCTTCACGCACGGCGCGAATCCGGTTGGGCGGGTCAATCAACTTCTTCACCATAGAGGTGATTTGTATGACCTGACCCATCCGGCTCAATCCCCCGTTCTGGCAACTCTGCATAAAATTCAGTTGCATGAAACTTCCCTATATGGGTAGTTAGGCATCATGACAACCTTGGCCGGCAACAAGATCAGGCGCTATCGCGAGGCGCACAGTCCCAAAATCGGGCGCCCCGCGTTCGCGGCCGAGATCGGCGCGAGCGCGGGCACGCTGCAGGGATGGGAGGAGGAGGGGAAGCGCCCCGAGTCCGCCGATATCGTCAACGAGCTGGCGCGGCGCGGCATCGCGGATCACGCGGACTGGTTTCGGCCGGCGCGCTGTCCACGGTGCGAACTGCACGCGGAAGACGAGAGCGTCGAGGCCTGTGCCAAGGCGCATTGTCCAATGCAGATGCAGCGGCGGGCGGCGGCGTGAAATCATGTCGAGTCGTTCCTGTGTTCTTGCTTCGTTCTAATTCGCTGCTATCCAACAAAGCAACAGAAATAGGAATTTTCCTATGTCCAATTTGACACGCAACAGCGGATTGACGGCGCGGCAGAACGAAGCGTTACGGCTGATCGTGATCGAGCAGGGCCATGGCCGGACGGTCACATATCGTTCGCTGGCGGCCGGGCTGGGCATCGACGGCGTGGGCGCGGCGTACTGGCTGCGCCAGCAGCTGCATGATCGCCTGGGCGCGGAAACGATCGCGGCGATCGTGCCGCGCGCGCCGGACGGGGCGCGGTTGCGCTTCGTCACTATTCCCGATCTCCAATTGTCGCCGGGTTGCGCCGACGGCATGTCTGACGCGTCTTGCCTAGGGCGCGTCAGGCGGGGCGCGGTGTGCCCAAGCCACACCGCGCCCCAAGCCATTTTGAAAGCCGCGTGATGGCCAAGGGCTATATCGCGATCGACCTGTTTTCGAAAACCTTGCCGAGCGGCGCTGTGTCGTTGTTCGTGAGGGACGGTGACGGGAAAGATGTTCTCATCACGTTGCCGAAGCGTTCAGCACGAGCGCTGGCGGCGCGGATCAATCAGAATATCGATTATTCCGAAGGCCGCGCCGATCGTCGCCCCGGCACTCCACACCTATGGTTTGATGATTTAACCCCCCGTGTGAACGGCAGCTAATGTCGGTCGATCTGGAAGCATTGCGGCGACGGGCCGAGGCGGTGCGGAGTCGCATTTACCTGTCCGACCTGATCGGCGGCGATGTGTCGTTGACCAAGCGCGGCCATGAGCATGTCGGGCTGTGTCCGTTCCATTCGGATGCCAGTTTGGGCAGCTTTTCGGTCAATGACGCCAAGGCGATCTTCAAATGCTTTGCCTGTGGTGCGAGCGGCGATCACTTCAAATATCTCGAAAAACGCAAGGGCATGACTTTCGTCCAGGCATTAAAGATGCTGGAGGCCGATGCGGGCATCGACTTCACCAGTACGGCGACCAATGCCGAATATGACCGGGCGCGCGAAAAGCGGCTGCGTGCGGCGATGGCCGATGCGGAGAAGCGGAAACGCAACGCGCGCGGGCTGTGGCATCATTCGGCTGTGATGCAGGGCACGCCCGCGCAGTTGTATCTGGAAGGGCGCGGCATCGATTTTGCGGCGTTGGGACGGTTTCCGGGCGCGATCCGGTTCCGGCACGATTGCTGGAATACCGAGCTGGGGCGCGAGATACCGGCGATGGTGACGGCAATGACAGTGCTGGCCGGCGAAATGGTCGCGGCGCACCGCACCTATCTGGAATTCGTGCGCGGGCGCTGGGTCAAGGCCGATCTCGACATGCCGAAGATGACGTTGGGCGACTATGCCGGGGCGCATATCGCGCTGAACAAGGGCGAAGTCGGCCGAATGCCGCTGCGCGACGTGCCGGAAGGCACGACGGTGCATATCAGCGAGGGCATCGAGGACGGATTGACCGTGGCCATGGCCGATCCGGCGGTGCGGCTGATCGCGGCGGCGACGCTGGGCAATATCGGCGCGGTCGACCTGCCCGATTCGGTGAGCGATGTGGTGATGGTCGGACAGCGTGACGAAGAAGATCGGGCGTTGCGCGCGCTGGCGGCGCGGCGTGCCGGAGACGAAGCGCTGGCGCAGAAGCATGAGGACGCGGCGATGAAGATCAACGCGGCGTTCAACAGCCAGATCGCGGCGCATCAGGCGCGCGGCCGGACCGTGTTGTGCATGTGGCCCGATGACGGGTTCAAGGATTTCAACGACCAGCTGCGTAGCGTGAGGATGGCGGCATGAGCAGTCTGGGCTGCCCGTCTTACGGTTGGGACCGAATTGTTGCCGATGCGCCCGAGGTCACGCCGCTCTGGGAGCGCACCCATGTCGCGCATAAGGCGGGCAAAACTTGCGAGGTGTGCAAGGCTCCGATCGAGATTGGGGAAAAATATCAAAGTTCGGGGATGATCTACGAAGGCGATTTCTCGGTCTGGCTTCGTCACCAATATGCGGAGCACTTTCCATCTGGATGCCCAAAGTTGCGGCCTCGCGACCTCGCCGAAATCGAGCGAGATAGCGAAGGGTATCCGTAATGTCTGGCGGGGGGAGTATCGAAGGCATCCGGGACAAGGCGCGCAAGCCGTTGCGCGCGCCCGACATGGTGCAGGAAGAATTTGCGGGCGATGGGTTCGATCGCAGCGTGATGCCGTTCGGGTGTCCGGTGACGCCGCTGGGCATTCAGGGCCTCAAGCTATGGGTACTGGATGCCGCCAATCAGCTGATCGCGCTGGCGACGGATTGCCGGAAGGGCGACCTGCTGCTGCTGTTCGGCGGCGACTCCTGGTTGATCAAGCATTTCCCGCAGCTGACCAAGGATCAAGCGAAGAACGGCGCGCCCGCCACGAAGTTCGATCAGGCGGAAGTGCAGACCGCGCTGGTGACGGCATGCCAGCGCAAGAACATCTTCAACCCGCAGGGCCGCGTGTTCGGCCGGGGCGCGCATCGCGCCGTTGGCGACGATCAGCAGCTGGTGCTGCACATGGGCCGATCGGTGCTGATCGCGGGTCAGCCGGACGCCAAGGGGCAGCGCGGTAAGCTGGCCGAGCATCGGCCGGGTGAGATCGATGACAGTTTTTTCCCGGCGCTGCCGGCGCTGGTACCGCCCGCGTCGGAGCCGAGCGCGACCGAGGACGCGCAGCGGCTGCGTGAGCTGTTCGGCGATTGGTTCTGGGTCGAGCCGGATTCCGCGCCCTTGCTGCTGCTCGGCATGGTCGGTCAGATGTTCTTTTGCGGGGCGCTGTCCTGGCGTTCGCATGTGTGGCTGGCTGGGCCGACTTCGGCGGGCAAATCCAGCCTGCAGGCGCTCATCCGTGCCTTGCTGGGCAATTGGTGCCTGCACGTCGAGGACGCGAGCGAGGCCGCAGTGCG